>NZ_KV802397.1:17388-95996 GCF_001810675.1 Facklamia sp. HMSC062C11 | reverse complement strand
AGCATGGATCCACTCTGCTTGTCAACACTTTTAACGCATTTTTAGCTTATTTTTATATCTTGTATATGAGGTGATTTAAGTGCATCTACTAATTGCATATTTCGGAGCAGTCTTAGGCTCTTTTCTTTTCTGTATGTTTTCTCACAGAAATTCTTTTGAGTGGTTGTTGAAGAGACGATCAACTTGCGATCATTGTCATCATACATTGGGTATCTATGATTTATGGCCTGTTATTTCTTATATTACAAATCAAGGAAAATGTCGTTACTGCCGTTCCCCAATATCTATTCATTATTTCTATACCGAATTATTCGCTGGTATCTTATTTCTTATTCTTTTTGATTTAAACCATCTTCTATTTTCTGTCAGTCTTTTTTCAATTTTCTTCTTTATGGTTTGCTATGATTTTTCGCAAAGGTGGGTACCTGATTTCTTGTTTCTTATATTTTTTATTTTAGGTGTGTTCTATAACCAACAGTATCATGTTATTTCATATTCGACTCTTCTTGTTCTTCTCTTGATCTTTATCGGTCTTTTTTCTTTTTTTCACCAGGTTATTGGAGGAGCAGATATTAAATTCATTTTTATCAGCTGCCTATTTCTACCAATCACTTCTTTTCCTCTGTTCATTTTTTTAGCTGCCTCTTCAGGACTTCTCTACGCCTTTTTGAATAAATTGCGAATTATTCCATTCATCCCATTTTTAATTCTTTCTTTTATAATTTTATGGCAACTATTAAATTAAGCCCACAGAACTTTCAATTCTGTGGGCTTTTTAAACGCTTATTTCATTTGTTGGGGTTCTTCTTGATTGCTTTCTTCATCTGGATCTTCTTGATTTCCTTCTTCTGGGACAGGTTGTGGTTTAGTATCCATTTCCGTTTTAATTCCTAAATCACGATAATAGGACATACCTGTACCTGCTGGAATTAATTTACCAATAATCACATTTTCTTTCAATCCAATTAGATAATCTCTATCTCCACGGATTGCAGCATCTGTTAAGACCCTTGTTGTTTCTTGGAAGGATGCAGCAGAAATAAATGATTTTGTTTCCAAAGCTGCCTTCGTAATTCCCAGTAATACCGGACGTGCAGTAGCTGGCGTTTCACCAATTGTTACTGTTTCCTTATTGGCTTTGGCAAAGTCTGCAATATCCATTAATGCTCCTGGTAAAATCTGTGTGGATCCAGGATCCATCACTCTAACTTTTCGAAGCATTTGTCGAACCATTACTTCAACGTGCTTGTCACCAATTTCTACCCCTTGTCCACGATAAACTGATTGTACTTCACGCATCAAATATTTTTCTACAGTTAGTACATCAGTGACAGCTAATAATTCTTTCGGATCAATCGAACCTTCAGTTAAAGCCTGACCTCTTTCAACATAATCCCCTTCGGCTACTTTTAGACGTGCTTTATATGGAACTTTATAACTACGTTCATCTGTTTTACCTGAGACAGTAATTTCTTTTAGACGTTCACTGGATTTTTCTTCAATGGAAGTGACCGTTCCTGCAACTTCAGTAATCGTTGCTTGACCCTTAGGAATTCTAGCTTCAAAAATTTCCTGAATCCGTGGTAAACCTTGAGTGATATCTCCACCACCAGCAACACCACCCGTATGGAACGTTCTCATAGTTAATTGAGTACCCGGCTCACCGATTGACTGAGCTGCAATTGTTCCGACAGCTTCGCCAACCTCTACTTCATCACCCGTTGCCAAGTTTCGTCCATAACAATGTTTACATACACCATGATCCGTATTACAAGTAAATACTGAACGAATCGTCACGGATTTAACGCCTGCATTCACAATCATAGCTGCTTTTTCATCGCTAATAAATTCATTCGCATTTACGAGTACTTCACCTGTTTCAGGATGGAAAACTGTCTTATGCGCATATCGTCCTTGTAACCTTTCTTCTAGTGATTCAATGATCGAATTACCATCAGATATTTCACGGATTTCTACACCACGATCTGTTCCACAGTCTTCTTCACGAATAATGACATCTTGAGCAACATCAACCAACCGACGAGTTAAGTATCCTGAGTCAGCCGTCTTCAAAGCCGTATCCGTCATTCCTTTTCTAGCTCCGTGAGTTGAAATAAACATCTCCATAACATTGAGACCCTCACGGAAGTTAGAGGTAATCGGCAATTCAATGATCTTTCCAGAAGGTGCAGCCATGTTACCACGCATACCAGCTAGCTGAGTAAAGTTAGAAATGTTACCACGAGCTCCTGAGTCTGACATCATAAAGATTGGATTCAATCTTGGTAGGCTGTCTTGTAGATCCTTTTGAATATGATCTTTAGCTTCTTCCCAAGTGCGAATAACTTGTTGATAACGTTCGTCTTCCGTTAAAAGCCCTCTACGACGCATCTTGGTAATATCATCTACACGACTGTGGGCTTTTTCAAGAATTTCAGGTTTTGATTCAAGTCTCAATACATCGGCAACACCCACCGTAATACCAGAGCGAGTCGAGTATTTATAACCAAGATTTTTTAATTTGTCGAGCATATTAGATGTCTCGGTAACTTTAAATCGTTTAAAGACTTCGGCAATAATCTTTCCAAGGTCTTTTTTCTTAAATGGCGCTACCGTATCCATCGCTGCTATCGCCTCTGGTACGTTAGTTCCCGGTTCTAAGAAGTACTTATCGGGAGTCTTATTAGTTAAGTTCTCATTGGAAGGCTCATTTAAGTAAGGGAAACTGTCAGGCATAATTTGATTAAAGAATAATTTACCGACAGTTGTAACCATCATTCTTTCTTTTTGCCAATCTGTAAACGGTTTGTCTTTTAAATTCTTAGCTGGAATTGCAACCCGAGTATGAAGATGAACATAACCATTTTCATAAGCTGTTTCTGCTTCAGAAACCGAACTTAAAATCATCCCTTCTCCAACACGACCAGCCTCTTCAATGGTTAAATAATAATTCCCCAAAACCATATCTTGTGAAGGGGTTACTACTGGTTTTCCATCTTTTGGATTTAAGATGTGGTGCGCGCCCAGCATCAATAAGCGTGCTTCTGCTTGGGCCTCTTCAGATAAAGGCACATGAATTGCCATTTGGTCCCCATCGAAGTCGGCATTATACGCTTCACAAGCCAACGGATGTAAACGTATTGCCTTCCCCTCTACTAGCACAGGTTCGAAGGCTTGAATTCCTAAACGGTGCAGGGTAGGTGCGCGGTTAAGTAAAACCGGATGTTCCTGAATCACTTCTTCAATAACGGGCCAAATTGCATCATTTTGCGTCTCAATCATTCGCTTAGCATTTTTTACATTGCTAGCAATTTCGCGCTCAACTAATTCTTTCATCACAAATGGCTTAAACAATTCAATAGCCATTTCCTTTGGAACTCCACATTGATACATTTTCAAGGAAGGTCCTACTACGATAACTGAACGACCTGAATAATCTACCCGCTTACCTAGCAAGTTTTGACGGAAGCGTCCTTGCTTACCTTTTAACATATGCGATAGCGATTTAAGTGGACGATTACCTGGCCCTGTTACCGCTCTTCCGCGACGGCCATTATCGATCAACGCGTCAACAGCTTCTTGAAGCATCCGTTTTTCGTTTTGAACAATAATGCTTGGTGCTCCTAAATCTAATAACCGTTTAAGTCGATTATTACGATTAATTACACGACGGTATAAGTCATTTAAGTCAGAAGTCGCAAAACGACCCCCTTCTAATTGAACCATCGGCCGTAAATCGGGTGGAATAACAGGTAAAACATCGAGTACCATCCATTCTGGTTTATTACCAGACTCTAAAAAGGCATTAAGGATATCTAAACGACGAATAGCTCGCGTTCTTTTTTGACCTTTTGCAGTCTTCAACTCTTCTCTTAAAACGGCTACTTCTTCTGCCACATCTACCGATTGAAGCAACTCTTTAATCGCCTCTGCACCCATTTTTGCATAGAAACGATTACCATACTCTCTTTTCTTCTCACGATACTGACTTTCTGTTAACAATGATTTAACTTCCAAGTCGGTATCGCCTGCATCTATCACAATATATGAAGCAAAGTAAATGACTTCTTCTAAAAGTCTCGGACTCATATCCAAGATTAGTCCGATACGACTTGGGATTCCTTTAAAATACCATACATGAGTGACGGGGGCAGCCAACTCAATATGCCCCATTCTCTCACGTCTAACTTTAGCACGGGTTACTTCGACGCCACATCGATCACACACACGCCCTTTATATCTTACTCGTTTTAACTTACCACAAGCACATTCCCAATCCTTAGTAGGACCAAAAATTCGTTCGCAGAACAACCCGTCTTTTTCAGGCTTTAAAGTTCGATAATTAATTGTTTCTGGTTTTTTGACTTCTCCATATGACCATGACCGGATCTTTTCTGGGGATGCGAGTCCAATTTCCATGGAGTCAAATTTATTTACATCTATCAAAGGGCCGACCTCCTTCTTGATTGGCTTGAATCACTCTATCTACTTCTATCTGTCTTATCCTTCTTATACAACACCAATGTTCTATAACTCTTCACCAGCCGAATTGCTGCTTTCAATCACAGGCTCTTCATTATCTCTACTATCTTCCTGATCTTGATTCATACTGTCAGCCGCCTTTTGATCTTCTTTATAACGATCCAAAGCATTGTAATTAATCACATCTTGTTCATCTTCGTCATCAAGTAATTCGATTTCTTCTCCAGCTTGATCTAGGACTTTAAGGTCTAGAGCTAAAGCTTGTAATTCCTTAACTAAAACCCTGAAGGATTCTGGTACACCAGGTTGTGGGATAGCCTCTCCCTTAACAATTGATTCATAGGTCTTCACACGACCCACCACGTCATCTGACTTATAAGTCAGAATTTCTTGAAGGGTGTAGGAAGCTCCATACGCTTCTAATGCCCAGACTTCCATCTCTCCAAACCTTTGTCCACCAAATTGAGCTTTTCCTCCTAGTGGTTGTTGGGTTACTAGAGAGTAAGGTCCAGTTGAACGAGCATGCAATTTATCATCGACCATGTGTGCTAATTTCATCATGTACATAACACCTACGGAAACCTTACGATCAAAAGGCTGACCTGTACGTCCATCATAAAGAATCGTCTTAGCATCATGATCTAAGCCTGCTTCTTTCACTGTATCCCAAACGTCTTCTTCTCTAGCTCCATCAAAGACTGGTGTTGCCATCTTTAATCCGAGCTGACGACCAGCCATTCCTAGATGCAATTCAAAAACTTGTCCAATATTCATCCGTGAAGGAACCCCTAAAGGATTTAACATAATATCGACAGGTGTCCCATCTGGTAAGAATGGCATATCTTCTTCTGGCAAGATTAAAGAGACAACCCCTTTATTTCCGTGCCGCCCAGCCATCTTATCTCCTACCTGAATCTTACGTTTTTGAACAATATAAACACGCACTAGCTTATTAACACCTGGTGAAAGTTCATCGCCATTTTCCCGTGTAAAGATCTTAACATCATGAACAATTCCGCCACCACCGTGAGGTACTCGTAAGGAAGTATCTCGAACCTCTCTCGCTTTTTCACCAAAAATAGCATGTAGCAGGCGTTCTTCAGCCGACAATTCGGTCATTCCTTTTGGTGTCACTTTACCAACTAGAATATCCCCATCACGAACTTCAGCTCCCACGGTGATAATTCCATCTTTATCTAAATATTTAAGGGCATCTTCACCTACGTTTGGAATCTCACGAGTAATTTCCTCAGGACCTAACTTAGTATCTCGTGATTCTGACTCATATTCTTCAATATGAATCGAGGTATAAACATCATCTTTAACCAAGCGTTCAGACATAATTACCGCGTCCTCATAGTTATAACCGTCCCAAGTCATAAAGGCGACTAAAGGATTTTGTCCTAGAGCCATTTCTCCGTTCTGCATCGAAGGACCATCTGCTAGGATTTCCTTATCCGCCACCTCTTCGCCCAACTTAACAATAGGTCGTTGATTGTAACAAGTTCCCGCGTTGGATCTTGCGAACTTAGTTAAACGATATTGATCAATCGAACCATCTTCTAACTGAATATCTACGCGATTAGCATCCACATAGACAACCCGTCCGCCACGCTTACAGGTTAAAGCTGCTCCAGAGTCATGAGCTGCTTTATACTCAATCCCTGTACCAACAATCGGCGATTGAGGATTAATTAACGGAACAGCCTGACGCTGCATGTTCGCTCCCATCAGAGCCCGGTTAGAGTCATCATTTTCTAAGAATGGGATATGTGCTGTCGCAACAGCAACTACTTGTTTTGGCGATACGTCCATATAATCAACGGTTGATACTTTTACCTCTAAGTTTTGATCTTTAAAACGAGCCATAACGGTTTCGCTAGCAAAAGAACCATCATCATTCAATGGCGAGTTTGCTTGTGCGATAGTGTATAGATCTTCTTCATCCGCTGATAAATATTCGATTTCTTCCGTAACAACTTGTGCTTCTTTATCTACCTTTCGATAAGGGGTTTCAATGAATCCATACTTATTAATTTTTGCAAAAGTTGATAAGGAGTTGATTAGTCCAATGTTAGGCCCTTCTGGAGTCTCAATTGGACACATGCGGCCGTAGTGAGAATAGTGAACATCTCGCACTTCATAACCCGCACGATCTCTCGTTAAACCACCTGGACCTAAAGCGGATAGACGTCGCTTATTCGTTAACTCACTCAATGGATTGGTTTGATCCATAAATTGTGACAATTGAGAAGATCCAAAGAATTCCTTGATCGCTGCTACAACTGGACGAATATTTATTAATTGCTGAGGGGTCATTGTCGAAACATCCTGTAAAGACATTCTCTCTTTAACTACTCGTTCCATACGCGACAAACCAATTCTAAACTGTGTCTGTAATAATTCTCCTACCGAACGAATACGACGATTACCTAGGTGATCAATATCATCCGTGGTTCCAATTTTTTCATCTAATAATAAATAATAGTTCATGGAAGCAATGATGTCTGCTGGTGTTAAATGATAAACCTTTTCGAGGTTAGCATTACCTACAATATTAATGACTCTTTCTGGATCAATTGGCGAATAAACTTTAATTACTTGAAGATCAACGGGTTCACCAACCACTCCTTCAGGTGATGGAGTATAAGTAAAGACATTTAAGCCATTCTCAAGATGAGGCCTTAAGATTGCAAGACTATCAGCCGTTAATTCAGTACCTTCTTGTAAAATAACCTCACCTGTATCTGGATCTGCCAAAGTTTCCGCTAAAGTCAATCCAGCTAACCGCTTAGTGAGATCTAGCTTTTTATTAATCTTGTAACGCCCTACTTCTGCTAAGTCATAACGACGTGGATCGAAGAAACGTGCGTTCAATAAATTCCGCGAGGATTCTGCTGTTTTAGGTTCTCCTGGACGTAGTCGCTCATAAATATCTTTCAAGGCTTCTTCGACTCGCGAATCAGCAATATTTTTATGAACATCCTTAATTAAAGTATCATTCAATAATTGAGTTTCAGACAGAATATCCACTATTTCATCGTCTTCCCCAAAACCTAAAGCTCGCATCATAGCTGTAATCGGCAACTTACGTGTCCGATCAATCCGTACATAGGAAATACCTTTCGCATCCGTTTCAAATTCTAGCCAAGCTCCACGATTAGGAATAACTGTTGACGTATAGGTGTGTCTTGCCTTTTTATCCACTTTATCATGGAAATAAACACCTGGTGAACGAACTAACTGCGAAACAATAACCCGTTCAGCCCCATTAATAATAAACGTTCCCATGTCCGTCATGATCGGTAAATCACCGAAGAAAACTTCCTGTTCCTTCACTTCACCCGTTTCTTGATTAACCAATCTTAAATTAACATAAATCGGTCTTGAATAATTAGCATCATGTGCTCGTGCTTCTTCTACTGTATATTTAGGTTCTTGGAAAGAATAATCATGAAAATATAATTGTAGTTTTTCGCTGTGGTCGATAATTGGTGAAATATCTTCCAACATATTCTTCAAACCTTCATCTAAGAACCATTGATAAGAATTTGTTTGAATCTCAATCAAATCTGGAATTTCTAGCACTTCGTCAATTCGTGCATAAGAACGTCTTTGAGCCTTTGTGCCATATTGAACCATGTGATGATGATGATACACGCTGTTCACCCCTCTTATTTATTCCGCAAACGTCCGCCTTTTACCTTGATAAACACAATGTTAATTTCCTATGACAAACTATTAAGATTATGTTACATGTCATTTTTTTAGGCTTTTTTAGGCAAAAAAAAGACAAAAGATATTCAATGGTCTGTTTCAACCTCATCTTTTGCTTTATTTTTCATTAAAATCTTTGATCGGACAATATTTCGACCCAGATTTCTTATTTTACTGCCACGTATTGCGACATATATTATACTTGTTTATAGAAAAAAGTCAAGACTCCTTCTACGAACTAATTACTTTTTTCAGCCTTTATTACCCAATAACCTTTTTCTAGGTTAACCCGCTCAACCTGACTAAACTGCTCTTTCATGTAACTAACCAAAGAAGGAGCCCCTTGTTTCTTTTGGATAACCAACCACAGCTGGCCTCCTTTTTTTAACCCATTGATTGCTTTATCAACAAAAGTATGAACTACTTGCTTTCCAGCTCGAATGGGTGGATTTGTAAAGATCAGGTCATAATTTTCCGTTAAATTCAACTGACAGACGTCCATCGATTCAAAAGACACATTCGTCACATGATTTAAGAAAGCATTTTGAATCGATAATGCCACTGCCCTTTGATTAAGCTCTAATCCGCTTAATTTCGCTGATGGAAGAGCTTTCGCCAAAGAAAGAATAATTGGCCCATAGCCAGATCCTAATTCAAGAACCTTGATTGATTCTCCTTTGAAAACTTTATAATCTATGGAGTCTAAAAAACTTTCAACTAACACACGCGAACCAAAGTCCACTCGATGTTTTGAGAAAACACCCGCATCTGTTAGAAATTCCATCTCAAAAGACCCAATACGAGTTGTAATCAACTGAGTATTCTCTTTAGAATGTGGAGAAGCAGAAAAATAATGTTCAGACATAAGCTACCTACTTTCTTCTTGACTCGATCCTTTGACCTTTTCTACTTTTTAATAGTAACATCTAACATCATTAAAACATTAGAGGCTGGAGCCTAACTTGTCCAACCTCTAAATTTGATTGCTATTCTTGCTGAGTTGTTTCCTCTGGTTGATCTTTTATAATCGGTGTCATTGTTACTTCGATTCTTCCACTATCTAACTCGACTTGACTAAATTCAAAAGTATCCGGAAATGCTTCTGTCACTGCCTTTTGGATCTCATCATTGAATTCCCCAGTTACTGGATCAGCATCAACAGTATACGTATAAGCTAAACGATCAGCCTTATATTCAATTTCAAAACTTTCTTCATCATAAGTTAATGCTTGAGTATCTGCTTTTGGTCGTATACCAAAAATAACATCATATCCTTGTTCTAATTCCAAAACCTGACCCGCATTAAAAATATCCGGATAAATTCTTAGGTTATGATCTAAATATTGTTGAGCTTCCTCTTGGGTTTCGAATTCACTGGCCACATAGAAGATAATAAAACGACCAGCTTCTTCAACTTCTTCTGCATAAGTCACTTTAACAATGACAAAATCTTCACTAACAACTTCCTTTTCTGCCACAAAACGATCTTTTGTCGCAGGATCTTGATCAATTAATTCCATAAAATGATCAGCTTCGGCTTCCGAAGTAAAGATATTTGCATGGAAAGTCACAAAATCGCCTTCTAGTAGATTAATCGAAGACTCTACTTCCCCTTCTTCTTGAGTCGTTTCTTCTGAATTATGAGTCACTTCTTGACTGTCTGTTGGAACAGTCGGTGTTACTGGATGGTAATTTGAAGGATTGGTCGGTCTTGGTACTGAAGGGGTTACTGGTGGCGTATTCGAACCTGAATTATTATTGTTTTGATCGGTCTTATCGCCCGTTGATCCCTCGTTTTCAGAGACAGCGCTATTTGACTCTGGTTCCTCTTTGCTCTCTCCTTCGGAGTTACCCTTATCATTTTGCTGACTGGATTCTTGATTTTCTTTACTTGAATCCCCCGTTGTTTGGTCTCCGGTATTCTGATCTCCAGTTGGTGTTGTGGAGCCAGTAGTTGGAGCCTCTGTTCCTTCTGGATTGTTTTGACTATCATCTGTTGCTAATACCGTTGTAAGATGACTCAAAAGTAAAGCAGATGCTAATAAAATACTTAGTGTTTTTTTCATCAAATTTTCTCCTCTTCAATAATTTATCGTTTTGCAATCACAATAAGTAATAAACCAATTAAAACAAGGCCTACCAATAATGCTGCGACTACATAGGGTGCCGAACTTTCACTCAATCCTAAGCTAGTTAATAGGCTAGACTGACTCACACTATTTACCAATTGGTTGAATGACTTTAAGATCATATTCCAAATATTTTGAACAAAGGTAATCGCCTTTTGAAGAATGCCCTTAGATCCCTCATTTTCAGACGGTTCAGCATTTTGAAGACTAGTCATACTTAATTGACTCATTTCCACTTTTACCTGACCTGACTCAGCCTTTGTTTTAAAGTCAAATTGTCCAGGGAACGCTGTTTCTATCGCGGATTGATAGGGATCTTCCTGTCCTTCAGGATATTGATAATAATAAGTTGTTCGCAATTGATTATAAAATAACTTCTTATCAGCCACATCATTTGAAAAAGCTTGAGTATTGACGCCACTTCGAATGCCAAAGGCAACATCGTAAGATCCGTTGTTTTCAACGACTTCCCCAGCGAAGAAGAGATCCGGATAGATCTTTAACTGTTCATCAATCATTTTTTGTGCCTCAGCCTTACTATCATAAGAAAATGGCAGATATAAAATAATCGCTTGAGTCTCTTTATCTGCTTGATCTGTATAGCTAGCAGCCAATAAAAAACGACCTTCCTTAGATACATCTTCTAAATTAATCTGACCCTTTACGGCTGCTTGTTTATCAAGGTAAGATTTAAAATCCTTTAAATCTTTTTCACTTGAAAATTCATTTAATGTATAAATCGTTACATCATTCTCAAAAAGTGGTTCTTTAGTCTTATTTTGAGTATCTTCAACCGTTTGAGTCTGTTGAGAAGTGACTGAAGATGTGATACTAGATTCTTCTTCGGTTGATGTTCCCTCTTGAAGAGAACTTTGTTCTTGAGTAGCCTGCTTTAATTCAGAGGGCTTAGCCGGTCTAGGTACATATGCTGTATCAGACTGTGCTTTTATTACAGGTGTATAAGCCCCAAGCACCATCAATAAACTACATACTTTTAATAAATTTTGAATAGTTTTCATTAGTTTTCCCCTTAAGCAATTCATTGCTTTTATTATAACAAGAAATCTCTTAAATTCTCAACTTATTAATCATAAACTCAAAGAGACTCTATGATTAAAACAATTAAGTGTAACTTATTCAGTAAGCTTATTTTCAATACTAGATCGGGATCGATACTGCGGAATTAAAATCCGAAATACAAGCTCCTTATCATGAACAAAAGCATGAACATCACCTTTATGTAACCTAATTATATTTCTTACAATTGCCAAGCCAAGCCCTGAGCCAGGTTCTTTGGAATTTCTGGATTTATCCGAACGATACGAGCGTTCAAATATTTTTTCAAGTTCTTTTTCATCTAATAACTGACCATCATTAGCCACTTCCATCTCTAACCAAAAGCTGGGTTGTCCCTTATCTAAAGCATGCAAGGACTCTCTTTTAACCAATGACTCATACTCTTGATTTGATATTTTTTTTGCTTGTATTCGAATATAACGAGCCCCTTTACCATATTTAAATGCATTTGTGATCAAATTATTAAGGACTCGAACAATCTTTTCAGGATCAATCAAAACTTCTAAATCACTTGGATTAACATCTATTTGAAGATCAATCCCTAATTTTTGGGCTTGATAATCAAAATCTGCTTGGATTTGCTCTAAGAAAAAATTTAAAGGGATAAATTGAAAATCCATTCGTGCCGTACTATCCTGCGAAGAAGTATATACAAACAAATCATCAAGCAAACCTTTTAAATTTTGGCATTTAGCATAAACTAGGTCAATATATTCCTTAAGTTGTTCATCAGTCAAGTCTTTCTTATCTTGAATCAAATTTAAATAACCCATAATTGATGTTAAAGGAGTTCTTATATCGTGACTAATATTATTAATCAATTCATCCTTACTTTTTTCACTCTCATTCCGTTGTAAAAATGCTTGATTAATTGAATCCATCAAAGTATTAACATCTTGTGATAAATTCTGATAATCCCCCATCTCCTGATCAGGGATCCTCAATTGATAATCACCCTGAGCCATTCGAGATATATACTTGCGTATACTAGCCAACCGGCGGGTCGTTCTATTTTTTCGAACAATCCAAAATAAAACAATGACTAAAACGAGCAAATAAATTATAATCAAAATTTGATTACTGTGATTATAAATCGTATATAAAACAGGATAGTCATACAAAACTGACTTAATTGATATATTCATGGTATCAATCCAAAATACTAAAAATAATTGATACAAAAAATAAATAATTAAAAAAATAAAGGAAATTGTCCCTGCATAGATAAGAACCTCTAGAGCAAATTCTAATTTTTCTGAAAAAGTGAGCTCAGATTTAGGTTCCTTTTTTAATTGCAGCCATTTTTCTGATAAATATTTATTCATTGATCTTATATCCTACACCCCAAACAGTTTGAATTATTTTTTCTCCTCGAGTCGCCTCCTCTAACTTATTTCTTAAGTTAGAAACATGTACCATTACCGTTTTTGTAGAGGAAACAGAGCTATCTTGCCAAACTGCCTGCATTATATCATCAGCAGAAAAAACGTGACCTCTATGACTTGCCATAAGATAAAGAATATCAAACTCAATTACGGTTAATTTTATTTCTTCTTGATCACTATTAACCACTGAATGATTGCGTCGATCGATAATAATAGACCCCAAATCTATTCTATCCTTATTTACATCCAACTTATTACCTGATTGATAAATTGACTGACGTCTTAGCATTCCTTTAACACGTGCTACAACTTCTAAAGGTTGAAATGGTTTGGTCACATAATCATCTGCTCCAGCTAATAGACCAGATATTTTATCAGTCTGCCCTTGATTAGCAGAAATAAAAATTACTGGATATTCAAGACCTTTTTTACGTAAGTAATCTAGTACTTCCATCCCAGATTTTTCAGGCATCATAATATCTAATAAGCATAAATTGATATCTGAATGGTTTTCAATTAAATGAATTGCTTCTATCCCATCATTGGCTAATAAACATTCATATCCTTCATTTTTCATATAGATCGATAAAAGATCTAAAATTTCTTTATCATCATCAGCAATTAAAATTTTTACCATTACTTACTCCCCCTCCTTTGTCAAATCTATTATACCTCAAAAATCAAGTAAATAAATTATTAATGACTACCCAACAAAACAAAAAAGACCCAGTTAAAAGTTTAACTGGATCTTTCATAATTATATGAAGATTACTTAACTTCGACTTGTCCGCCAACTTCTTCAATTTTAGCTTTAAGTTCTTCTGCTTCTTCTTTAGAAACGCCTTCTTTAACAGCTTTAGGAGCGTTATCAACTAATTCTTTAGCTTCTTTCAAGCCTAAACCAGTTGCTTCACGAACCACTTTAATCACTTTAATCTTTGCATCACCTGCAGAAGCTAAAACTACATCAAATTCAGTTTTTTCAGCTTCTTCTGCTCCACCAGCAGCAGGTCCAGCAGCAACAGCTACAGGAGCAGCTGCAGAAACGCCGAATTCATCTTCAATTGCTTTAACTAAGTCGTTTAATTCAACAACTGTAGCAGCTTTGATATCTTCAATAATTTGTTCAATATTTAATGCCATAATAAATTTCCTCCAAATAATTTAATAATATTTTATGCTACCTTTAGGCAGACTTTTGTTCGCTGATTCCTTTTAAAGCATACACCATCTTTTGAGCTGGGTTTGCTTGAGAAAGGACTGAAGCCACATTGCGCATTGGTGCTTGAAGAACAGACAGCAACATTGATAGTAACTCTTCGCGTCCAGGCATCTTAGCTACTTGTTCAATGACTTCTTTAGAAGCATAGCTTCCTTCTACAATACCACCACGGATTTCAAGGGTTTCGTTATCCTTTGCAAAATTTGCAGTTACCTTAGCAGGTGCTACTACATCGTCTGAGAAGACAATTGCTGATGGTCCTTTAAATAGATTCGCATCAACTTCAATACCTGCTTCTTGAGCAGCTCTACGAAGCATTGTGTTCTTAACAACTTTCATGCTTGCGCCTGCTTCTCTTAACTGCTTACGATACTCAGTTACTTCTTCAACAGTTAATCCTAAATAATCTACAACAACAACTGTTGATGATTTTTTCAGATCTTCTGCCACTTCAGCAACCTCTGCTTGTTTGGCGTTCATTACAGATTCTTTTACCATATTGTGTTTTCACCTCCACTTGCCTTGATATAGAGATTTAATAAAAAATCTCTATGCCACCCAGACATAGAGATAAATTCCTAATAATTGGAACTTCCTCGGTAAGAAATTAAGGCTTAGCCACTTACTGTCTTAGGTCGTTTAACACTACATTATGATAGTCATAAAATTTGAGTTTGTCAACTTAAATTTTATAAAGAATCTACATTAATTTTGATACCAGGACCAAAAGTTGTTGTAAGTACTAGATTAGTAATATAAGTACCCTTAGCTGTCGCTGGTTTTACACGAACGATTGTTTCGTGTAAAGCTTTAAAGTTTTCAAGCAGTTTTTGGTCATCAAATGAAACCTTACCAATTGGGACATTCACAATACCTGCTTTATCAGCTCGATAAGTTACTTGTCCAGCTTTAATATCCTTTACAGCTTTAGTAACATCCATTGTTACGGTTCCTGTTTTAGGGTTAGGCATTAATCCTTTAGGACCTAAGATACGTCCTAAACGACCTACTTGCCCCATCATATCCGGAGTTGCTACCATTACATCAAAATCTAACCAACCGTCATTAATCTTATTGATTAATTCTTCTTCTCCAACAAAGTCAGCACCCGCTTCTTGTGCTTCTTGTGCTTTAGCTCCTTTAGCAATTACCACAACGGTTTGTGTTTTACCAGTACCATTTGGTAATACCATAGCGCCACGAATTTGTTGGTCTGCCTTTTTAACGTCAATATTTAGATTATAAGACACTTCTACTGAAGCATCGAACTTTGCAAAATCAATTTCTTTTGCTAGAGAAATTGCTTCTTCTGCATTATATTTTTTTGTGCGGTCAACTTTTTCTTTTGCCGCTAAATAATTTTTACTTTTTTTAGCCATTACTTATTTCCTCCTATATCTGTGGTTATTCGGGAATTCCCTCCCACACCCGATAGAAACGGGGCGAGAAGCTGCCGCAACGATTAGTCTTCAACTGTAATACCCATTGAACGGGCTGTTCCTTCAACCATACGCATTGCCGCTTCTACATCGGCTGCATTTAAATCTTGCATTTTAGTTTCAGCAATTTCACGGACTTGATCTTTAGTCACAGAACCTACTTTTTTCTTATTAGGTTCACCGGATGCCTTTGTTAAACCAGCTGCTTTTTTAAGTAACACTGGAGCTGGTGGAGTTTTTGTAATAAATGTAAATGAACGATCTTCATAAACATCAATTACTACCGGAATAATCATTCCTTGTTGGTCTTGGGTACGCGCATTAAATTCTTTTGTAAAGGACATAATGTTTACACCAGCTTGACCTAAAGCTGGACCTACCGGTGGAGCTGGGCTCGCTTGACCTGCAGGGATTTGTAATTTAACTTGAGTGACAACTTTTTTAGCCACGAAAATTCCTCCTTATGTCATATATTCGTGATGTGGTAATTGGAGCTTACATCCTCTATGTTTTACTTAAACTCAAACAGGACGATGTTTCTCCTCCCACTCAGTGCCAAATTTAGGCACCCCGTCATTATACAATAACCATTTATTTTTTGCAATCACAAGAAAACTAATTTTTAATCTGTTATTTTTTTTAATTAAACATAGTGAATTTTAATTGACTTATTTAATAGTCTAATTTATTAACTTGAGCAAAATCTAATTCTGCTACTGTTTCACGACCAAACATTTCTAAAACTACTTTTAATTTTTGAATTTCTTCATTAACTTCCTCAATCTCTCCCGTCATACCGGAAAATGCTCCGTCGACAATTTCAACATGATCTCCTACTGAGATATCTAAATGTACCTTTTTAGCAGGAGCTTGTCCCATAATTGCAGCTATTTCTTCGGGTAATAAGGGGGCTGGTTTCGATCCTGCTCCATGTGAACCAACAAAACCAGTTACACCAGGTGTGTTTCGGACAATAAACCATGATTCATCAGACATAATCATTTCGACTAATACATAGCCTGGAAAAGTTTTTTGAACCTTACTCTTCTTTTCTCCATCATTAATTTCTGTTACTTCTTCTTCAGGAACAATGACGTTAAATATATAATTTTCCATATCCATGCTTTCAATCCGCATAAGAATATTTTCTTTGACCTTATTTTCATAACCAGAGTAAGTATGAAGAACATACCATTCTTTTGACGCTTCCATCTCTATCTCTCCCTCATTTATTTCTAAAATAAAAAACCTACTTTACTCGCTCGTAGGTTCCACTTAGCTTATTATACCACGATGATAAGACCTTGACTAATTAAAAAACTAGCTTGATTAACAAGCTAGTTCATTTTTATTTTAAATTTACTAACCAACTGATTAAGCGATCAAAAGCAAAGTCAGTTAAGGCAAAATATAATGAAAGAATAACAACCATGACAATAACTGTCCACGTATAACGATTCGTTTCTCTTAAAGTAGGCCATGTAACCTTCTTCATTTCATTAGCAACGCCCTTAATATAATTCATAAGCTCTCCTCTTTTCAGTTACTTAGTTTCTTTATGTAAAGTGTGTCGATTACAATGTTTACAAAACTTCATTAATTCTAGGCGTTTTGACTGACCCATCTGCGTCGGTGTCATATGATAATTACGATTTCCACATACACTACATGCCAGAGCTGTTTTCTTTTGAGCCATCAAATTGCCTCCTTTTTGTTAGTCTCTTTTAAATCTTAAAGACAATCTAATTACTTGTCAAGCGAAAGCCGATATTTATTCTGTATTTAAATTTAAGTAGATCTTACAATTTATTAATTGAAGACATTAGTAAAAAACTTTCGAAGTTTTTGCCAATTGGTATTAAATGCTTGTTTTAAAGAGTACCAAGTTCGTTTGAATAGATTTACTTTTTTTACTTCTTCCGCTAAAACAACTTTTGTTTGATTGCCTTCAGCACTTTCAAGAATTGGTAATGGATAGCCTGCTACTTCAATAGTCATTTTTCCCACTTCTGTTCCTTTTTCTAAAGGAGCGACGAGTCGATCACCTTTAAGAATCTGTTGATTAGCTTGGAACTGATACTGATAATGAGGAGCTGTATCTATCAAGGGAACTAATAGGTATAGATCATCTTGATAAATAAGGGGAGCCCACTCTTTGTCAGCATTCGTGAGTGGAATTCCATCAATTTGTTTAACCTCTTGACCTGCCTTAATAGCTAATTCTAAGCGATAGGCGTGAGCGGCATAGTCAAGCAACTTACGACTTTGTACATATAAATCATTTTCTTCCTTTACGCCTAGAACAATTGCAATCATTCTCATTTTATTATTATCTAGAGTTGAAACCATCGAGAAATTATCTTCAGGGGAGCTAGTCACCATCAACCCATCTAAATTTGAATAGGATAGATTATAATCCGCTGTTTGTAGCATTTTATTGGGATTATTCATCTCAAAGGCATCTGGCGTATCTTCTTGAAAAAGTTTTTTAGATATCTTGGAATAATCCAACACCTTTGGATACTCCTTCAATAAATGATAGCTAATTGCTGCCACCGCTCTAGCCGTCATCGTGTTAGTCTTTCCATTTTTGTTTGATCCAACGTCTTGTGGCTGATAGTCCACCGAAAGTCCTGTCGCATTATATAATTGAAAGGAGCCGACATTCCAAGCTTGAAGTTGTCTTTCCATCATTTGCACACATGCATCCTGACTACCAGCTAGAGCCTCAGCTAATGCTAAGCAGGCACCATTAGCTGATCCCAGAACTGTTGCCTCAATTAGATCTTCTATGCGATACCGCAGATCCTGCCTAAGCGGTACATTCGCAATATTATAGTCCTGACTTAAAGCATACGCTTGATCCGAAATTGCTACCTCCTGCTCCAATGCCAACTTACCTTCGTCTATCGATTTATAAACTAAGTATACAACCAATAATTTACTGAGTGAGGCGATTTCAACAGGCTCATCTTCTTGAAAATTATAAATAACTTGTCCATTTAATGCATCAATGATAAACGCAGACTTAACACCTGCTAATTGAGGCTGACTCTCCTTAATTTCTGGGGCATATGTATATTTTCTACTGCCTTCTGACTTGATATTGGTAGATGATTTTAGTTCTTGAGCACTAACTAACATCTCGCTTGTATAAGAAAACAACACACACATTGCCATGCAACTCAAAATTAAAGTTCGCCATTTTCTATCCATTAAGCTCGCCCCTTCTAAATCGTGTATCTTGTATTATACTAAATATCTCCTTTAGAAAATAGACTTTCCATTAAATTAAAAAAAACAACTTTATTTTTAGCTACTTAAAATAAAGTTGTTCTATTATATTAGCTTGCTTGCTATAAATCAATTTTAGAAAAGGCCACCCACAATTTTATATTTTCGTTTCAAATAATACCGTAATAAGAAAGTTAAAATAGCAATGATAATATAAGCTACTGGTGGAAGAATTGGGTTAATAACCGCTGGAAGGATAGCTTGACTTCCCATTACAAAAACAACCCAAATCAACATCGCAAGCGTTGAAATCAAAAAATATCTTAAATATCCCTTTTTCCCTTTCGGTGCCTCTAAATTTGGCAATGCTTTAGACGTATAAAGCATAGCAATTCCAGCAAGAAAGTAATTAATCACAATCGTTAGAAGCCCCATCATAAATCCAACTTGATTTTGGGATCGCCCTAACAATCCTACCCCGGTAATTAACGTAAAAATAGATCCCAACATAAGTCCACCATCTAAAGCAATCTGCCAATCAGGTGATTTTGTTGTTAAATTAGAAGAGTCTTCTTCCTTCTCTAATATCAATGCTGTTGTTTGACTAGGTGTTCCGTAAATATGTCGGTAAGTTTGTCCATGGTTTTGTCCCTCAATTAAGGTTGGCACCATCTCTTGATAAATAAGTTGTTTCTTCTCATCAGACAATTTGCTTGATGCTAATTGACGATCTATATCAAACATAAATTGTTGATTTCGCTTTGTCAATTGATTTAGTTGATTTTGACTGATACCGGTCAACATGCTCATAAGTGAATCTTTTTTTACGATTTGCTTAGTAGTCTCTTGACCTTCATTCACTTCATTTTGTAACTCTACTCGATCTTTATTATCAGTTTTTGACATGACTTACCTCCTACACATTAAATCTAAACAGCATAATATCTCCGTCTTGAACCAAGTACTCTTTTCCTTCGGAGCGATAGTGTCCAGCTTCTTTAACCGCTTGTTCACTACCATAAGTCATCAAATCTTCATAGGACATTGTTTCTGCCCGAATAAAACCTCGTTCAAAATCAGAGTGAATTACTCCTGCAGCCTGTGGAGCTTTCATCCCTTGATGAAAAGTCCAAGCTCTCACCTCTTTTTCACCCGCTGTAAAATAAGTTGCTAACCCTAGCAAGTGATACACTGAACGGATTAATCGATCTAAGCCTGACTCTTTAATTCCGTAGTCAGAAAGTAAAGATTCTTTTTCCTCATCATCAAATTCCGCAATTTCTTCTTCAATTCGTGCAGATATAGGAACAACTTGAGCTCCTTGAGAATGAGCTAATTCTTCAACCTCTTTTAAATAGGGGTTAGATTCGGGATTACCCGCCTCTTCTTCACTAATGTTCGCAATATAAAGCATCTTTTTACGTGTCAATAAGAAAAGATTCCGCACATAGGGTTCTTGCTCTGGATAAAACTCCAAGGAATTAGCTAACTGATTCCGTTCCAAAGCATCCTTGACTTTTATCAAAACTTCATACTCTAAAACGGCCTCTTTATCTTTTGTCTTTGCAATTTTCTGAACTTTAGCAAGTCTTTTTTCAACCGTTTCTAAATCGGCTAAAATCAATTCTAAATTAATCGTTTCAATATCATCAATTGGGTCAATTTTTCCCGTTACATGAGTAATATTAGGATCTTCAAAACAACGTACCACTTGACAAATAGCATCCACTTGTCGAATATTAGCCAAAAATTTATTTCCTAATCCTTCACCTTTAGAAGCCCCTTTTACAATTCCAGCAATATCCGTAAACTCAACAGTCGTCGGCAATATTCGCTGTGGATGATAAATTTTGGCAATATTTTCTAATCGTTCATCTGGAACTTCCACGACGCCAACATTGGGATCAATAGTTGCAAAAGGATAATTGGCAGCTTCAACCCCCGCCTTAGTAATCGCATTAAATAATGTGGACTTTCCAACATTGGGTAAACCTACAATTCCTGCTGTCAGTGACATTTAAACACACTCTTTCTTATTAGTTTATTAAATCGTATCCGCCTTTTTTAAAACCTTTTTAAGTTTTCTTTCGAATTCACGCCGCGTCATAGTAACAATATGTTCACACTTCTGACACTTTATACGAATATCCATGCCCATTCTAATTATTTGCCAAGCATTACTTTGACAAGCATGTGGTTTTTTCATCTGTACAATATCAAATTTGTCATACTCTTTATTTACCATTTGATTCACCTTTTACAAATGTATGTCTAAAATATCTAAAATTCTTGTCAAATCTGATTGACTAACATACTCAATCTCAATTTTACCACGATTCCCTTTAACGACAATATTACTTTTACTTCCAAACTTTTCTTCCATTTGATTTTCTAAAGCACGTATGTAGGGAGATTTAGTCACTTTCTTTGTTTTAACCGATTTATCTTTCGCTGATTGTTGATTAATCGATTGAACTTTCTCTTCCAGCTGGCGAACAGTCCAATGTTCTTTAATCACCTGTTTAGCTAACTTTACCATTTGGACCGAATCATTAACACCTAATAAGGTTCTTGCATGGCCCATTGTTAATTTTTCTTGATTAACTAAATCCTTTACTGATTCAGGTAACTGTAGCAAGCGAATATAATTAGCGATATACGGTCGACTTTTCCCAATTCTTTCAGCTACTTGTGCTTGAGTTAATCTTAAGTTTTCCATCAACATGGCATATGCTTCTGCCTCTTCAAGGGGGCTTAGATCTTCTCGCTGTAGGTTTTCAATCACTGCAATCTCGATCATTGCTTCCTCATTCAGATCTCGTATAATCGCTGGAATTGTTGTTTTACCGGCTAATTTAGAGGCCCTAACACGTCTTTCACCAGCAATTAATTCATAGCCTTTAATTGTTGATCGTCGTATAATAATGGGTTGAAACACACCTGTTTTACGAATCGATTCGGCTAGTTCATTAAGCGCTTCTGGATCAAAATGCTTTCTCGGCTGATAAGGATTAGGTCTAATTTGACTTAATTCAACTTCCGTTACTAGCTCATTTTCTCCTGGACTTTCTTCGTAAGCTGTTGAAAACAAGGCCTCCATCCCTCTTCCCAAACCGCCTCGTTTATTTTTACTCACCATAACTAATCACTTCCTTTGCAAGTTGGTGATACATTAATGCCCCCCTTGATCTAGGATCATAATCAATCACTGAAAGTCCATATGATGGAGCTTCTGACAAACGAATGTTTCGAGAAATAACTGTTTGATATACCTTTTCTTGGAAATATTTACGTACCTCATCTACTACTTCATAACCCAAATTCGTTCGAGCATCCAACATGGTGATCAAAACACCTTCTATCCTAAAATGTGGATTATAGGTTTTTTGTACCAAACGAATAGTATTTAATAATTGGCTCAATCCTTCTAATGCATAATACTCTGCCTGAACGGGAATTAGAATAGTATCGGACGCTGTAAATGCATTAATACACAGTTGTCCTAGAGAAGGCGGACAGTCTACCAAAATATAATCATAGTTATCCCTAATCGGTTGTATCGCATTTTTTAATTGGAATTCACGGTCCTTGATATCAATTAATTCAATTTCTGCTGCGGCCAACGAGATCGTAGACGGTACAATCGACAAATTTTCACGAGTAGTAGGTAGGATCGTTTCTTCAATAGCGACATTATTTATTAAAACTTCGTATAAACTAGCTTTAACATCACCACGCTCCACTCCTAAACCGGAGCTAGCATTACCTTGAGAATCCGAATCAATGATTAGAACTTTTTTACCTAATTTTGCTAAAGCGGCACCCAAATTAACCGTGGTAGTTGTTTTTCCAACACCACCCTTTTGATTACCAATAGCAATCATTTTCCCCATAGATGATCCTCCCTTTCTTGCTATATAATCGGTTGTTTACTAGGTTTACCGGCTTGACGCGGATATTTTTTTGGTGTTTTCTCTACTTTATTAATCAATAAAAATGAGCGTTCTCCTTGATTTTCAGGCAATTGACAATAATTTGATTGAACCACTCTTCCACCCAATATATTCAAAGCTCTCTTTGCTTCATTCAATTCTTCTTGACAAAGGTTCCAATCACCTTTTAAGGCCAAAAAGTTTCCTTCAAGGCTAACTAGTGGAAGGCAATACTCACTTAAAGTATTTAATCTAGCAACTGCACGAGCTGTTACAAGGTCAAAAGATTCTCGCTGATTTTCAAGATGCCCAAAATCCTCCGCACGCGCATGTATTATTTCAACGTTATCAAGTTTTAATTCACTCACTAATAATTCTAAAAAGTGAGTTCTCTTTTTTAATGAGTCAACTATAGTCACCTTTAATTCAGGCCTAACAATCTTTAAAGGTAAGCTAGGAAAGCCAGCACCTGCGCCAACATCACATAGCTTAATTTGATAACTTTCCAATGGCATCTGCCATAAACAAATTAAGCTATCGTAAAAATGTTTTAAATAGACTTCTTCTTTTTGAGTGATTGCTGTCAAATTAATTTTTTGATTCCACTCTACTAATAATTTGTAGTAACAATCGAATTGATTAAGCTGATCCTTTGACATTTTTATACCATGGTTTGACAAAGTTGTTAAGAATGTCATTTCATCCATTTTAATCACTCCTTTACAATATGTGAAACAATTGTTCCACATAAATCCACTTTACTAAAGAATTCAATAAATAGCAATCTTATTTTTCAGTTTTAAAGTGCTTCCTATCTTATCTTATCTTTTACTATCTTCTAAACGTTTAATATTACCATGTTGAATATAAATACTTAAAATTGCAATGTCTGCAGGATTAACACCCGATATTCGACTAGCTTGTCCAATATTATAAGGACGTATCTTTTTTAATCGATCCCGTGCTTCAGTTGCCAAAGAATCAATCGCATCATAATCAATATTTTCTGGAATCAATTTGTCTTCCATGGTTTTGACTTTTTCCACTTTTGAGATTGCTTTTTTAATGTAACCTGCATATTTTATTTGTATTTCTACTTGATCTTTGACAGCCTTTGACAATTCATTTTCACTTTTTGGTAAATACTCTTGCAAATCTATATATTTGATTTCAGGACGCTTTAATAGATCACTCGCTAGAATACCATCTTTTAATGGAGTGGAATGAACCTTTTCAAAATAGTTCATTAATCCTGGAGTATTAGGTGTCAAACGAATGGTCTTTAATCTTTCCAATTCAGATTCGACTGCTGCTAGTTTACTTTTAAAAGCTTGGTAACGTTCGATGTCTATTAACCCGAGTTGGTATCCTATTTCAGTTAATCGTTGATCTGCATTATCATGTCTTAATAATAAACGATACTCAGCTCTAGAGGTTAATAAACGATAGGGCTCAGTAGTACCCTTTGTCACCAAATCATCAATCATTACTCCAATATAAGCTTGCGATCTTTGAATAATGAATGCTTCCTTGTTTTGTACTTTTAATGCTGCATTAATACCAGCAATTAATCCTTGTCCCGCTGCTTCTTCATAACCCGAGGTTCCGTTCATCTGCCCAGCTGTGTATAAATTAGGAATTTTCTTTAGTTCAAGGGTTAAATTTAGCTGATGTGGAACAACAACATCATATTCAATGGCATACCCTGACCGCATCAATCGTGCATTTTCTAATCCTTCTACAGAATGAACAATCTTTAATTGAACATCTTCAGGCATAGAAGTTGAAATTCCTTGTAGATACATCTCTTTTGTACAACGACCTTCTGGTTCTATAAATACTTGGTGTCTTGGTTTATCACTAAATCTTACAATTTTATCTTCAATCGAGGGACAATACCTAGCCCCAACTCCTTCTACAATTCCTGTAAACATAGGTGCACGATCTAGATTTTGTCTGATTATTTCATGCGTTTTTTCATTGGTATGAGTTAACCAACATGATACATCATCTTGAATACTAGCTTCCTCTGATGTTTCAAAGGAAAAGAATCCGGCATCAGGATCTCCCGGTTGTTCTTGGGTTTTATCATAATCGACTGAATCCCCATGAACACGTGGAGGCGTTCCTGTTTTAAATCGAACCAATTCTACACCTAAAGACTGCAAATTTTCTGATAATTTTATGGAAGGTAGCGTATTATTAGGTCCTGATGAATAGGATAATTCTCCTATAATTATTTTTCCCCGGGATGAAGTGCCTGCTGTTAGAACAACTGTTTTTGACCGATAAACGGCTCCTGTCGAAGTAATCACACCACAACATTTTTCATCTTCTATTAACAGCTCTTCAACCATACCTTGTTGCAAAATAAGATTTTCAGTCGATTCCAATGTTTCTTTCATTTTCTGTGAGTATGCTTGCTTGTCGGCCTGAGCTCTTAATGCTTGAACAGCTGGACCTTTGGAACTATTCAACATTCTCATTTGAATAGCTGTCTCATCAATATTTCTGCCCATTTGACCCCCTAAAGCGTCAATTTCACGAACAACGACTCCTTTTGCGGGGCCACCAATTGATGGATTACAAGGCATGAAAGCTACCATTTCTAATGATATAGTGAGTAATAATGTTTGACACCCCATTCTTGCAGCTGCTAAAGCTGCTTCACAACCAGCATGCCCAGCTCCAACTACTATGACATCGTAACTTTTAACTTCAAAATGATTCATTAGCATTGATCTCCTTTATATAAAAAGTCCACCTCATAGTCTACTAATTCGCCTAATTCATTATATTTGAATTTAGCCATAAAAAAGCCTTTCGCTTCAAGTACCCACTTTAGAATTAAAGCATCTCCAGTCCAGGTAGGCTTAGTTAACACTTGTTCATAATCAACCCACTCTAGTTGACCCTCATCACAATCATCAATTAATTCTCCTGAATACTCTTTGACACGATAAACAAAAGAATACCAATCACGACCATCATGAGTAAAATTAGGAAAAGTGATAAAACCTAAAAGATCTAGTTTTTTAGCCTCCAAACCTGTTTCTTCTTTAATTTCACGAATGGCACAGGATTTAGGATCTTCTTCTGCTTCAAATTTACCGCCTACAGAAATCCATTTTCCATGATGGATATCATTCTTTTTCTTATTTCGATATAACAATAATAGTTGTGAGCCATTATCAATATAACAAATAGTTGAGAGTTGTTGCATAATACCTCCTATTTTCCTAAACAAAATTGACTAAATAATTTATCTAATAGCTCATCTTGAACACTTTCTCCGGTAATTTCTCCAAGATAATCCCAAGCTTGAGTAAAATCAATTTGAATTAAATCTACAGGCACTCCCATTTGACTTGCTTCAATCACCGCGTCCAAAGATCTAATCGCTTGTTTGAGTAGGTTAGTATGTCTAGTATTTAGTAAATAGTTAACATCTTGACTTTCAATAGCCCCTTTATTAAAAAGTGACTCTATTTGATTTTCCATTTCATAGATTCCTTCATCTGTCATTAATGATGTTTCGATCAAAGGCGTTCCCACTAACGCCTCTTTCAATTTGTCAATATCTAAAACGGGCTTTAAATCTTGTTTATTTAATAAAACAATTCGTTTCTTATCTTTTGTCAAATCAATTAATTCTAAATCCATTGGACTTAAAGCTTGACTTTGATCAAACATTAAGATAATCAAATCTGCTTCATTAACCATTTGACGACTCTTATTTACACCAATTTGTTCCACAATTTCATTAGTATCACGAATTCCTGCTGTATCAATAAGAAGCAATGGGATTCCTCGTATTGAAATTAATTCTTCAATCGTATCCCTAGTTGTCCCTGCAATATTAGTCACAATAGCCTTTTCACGACCTGTCAAACGATTTAACAAACTAGACTTTCCCACATTGGGACGACCAACAATCACCGTTTTGACACCTTCTCTTAATAATTGCCCATTTGAAGCTTCATTTAACAGTTTGTCAATTTCATCTTTCACCACAAGCGCTGTTTGACAAAGAGCTTTATTTGATAATTCTTCAACATCATCATACTCAGGATAATCAATCGTCACTTCAACTTGTGCAAGAGTCTGGAGCATTTCGTTACGAAGGTGTTTTATTTTACTTGATAAAGAACCGCTCAATTGACTCATCGAAGCAGACATTGATTTAGCTGTTTTAGCTTGAATCAAGTCCATCAAGGCTTCAGCTTGAGATAAGTCCAAACGGCCATTTAAAAAGGCCCTTTTTGTAAACTCACCGGGCTGGGCCAAACGGGCCCCTTGATACAGACAAGCTTCTAATACTTCTTGTACTGCTACCAATCCCCCATGGCAATTAATCTCAATAATATCTTCTCGCGTATATGTTTTAGGAGCCTTTAAAACAGTTATCATTACTTCATCAATGATACTTTGATCTTCTCGATAAATATGACCATAGTGAATCGTATGGCTTGCTACTTGATTTAGATCCTTTTCTCTAAACAATCGGTTTGCATATTCAATCGCTTCTGGTCCACTCATTCTTACAATTCCAATTGCTCCTTCCCCTAGAGCAGTAGAAATAGCAGCAATCGTATCTAATTGGTACACCGACATCTCCTCCTATATATTTAATCATCTAAGAAATCCAAACAAAAAAAGTGCTTTGTCCAAACTCTTTTCCTTTGAAAGAGTCGGATAGCACTTTGACTGCTAAAACTATTGATATTATGCTAACAAATTTTCAACTATATTTCAAGGAAGATTATTCTCCATTTTCTATTATCCAACTTGAATCAAGAGTGTAAATAGCTTGATCTACCGGTAAACTAAACAAAGGTTGATAGATCATCGACTGAACTTGTAATTGAACATGCTCAACGCCATAAAAATGCCCTAAGGTGGTAACTAACGCATGAACAACTGCAAGTTCACCTGCTGGGTTCTGACTAAAACTTTTTGTTACTGACTGAGATAGGTTAACAAGTAGTCCTTGATCTGTCATTTCTAAAGCTAGTAATTGATCATTAGGTCCAATCCATTTTTGTTCTTTGAAAAAAGTTTCAAATACTTTTTCTACTTGAGCATTGGTTTGCCATGATATAGTAGCCTGTTCCTTTGTTATCTTTCCCAAACTAAGATCATTTTGCACAACGGGCTGGTAAACTGTTATGGGGGTTATAATCATCACATTATCTTCTACTTTGTTTAAATAAATAAATTTAGTCGGCTCTCCTTCAATCCATTCAGCAACCAATCCTTGATTAGCTGAATATAAAGAATGTGAAACACCCTGATCCTTTTTATTAACGACTTCAACTACTTCTTGATAAGTTTGATCTTGAATTGTTACTTGTTGATATAAAGCTTGTATTCTTGATTCTGACTGATCTTCATTAATCCAAGTTGTTCCCTGTTGAATAGGGGCTTTTAATAATATTTTTGGTGCTAATGATAATACTTCAGTATCTTTTTGATTTAAATAGTTTGACATTTTTACAGGTGGGTCAAATTCATTTAACTGTAATAATGCGTCCTTATCTTTTTTGTAAATTTCATTAATCCATTGATCATCCTGTATTCTTCGGATTTGACCCATTACTTGATCCGTATCAACATATTCCAGATAACGAATACTTCCATCCGAATAATAACTAATTCGATTAGGATTAAAAAAAGAAAAATTGACTAGGTCAAATTGTGTATTTGGTTCTGCTAATTCTCCATGAATATTTTCAGGGAGTGTTTGATCATCAATTGATCTATGATCATCTTCTGGTACTTCTGAAGATTTTTTGAGTGAATTATTATTTATTTTAGCTAAATTTTCTTCACTTAGTTTTATCATTGGCTCTTTAGCACAGGCTGTTAAAGCAAAGCAAGCTAATAGTAGCAGATAACGAAGACGCCGAAGCATCAGACCAGCTCCCTTCTAAGCTAAAAATATTATAGCATATTTTATGATTCAGTAGTTCTTCTAATAAGAAATCCTAACCATTTCATTAAAAAAAGCTGGCAGTCACAAGCTACCAGCTCTTCAAACTTTCTTTATAGTTAAGATAATTTAGAATCTGATACATAATCTACCACTAAATAGCGATTAGGATCTTTTCCTTCAGAATGTGTAGCAATATGATCTACCTTACTTAAATAGGCATGAATTTGTTTACGCTCATAAGCAGGAAGTGGATCTAAAATTATAGTTTGCTTAGTTTTTAATACTTTATCAGCAGTTCTTTCAGCGATTTGTTCTAAAACATTTAATCGACGATCTCGATAATCCCCAACATTTAGTAAAACTGATAAGCGACGACGATCCTTATTATGAATAAAGATTTGAACAAGCGTTTGAAGAGAATTAATAATTTTTCCATGTCGACCAATAACTAAACCTGATTTATCAGTATCAATATCAAAGGTTACTTGGTTTCCCTTGATATGGAATTGTACCTTAGCCTCAGCACCATATTCTTTAATGATTTGCTCTAAATAACGACACGCCTCTTCAAAATTTTGAGTTTGTTTAGCTTTAATTTCTGTCTTATCAAGTGACTCATCTTGCTTAATTTCTTTGACTTCTTTAGTTGTTTCAGATGTTACTTCAGATAAGGAATCAATCGGCATTTCTTTGTGGAGCGATTCTTGAATTTCATTTTTAATTGTTTGATCCACTGATTTATCTGAGTCTTTTTTTACTTCATTTTGAACCTGCTTTTCGGATTGATTATTCTTCCGTATATAATCAGCAATCGAAGACGAACTAAGATCTTGACTAACTCTTTCCTTTTGGGAAGACATACCTACCTGTTTTTCTAATTCTTGAGTAATTTCTTTAAAAGATTGATTATTTTTTGCCTGTAAATGGACTATAGCGTCTTGTCTACCTAACCCTAAAAATCCTTTTTTTCCTTCACTAATAATACGAATGTCTACTTGATCTTTTGACAAGTTTAGTTTTTTTAATCCTAATTCGATAGCTTCTTCAACATTTTTTGCTTTCATTGTTAGACTATTTTCAATCATATTAACTCTCCTCTATGAGCGATTTTTTTGTACTTTTTTCAATGCTTTACGCAATTCTTTTTCTTTAGCTTTTTTTGCAGCAGCTTCAGCTTTTCTTTCTTCAATAATTTTATATGGATTATTAAATAATAAAATACTAATCAACCTAACCAAATTAGAAACTACAAGATATAGGGCAACTGCTGATGGTAAACTCATTGAAATAATAAAAATCATAATTGGCATAAAATAAGTCATTGAACGGGCCATTGGATTATTTTGCGGATTGGCTTTTGTTGTTAAATAAGTCGTCCAAAATGCTAAACCAGCTGCCAATAATGGAAGAACAAAATAAGGATCTCTTTGTCCTAGATTCATCCATAAAAAGTGACCTTGTCGTAAAACTTCTGTTCTAAGAATGGCCTGATATAAAGCGGTAAGAATTGGTAATTGGATTAAAAGTGGCAAGCAACCTGCAAACTGATTAACGCCCTTTTCATCCAAAAGAGCTTGTTGTTCGGTCTGTAATAATTCCATAGATTGACGATCACGATTAGGATACTTTGCCTTGATGGCATCCAATTCTGGTTGGATCTCCATCATTTTTTGTTGAGATTTCATCTGCATTTGATTTAAAGGTAATAATAAAATATGCAGAATAACTGTAAAAATAATAATTCCAATAGCATAATTACCCGCGAATAAATTTGAAATTGCAATGATTAATCGCGATAGATTATATAATATGATTCCATCCCAGAATCCACTAGAATTCGCATTAATTGGTTGATTAATTGTCGCACAAGCACTTAAAGTAGTCGACATCAAAATTAATAACAATACCTTTAGATGTTTATTGTTTTTTATCATAGGTCCCTCCTAATTGATTGTTTAATAATGAACGATCGATAATACCAGCAAGATTCATGACATGAATCACTGAACTTTTCACTTCTTGATAAGGGCGACCAACAATATCCTTTCGGGCAATTAAAAGAAAATCAAGATCGGGTTGAATCACTTCACGAAGTTCAAATACTGCCTGACGTAAATAGCGTTTAATTTGATTTCGAACAACAGCATTCCCTATTTTCTTACCAACCGATAAACCCACTCTAAAATGCTCCTGATTAGGCTTAGAATATTGATAAATTACTAATTGACGATTAGCAATTGATTGGCCTTGATGAAAAACTTTTTGGTAATCCTTATCACTTTTTACACGATATTTTTTTTTCAATAGATTCCCTTTCTAATATTACTATCAATCTGTGCCTTATATTATATCAAAAAAATGAACAATTGAAACATAATCAATAGTTATCCATTATAAAATAAAAAGGCTTCCCCTAGGAAGCCTCGCATGACTATGCACTTAATTTTTTACGACCTTTTTTACGTCTTCTAGCTAAAACGTGGCGACCGTTTTTCGTTGCCATACGTTTTCTGAAACCATGTTCTTTACTACGTTGACGTTTTTTTGGTTGATATGTTCTTTTTGACATATAAACACCTCCTCACCATTCTTATAACACAATACTAGAATAGTTTATAAGAATCTTTTTATGAAAGCAAGTACTTTTTACTAAATATACGAATTTTATATATTTTCCAACAAGTTATCAACAGGATTCAAAATAACTGTTGATAAAGTTCTCCTTTATTTTTATTAAATCACAATTATTTTTCAGACTTATCCACAATGAACAGGCTGTTTACAAATTTTACACTTTTCAACAGTTTTAATTTTCCAAGGATTACAATCCTATTATTAAGCCATTCTTTCATGTTAGTTATGCACAATTTATAATAATGAACCAACGTTTTTTAAAATTTATCCACTGATAATATTCACTTGTTGATAAGTCTGATGACAATATGTGTATTAATGGTTTGCCTACTTTTACTTTGTGGAAAACTCTCTTTATGTTACAATAGATTTACTCATTGAGACTGTATTCCAAATAATGGAGGTGATTAAATGGACGAGAAAGATCTTTTCTGGCAAGGAGCTCAGGAATACCTTAAAGACATACTTTCAGTATCTTCATACCGATCATGGGTAGAGCCAGTTATTCCCACTCGAATTGGACAGCGTACCATTACATTAGTTGTTCCCAATCCTATGACACAAAAATATTGGGAAAATCATTTAACCAACTATATCCTACAATATAGCTATGAACACTATGGTCAGGAATATTTACCAGAATTTGTAGTTCGTAAACAGCCACAAAAAGATATCGTATCTCAATCAAAAATTAATGATCAATCTCAAGAAACAATTCCTCTTCCTATTTTTTCAGAGTCAAAATTAAATCCTTCTTATACTTTTGATAGTTTTGTTATTGGAGAAGGAAATAAAATGGCAGCGGGTGCTGCATTAGCTGTATGCGATGGACCAGGTAAAACTTACAACCCTTTTCTTATTTATGGAGGCGTAGGTCTTGGCAAGACTCACTTAATGCAAGCTATTGGAAATGAAATCTTAAAAAGAAACCCTCAACTAAAAATTAAATATGCAACGTCAGAGTCTTTTGTAAATGATTTCATTACCTCCATTCAAAATGGCTCCCAGAAAACATTTCGTGAAATGTACCGTGAAATTGATGTTCTTTTAATTGATGATATCCAATTCTTATCCAAAAAAGATGCCACCCAAGAGGAATTTTTCCATACATTTAATGAACTATATAATAATAATAAACAAATTGTTCTAACTTCTGATCGATTACCTAATAATATTGCTAACTTAGAAGAACGTCTAATTTCACGTTTTAAATGGGGACTATCCACCGATATTACACCACCAGATCTAGAAACACGTATCGCTATTCTTCGCAAAAAAGCCAGTAGTGATCAATTAGATGTTGATTCCGAAAGCTTAACTTACATTGCTTCCAATGTAGATACTAATATTCGTGAATTAGAAGGAGCTCTAATGCGGGTTATTGCTTATGCAGCAATCGAAGGAAAAGAAATTAACAGCCAACTAGCTGCAGAAGCTCTTTCTTCAATCATTGATCACAAACAAGAGTCCATTGTCTCTGCTGAAAGTATCATTCAAATAAGCAGCAAATATTTTGGAATTCCCATCGAACTAATTCTTGGTAAAAAACGTAAGAAAGAAATTGTTTATGCACGCCAAATAGCAATGTATTTAACTCGTCAAGAGACTGAATTATCTTTTCCAAAGATTGGTGAAGCCTTTGGTAATAAAAATCATACAACAGTCATTCACGCCTATGAAAAAATTGCTCAAGATCGAAAACAAGATTCTCAAGTAGAAAATGATCTTTTAAATCTTGAAAAACAACTCAAAAAATAGAACTGTGTATAATTAGTTGAAAAACATAATATTTATCAACTAGTCTATTCACACTCAAAAGCTTATTATTTGCTTGATTAAATGACTTATCCACTAAATGAACAGGCCCTACTATTATTACTTACTTATAAAATACTTTATATAAAGGAGTCTCACTATGAAATTTACTATCAATCGATCTAAATTAATTCAAGAATTATCTAATGTTCAACGAGCAATTCCTGGTAAAACAAGTATGGAAATTCTACTGGGTATAAAATTAAATTTAACTTCTAATGGACTTTATTTATTAGGTAGTGATTCTGAAATTTCTATTGAAAGTTTCATCAATGTAAATAAAGAGGATGCACATTTAAAAATTGAAGAAACAGGATCAGTTGTACTTCCTGCTCGTTTATTAAATGACATTGTTAAAAAATTAGCTAGTGATGAAGTTAAGATTGAAGTTGAAACAGATTATGTTACAAAAATTTCAGCAGCTAATGCTGAATTTAAAATTATTGGAATTAATGCAGAAGATTTTCCCCATTTACCAACAATTGAAGAACAAAGTCAAATTATTCTTCCTGCTGCTCAATTAAAAAAAGTTATCGATCAAACTATCTTTTCTGCTTCAAATCAAGAACTTAAACCAAGTTTAACGGGGCTTTATTTAGCTATCGACAAGGATCAATTAACCGCTGTAGCAACAGATAGCCATCGATTAAGCCAACGTAAGTTACTTTTAGAAAATCAAAATTTATCAGGTATTACACCAATGATTTTACCTAAAAAAACAGTTAAAGAATTAGCTCGTGTGGTTCCAGATTATGCAGACATTAAAATGACAATTGCTAGTCATCAAGTAGTCTTTCAATTTGAAAATATTACTGTGTATTCTCGATTAATTGATGGAACTTATCCAGACGCAAGTCGCTTGATTCCAACTGAATTTAATACAGAAGTTGTTCTTAACGCACAGTATTTCTCAGGGGCCATGGATCGAGCTTCTTTAATGTCACATGAAGGAAAAAATAATATTGTCCAATTATCAATCGAAGATCAACATGTTGAATTAAAAGTTTTAGGAGCAGAAATTGGTAATGTTACAGAGGAAATTGAATACCAAGAGCTTGTGGGCGAAAACATAAAAATATCTTTTAATCCTGATTATATGAATGAAGCTCTAAAATCTTTTGGTGATCAAACGATTTGTTTACAATTAATTTCTCCAGTTAGAACAATGCTTTTAAAAGCTTATCCAGAAAAAGATTCAAAAAACGCTCTATTACAATTATTAACTCCTATACGTACCCATACATACTAATTTTTAACTTTTCTAACTTGATAACTGAGTAATTAATTTATTTGCTCAGTTATCAAGTTTTTAATTAATAAAGGCTAAAAACCATTTCTTAGAGCTTTTTCTATAATGAGATAAAAAATATCAGATTAAGTTTACCGTGGTTAAATCGTAATATTTGTGAGATTGTTTGTTTTTTACTGATTTTAAGCCTATAATAAGATAGAATCATCATAAAGGAGATGAAACTGATGAAAGAAGAAAAATTAATAATAACTAATGATCTGATTACTTTAGGTCAATTACTTAAAGAACTCAGTCTCATCTCAAGTGGTGGGATGGCAAAACACTATCTGAATGAGCATCTAGTTCTTGTTAATGATGAGGTAGAAAATCGTAGAGGACGTAAGCTCTATCCACAAGATCGAGTGAATTTCATTGATGAATCATTGATAATTTTAATTAAAAGAGAAGACTCAAACTAATGTACTTATCCAAACTCAGTCTTAAAAATTTCAGAAATTATTCACAGCTTGATATTCAACTAAATCCAGGTCTAACAATCTTAACTGGTGAGAATGCCCAAGGAAAGACCAATCTCCTTGAGGCGATTTTTTTACTATCTTTGGCTAAAAGTCATCGTACTAATCATGATATGGATATGATTCAATGGGGTAGTGACTATGCAATTATCCAAGGGAAAGTAAAAAAAAATAGTTATGAAATTCCACTTGAAATTCAGTTGTCTAAAAAAGGTAAAATAGCTAAATTTAATTACCAGGATCAGGCAAAATTGAGTCAATTTATAGGTAAATTGAATGTTGTTTTATTTGCACCGGAGGATATGCAGTTAATAAAAGGCAGTCCTTCTTTAAGAAGGCAGTTTATTGATGCTGAATTGGGTCAAGCTCAACCTTTATATCTTCAAAGCTTATTACAATATCATCGCTTGTTAAAACAACGAAATACTTATCTAAAGCAATTACGAGAAAAACAAGCTAAGGATCTTATATATTTAGATATTATTAGTGATCAATTAATTGAACATGCTGAAATTATTATTAATTATCGACTTGATTTTATTGAACATATAGGAAAGATTGCCAATAAAATTCACCATAATTTGTCATTAAATCGCGATGAATTGACTTTATTTTATCGAGCATCTTCCAGTAAGTTGGATTACCAAAGTAAAGAGACAATTAAAAAGCAATTTTCGGATATATTTTTTGAAAATCGTCAAAGAGATATCGACTTTGGTATCACGCATTACGGTCCACATCGTGATGATTTATTATTTTTTATTAATGATACGGTCGCACAGAATTTTGCATCCCAAGGGCAACAAAGAACGATTATATTATCGCTTAAATTAGCAGAATTAGAATGGATGTATCGACTCAATCAAGACTATCCAGTTTTATTATTAGATGATGTCTTATCGGAGTTAGATGAACAACGACAATTAGTGTTAATGCAAACTATTGAAAATAAGGTTCAGACTATTTTAACGACAGCTTCTATTGATCAAATTCATTTAGAGAATTTATCAAATAGTCAATTATTAAAAATAGCAGATGGACAAATTATTAATGAAGGAGATTAAGCATGGCAAATCATCACAATGAAAGTCAGTATAATGCCGATCAAATTCAAGTACTCGAAGGACTTGAGGCAGTTCGTAAAAGACCTGGTATGTATATCGGGTCAACTTCTGAAGAAGGGTTGCATCATCTAGTATGGGAAATTGTTGATAACGCAATTGATGAAGCCTTAGCCGGTTATTGTAATCATATCGAGGTAACGATTGAAAAAAATAATTCGATTACGGTTACAGATAATGGTCGTGGGATCCCAGTTGATATTCAACATAAAACTGGACGGCCTGCTGTAGAAACGGTTTATACCGTGCTTCATGCTGGTGGAAAATTTGGAGGCGGATCCTATAAAGTTTCTGGTGGACTTCATGGAGTTGGTGCTTCAGTTGTTAATGCCTTATCTTCTCAATTAAGTGTCGAAGTTTCTCGTAATGGTAAAGTTTATCGTATTGAGTTTGAGAGAGGAAATATCACTTCGGAATTAAAGGTTATTGGAGACCACGAAGAAACTGGTACGCGGGTTAATTTTGTTCCAGACCCAACTATTTTTACCGAAACTACGGAATACCGATTTAATATTCTGAATGAACGTATTCGAGAACTCGCATTTTTAAATAAAAATTTACGAATTACCTTAGTTGATAAAAGAGAGGATCGGGAAAAGGAAGTTTCTTATTTTTATGAAGGCGGTATTAAGTCTTACGTCAGCTATTTAAATGAAGATAAGGAAGTTTTATTTTCTGAACCGATTTATTTAGAAGGAGAGTTAGAGGGAATTACAGTCGAAATTGCTTTACAATATACGACTGCCTATGAAACGATTATTAATTCTTTTGCTAATAATATTCATACACATGAAGGTGGAACGCATGAATCAGGGTTTAAAACTTCTTTAACGCGTGTGATTAATGATTATGCTCGACGTGCTAATCTTATAAAAGAATCTGAGTCTAATTTAACCGGGGAAGATACACGGGAAGGATTAGTTGCTATTGTTTCTATCAAACATCCAGACCCTCAATTCGAAGGACAGACCAAAACTAAATTAGGAAATTCAGAAGTTCGTACAGTAACTGATCGTCTTTTCTCAAGTCATTTTGAAACTTTCCTTTTAGAAAATCCAAAAATTGCTCGAACGATTGTTGATAAAGGAATTCTAGCTTCGAAAGCACGTCATGCAGCTAAGCGTGCTAGAGAAATGACACGTAAAAAATCAGGTTTAGAAATTGCCAACTTGCCTGGTAAATTAGCTGATTGTTCATCGAAAGATGCTGAAAAATGTGAATTATTTATTGTCGAAGGAGATTCAGCAGGTGGGTCTGCTAAACAGGGTCGCTCAAGAATGTATCAAGCAATTTTACCAATTCGTGGAAAAATTTTAAATGTGGAAAAAGCCTCGATGGATCGAATCTTAAATAATATGGAAATTCGTTCTCTTTTTACGGCTATGGGGACAGGTTTTGGTGCTGATTTTGATGTGGAAAAAGCGCGCTATCATAAATTAATTATCATGACTGATGCAGATGTCGATGGTGCTCATATTCGGACCCTTTTATTGACCTTAATTTTTCGTTATATGCGTCCTTTATTAGAAGCTGGCTATGTTTATATCGCTTTACCACCCTTATATAAATTAAAGGTAGGTAAAAAAGAATTTTACCTTGATACGGATGAACAGTTAGATCAATGGCAAAAAGAAAACCCCGATGTTCGTTTTTCATTACAACGTTATAAGGGTTTGGGAGAGATGAATGCGGAACAGCTTTGGGAAACAACCATGAACCCAGCAAATCGAAGAATGCAAAAGGTAAAAATGAAAGATGCTGACGAAGCTAATCGAGTTATGAATATGTTAATGGGCGAAGAGGTTCAACCTAGAAGAGAGTTTATCGAACAAAACGCAGTCTATGTCCGCAATTTGGATGTCTAGTGATTGAAAGGAGTTATCAATGACAGAGGAATCTTTTGATATTAAAAATCAAAGCTTTGAAGAGGTCAGTTTACCTGAAGAGATGAAATCTTCCTTTCTTGATTATGCTATGTCGGTGATTGTAGCAAGAGCTTTGCCAGATGTTCGAGATGGACTAAAGCCAGTGCATCGTCGAATTCTTTATGGGATGAATGAATTAGGTGTTACTCCGGATAAACCCTATAAGAAGTCAGCACGGATTGTTGGAGATGTAATGGGTAAATACCATCCGCATGGAGATTCGGCTATTTATGATGCCATGGTGCGTATGGCTCAAAGCTTTTCTTATCGTCAAGTATTGGTAGATGGTCACGGAAATTTCGGTTCAATTGATGGTGATGGAGCCGCAGCAATGCGTTATACCGAAGCAAGAATGTCTAAAATAACTCTTGAGATGTTGCGTGACATTAATAAAGACACCATTGACTTTCAAGATAATTATTCGCAAGAAGAGAAAGAACCAGTTGTTTTACCAAGCCGTTTTCCTAATATATTAGTAAATGGAGCATCCGGAATTGCAGTGGGGATGACAACGAACATTCCTTCACACAATTTAGCTGAGGTTATTTCAGCTATTCAAATTCTTATGAAAAATCCCCAAGCTAGTGTCGAAGATTTAATGCAAGCGATTCAAGGACCTGACTTTCCAACCGGTGGAATCATTATGGGACGAGCAGGTATTCGAAAAGCGTATAAAACGGGTCGTGGAAAGATTATTATTCGTGGTCAAGTAGAAATTGAAAAGTTTGGTCGATATAAAGATCAGGATCGGATTGTGATTACCGAAATCCCATATGGTGTTAATAAAGCAAAATTAGTTGAACGAATTGCTGAATTAGGACGCGAGAAAAAAATAGATGGAATTACTTATATCGCAGACGAATCAAACCGTGAAGGTATGAGAATTGTTGTAGAAGTAAGAAGAGATACTTCGGTCGATGTTGTTTTAAATAATTTATATAAACAAACAGCTCTTCAGACAAATTTTGGCATTAATATGTTAGCAATTGACCATGGTGTTCCAAAGGTACTTAATTTAAAAGAAATTTTGGAAAAATATTTGGCTCACCAAGAAGAAGTAATTACAAGGCGGACGCGTTTTGAAAAGAAAAAGGCGGAAGACCGTGCTCATATTGTTGAAGGATTACAAAAAGCTTTAGATGTAATCGATGAAATTATTGATATTATTCGCTCTTCACACGAACCAAGTGCTGCTAAGGAAGAATTAATTCATCGTTTTAATTTTTCAGATATTCAAGCTCAAGCTATATTAGATATGAGATTGGTTCGCTTAACAGGATTAGAAAGAGAAAAAATCGACCAAGAATTAAATGATTTAAGACAACTGATCCAGCGATTAAGCGATATTCTATCTTCTCAAGAACGTATTTATGAATTAATTTATGATGAATTATTAGATATTCAAAAAAGATTCAATGATCCAAGGCGTACACAGATTCAAGCTCGAGAAATACAGAATTTAGAAGATGAAGATTTAATTGATGAAGAAGATATATTGTTGATGCTTACTCGTACTGGATATATTAAACGTGTCTTAGAAGATGAATTTAGGGTACAAAATCGTGGAGGACGAGGTATTAAAGGAATGGGTGTTTCTGAAGAAGATACTATCCAATGTCTGGTGTCTACTTCAACTCATGATACGCTTCTATTCTTTACAAATTATGGTAAGGTATATCAAGCTAAGGGGTATGACATTCCTCAATATGGTCGAACTTCCAAGGGATTACCTTTAGTTAATCTTTTAAAATTAGATGATGGCGAACAAGTACTTGAAATTATTAACGTTCGTGTTCAAGATGAATCAAAAGATAAACAAAGGTATCTTTTCTTTGTCACAAAGAACGGTCGTGTAAAGCGAACTTGTGTTGAAGAATTTTATAATATTAGAGTTAATGGTTTGATTGCTATGGGTCTCAATGAAGGTGATGAATTAAGGCATGTTTTATTAACCGATGAAACATCAAATATTATTTTAGCTTCTCATGAAGGTTATGCCGTTAGTTTTGACCAAGAAGACGTTCGTGTTATGGGACGTCCGGCAGCAGGTGTTAAAGGAATGTCTTTAAGAAAAGGCGATTATATTATTGGAGCAGATATTCTTAAAGAGGATCATCAAATACTGGTTGTTAGCGAAAATGGTTATGGTAAGAAGACTCCTGTTGAAGAATATGCTTTAAGATACCGTGGTGGAAAAGGTGTTAAGACTGCTAAAATATCCGCTAAGAGTGGTAAATTAACAGCAATGCTTTGCATTGAAGGTCATGAAGATTTAATGATAATGACGAATACTGGGATTGTCATTCGTATTTGTGTGAAAGATATTTCAGTCTCATCGAGAGACACTCTAGGTGTTAAAGTAATCCGTTTGGATGAAGAAGCGATCGTTGAAAAAATGGTTGCAATTAGTGAATCTTCTGAATCAAATCAAAAGAATGATGAGGATGTTCAAGTTGAAGAAAATGATCAGGATCAATCATTAGTTGACCAGTTATTGGATCGAGCCGAAAACGATGATGATTTAGACCGTATATAATAGCATAATGAGGCAGGATTTTTTCCTAGCCTCATATTTTTATAGGGAAAATTATTGAATTAGTTTAATCAGTATGATAAAATTAATAAATGTGAGTTATTAGCTATTTAGCTAGCAACTCCTTGCTCTATGGAGCCATAAGACCAAAAGGAGGTGCAGTCATGAGTCAAGCAACAAAATATGAAATTCTTTATATTATTCGTCCTGATATGAACGATGAAGCAAAACAAGAATTAATTTCTCGTTTTGACCAAGTTCTTTCTGATCATGGATCGGAAGTTGTAGAATCAAAAGACTGGGCTAAGAGACGTTTAGCATATGAAATTAACGATTATCGTGAAGGAATCTATCACTTAATCAATGTTAATGCAGAAAATGCTGAAGGAGTAAACGAATTTGATCGTCTAGCACGTATCAATCGTGATATCTTACGCCATATGATTATTAAGTTAGAAGACTAGTTATGTTTCACGTGAAACACTTGTAGGAGGTATGGAAGATGAATACAGTACAGCTTGTAGGTCGTTTAACTAGAGAAGTTGAATTACGTTTTACAGCTCAAGGAACTGCTGTTGGTTCTTTTACAATTGCTGTTAATCGCTCTTTCACCAATCAGCAAGGTGAACGTGAAGCGGATTTTATTAATTGTGTGATTTGGCGGAAATCAGCAGAGAACTTAGCGAATTTTACGCGTAAAGGATCGTTGATTGGTATAGAAGGTCGTATTCAGACGAGAAATTATGAAAATAAACAGGGTCAGAGAGTATATGTAACTGAAGTAGTCGTGAATAATTTTCACTTATTAGAGCCTAAATCAGTTACTGATCAAAGACCGGTTGATCATAATCAAGGGTACGCTACAAACTCTAATTATCAATCAAATCAAACTGCTGGTCCCTCAACACCTACTAATCAGTCTAACCAAAATCAGTCAAGCTTTGATTTTAGTCCAAATTTCAATTTTAATGATCAGGATTCATTCTCAGCAAGTCCAAGAAATGATATTTCGGAGGATGATTTACCTTTCTAGGAGATAAGGAGGAATATTATGGCACAACGTCGCGGAGGAAGACGTAGAAGAAAAGTATGTTATTTCTGTGCAAATCATATCGATCATGTCGATTATAAAGATACAGACCTACTTAAACGCTACATTTCAGAAAAAGGTAAAATTTTACCTCGTCGTGTTACAGGTACTTGTGCGAAACATCAACGTACTTTAACAACGGCAATTAAACGTGCACGTGTAATGGCATTGTTACCATTCACCGTTAAAGATTAATCAATACAAATGTCATCTCTTTCGTATAGAGATGACATTTTTTAATATATAGGTTTCATGTGAAACATTCACCTTCATAGATAGTGATTTAATTCGATCTATGTTAAAATAATTACTGAACAGAAAAAGAGGTGAACTGTGATTATTAAAGAAAAATTGAAGATTTTTTTTGAATATTTTCATTCTCTAGAAATCTCTTGGCAAATTTATACCTTATTGGCAATTTATTTATCAATATGCGTTGTTTCTCTATGGATAGATATTCGAATTACATGGATGTTAGTGATCTTTTTGATGATTACAATTTTGTTTTTTTCTTTTAAGTATAAGAGTTTCGTAAGGGATATTACTTTGATGGCTAACCAGTTATCAAAAGATGTTTCTTTATCACAGGAGTATGCTATTTACCATGCTCCAATTGGTGTTCTAATTTATGATGAATCTAACCGAATTTCTTGGGTAAATCCAAAAATGCAAGAAATTATGGAAGTTGATGATATTATTGGTCAATCATTAGAGTCGATAGATCCTAAATTAGTTCCTGTTCTTAATCAGACGTCAATGGATGAGTGGCAGGAAATTTCATTATCACATGGTTATTATAGAATTCTTCACCATGCGAAATACCATGCGATTTATCTTTATGACATTACCTATGATCGAGAAATGCAAGAAGCGACTGATAGTACAATTGTAGTTATGGGGAGCTTACTGTTGGATGACTACGATGATCTTCTGTATGCTATGGATGATGAGAAAAGTGCAAAGTTCGAATCAGAATTAATCAGTGATTTACATCATTGGGCAGACCAATACCATATCTTTTTAAAACCAACAGATGAAGATCGATTTATGTTACTTTTAACAAAAGCTGATCTTAATATTTTAGAGAAGGAAAAATTTCAATCATTTGAAATGATACGAAAAAGTTATGAAGAGAAGAATATTCCGTTATCGATGGCTTTAGGCTTAGCGTATACTCAGGAAATTAAGCAAGATATGATTTTAGTATCAAATCAGGCTAGAAGTAATCTAGATTTAGCTTTAGGACGTGGGGGTGACCAAGTAGTTGTAAGAGCTATTGAAGGTAAGGCTAATTATTACGGTGGTAATACAAGTCATACTGAAAAGAGATCAGATATTCGAGTTAAGTTATTCTTTCAGGCTCTTAAATCAAGTGTCGTCTCAGCAGATAATGTAGTGATTGCTGGACATCGCTTTCCGGATACAGATTCAATTGGATCAGCATTAGGTATTTATCAAATATGTCAATCATGGAAAAAAGATGCCCGCATTATTATTAATCAAAGTGAATTAAATCATGATATTACAGAATTATTAAGTGATAACTATTTTAAGGAAAACTATGATCAATTCTTTATTACGCATGATCATTTAAACGACTTCTTAAAAACTAAGACTTTGTTTATATTGGTAGATCATCATCGTCCAACACTTTCAGAAGCAGAAGCATATATTAATGATCATGACACGGTTATTATTGATCATCATCGTCGTTCTGAAGACTGTTTATCAAATTCTGTATTGTCTTATTTGGAACCATCGGCATCTTCTGCGTCTGAATTAGTAACCGAATATTTTGAATTTGTAGAAGAAGGAAATAGTAAAGTTGATGATATGATTGCGACAGCACTATTATCAGGAATTGTTGTAGATACTAATCAATTTTCATTAAGAACAGGGTCTCGGACTTTTCAAGCAGCTGCTTATTTGAAATCTAAAGGAGCAGACTCTGTTAAAATTCAATATTTACTTAAAGAAAGTTTAGAAACTATAACAACTAGAAACCGATTAATAGAAAAAATGGAGTTGCTCGATTCAGGTCATGCCATTACTCTTAGTGATGAGGAAGCGATATTAGATAATGTAACAGCTGCACAAACTGCTGATGAGATGCTTGGGATTGATCATGTTGATGCTTCATTTGTTATTTATCGAAGGAAGGCTGACGAAGTAGGAATTTCAGCACGTAGTTTAGGAAGTGTTAATGTTCAAACGATTATGGAGGCTTTAGGTGGTGGCGGTCATTTATCCAATGCAGCGACTCAAATTACTGGTAAAACATTAACAGAAGTAAAAGATCAATTGATTCAAGTGATTAAGGAAAGAGAGGAATAATAGTGAAAGTAATTTTATTACAAGATGTTCGAAAAAAGGGTAAAAAAGGACAAGTTATTGATGTTCCTGATGGATATGCGAATAACTATCTGATAAAAAATGGATTAGCAAAAGTAGCTGATGCGGGAAATATGTCAGAATTGAAAGCACATAATAAAGCTAAAGAAAAATTAGCAAAAGAACAGTTACAGGAAGCAAAGGAACTAAAGGAAAAAATTGAAAGTGAATCTACAGTAGTAGTAATTGCAGCCAAAACAGGTGAAGATGGTAGGTTATTTGGAACAATTCCATCTAAGCAAATATCTCAAGAACTTGAAAAACAATATAAACTTAAAGTGGATCGGCGAAAAATAGAATTGTCTGAAAACCTTTCATCTCTAGGCTTTCATCAAGTGCCAGTTAAGTTGCATCCAGATGTGATGGCAACTATCCGAGTAAAGGTTGAAGAACAATAGACTATTAGGGGGGACAACATGGAAAATTTTGAACAAGTCACTCAGACACCCCCTCAAAATCTTGATGCAGAAAGATCTGTCTTAGGTGGCCTTCTTTTAGATCCTATAAAATATGCCAGTGTTGCACCAATCTTAAATGAGTCTGATTTTTATAAAGTGAGCCATCAATTAATTTATTCAGCGATTGAACGTATCTATGATCGTGAGGGTAGTGTAGATACTTTGATGTTGATTGATCAGTTAGATGCTTTAGATCAATTAGAGACAGTTGGTGGACAAGAAGCCATTATTAATTTAGCAGCTTATGTACCAACCACAGCGAACATAGAACAGTATGCTAAAATCGTACAAACAAAATCACTATTACGTCAATTAATCAGTACTTCTAAACGTATTTCTAAGATAGCTTATGAGGAATCAGAGGATATTGAATCAATTATTGATCAAAGTGAAAGATGGATTTTATCAATTGGTGAAGGATCACAAGATGATCGACCAAGAGATATGCATAAAATGGTCGTTGAAGCTTTTGAGAAGATTGTTAAATTATCAGAAGAAAAAAAAGATATTGTAGGTTTACCGAGTGGATATATTGAATTAGATAAGTTAACCGCCGGTTTTCAACCTGATCAGTTAATTATCTTGGCTGCAAGACCTTCAGTAGGTAAAACTGCATTTGCTTTGAATATTGCACAAAATGTTGCTACTCGTTTTTCAATTCCTGTTGTTATTTTTTCTTTAGAAATGAATGCGCTAGATATGGTCTACCGAATGATTTGTGCAGAGGGAAATATCAATGCTTCTAACTTAAGAACAGGTCAACTTACTGATGATGAATGGTCTAGCTTAACGGTAGCTACTGATACACTAAAGGATGCTCCTATCTTTATTGATGATTCAGCGGGAATTAAAGTATCTGAGATTCGGGCTAAATGCCGACGTCTAAAGCAAGAAAATCCTAATTTAGGATTAATTGTTATTGACTATCTACAATTAATCGATGGAAATGGACGAGAAAATCGGCAACAGGAGGTATCTGAAATTTCAAGACAACTCAAAAAGCTTGCTAAAGAACTAGGAGTCCCTGTACTAGCATTGTCCCAACTGTCTCGGGGGTTGGAGCAAAGACAGAACAAACGCCCTATATTATCAGATATTCGAGAATCGGGTTCTATTGAGCAAGATGCAGATATTGTTGCTTTTCTTTATCGAGATGATTATCATCAGAAAGATGAAGAAGAACCCGACAAACAAGACGATCTTCCGGATAATGTAGTAGAAGTGATTATTGCCAAAAATCGTGCAGGCGCGAGAGACACCGTTAAGTTACTATTTAAAAAGGAATATAATAAGTTTTCATCACTATCATTTAAAACTGAATAGTTAGATTATATAAAATATGAATTGTAAAAAGTGCTTTTTTATTAATAATAACTTAAAGAGGATTTGGCATTATTGTCAAATCCTCTTTTTACATAGTAAGTGACAAATTGAACTTGAAAAAATAAGATGATTTTGGTTAAAATAGATGAGAGTCTTTTACAGTGGAAAAGGTGGCGGAAAATGACAAAAAAATTAACAGCTCAAGAATTTGCGGATGAATTAGGTGTAACTCGGCAGCTAATTTATTACCATGCAAAGAAAATAAATTCAAAAGATAAAATATATGAGGATAATAAGCTTGTTTTTTCTCCTGAACAACAAGATTTTTTAAAAAGCTTTATGACTGATACGGTGTTACCTACTAAAAATCAATCAAATAAAATAGATAAAAGTGTTCAGGGAAAAAATCCAATTTTTGATGATCATTCTCTAGAAAGTGAGATTCAAGAAGTCAGCCAAGAAGCAAATGAATCTCCTGACTTTACCTATGATCCAGAATTAGCTAGAGAAATTGCCCTTGTTTTAGATCATGAAGAAAGTGTTAAAGATAGTTCAAAAGAAATAGCGAAAAATCTTCCTCATTTACATAAGGATAATAACCAAGTTGACAGTGAGGGGTCGAAACAAGATAAGATCACAAATGAAATCTTGAAAGATGAGAAAAGAGAAGGACGAGTAGAATCTAATAAATTGAATTCAGAAAATCAGGCGATGATTTTAAGCTATATCCAAGAAGTAGTTAAAGATCAATTATCTGTATGGGAAGATCAAGAACATGCAGAAAAGGAAAGACTAATGTCTGAGTTACGAACAAAGAACGAGCAAATCAAGGGATTACATCAATTACTAGATCAGCAACAACAACTTATGTTGATTACTGAACAAAAGCATGCAAAATTAATAGAAATCTTAAATCAAGATCTTATTGAAGTAGAAAGTGATCAAAATTTAAAAATGACATACAAAGAAATAAAAGCAGAATTAAAATCTGTTCAATTAAATCAAACAGTACGGAGTAAAAATTATTTAGAAACAATTTTTAAATAAATAGAGGAGACAAAATGGAATATAAAGACGTAGTTATCGTAGCTGCAAAACGGACAGCCGTTGGTCGTTTTGGAGGTAGTTTGAAGGATTTAAGTGCTGTGGAAATAGGAAGCCAATTAGTTCAGGGAATATTAGATTCTTTAGCAATTCCTAAAGAAGAATATGATGAGGTGATCTTTGGGAATGTTATAAGTGCAGGACTTGGTCAAAATATGGCTCGACAGATTAGTATTAAAGCAGGACTTCCAGTTACGGTTCCTGCTTATACTGTTAGTCAGGTCTGTGGTTCAGGAATGAAAGCAGTGATGTTAGGTGCTCAGTCAATTGAGGTTGGAGAAAATGAATTAGTCGTGGTTGGAGGCTGTGAAAACATGTCTCAAGCTCCATATTATTTAACGAATCAACGTTGGGGTAGTAAATTAGGTCACCAACAAGTATATGACTCTATTTTAGTCGATGGATTAACAGATGCTTTTAGCTTAAATCATATGGGATTAACTGCCGAGTACTTAGCCGAACATTATCAAATATCTAGAAAGGACCAGGATCTTTTTGCTTTAACTAGTCATCAAAAAGCTGAAAAAGCTCAAAAGGAATTAAAGTTTGTTGATGAAATCATTCCTATAAAAGTGACAAATAAAAAGAAGGAGCAAACTATATTTTCAGAAGATGAAGGGATCCGGCATGGCCAGACTTTAGAAGCTCTACAGAAATTAAAGCCAGTTTTTAAAAAAGAGGGTAGTGTGACCGCTGGCAATGCGTCACCTATAAATGATGGAGCGGCCTGCCTTGTTTTGGCAAGTAGACAAAAGGCTAGGAAGTTGGGATTGCCGATCTTAGCTAGTATCAGGTCTTCTGGAAAATCTGGACTGGATCCACAAGCGATGGGGATGGGCCCGGTTAAAGCAAGTTTAGAGGCTTTGACAGCCGCCCAATTACAGTCTAAAGATATTGATTTATTTGAATTAAATGAAGCTTTTGCTGCTCAGTGCTTGAGTTGTTTAAAGGAATTAAATTGGCCTAGAGATTGTGTTAATGTCAATGGTGGAGCAATTTCTTTAGGACATGCAATTGGTTGTAGTGGGAGTCGAATCCTTGTGACCTTACTTTATGAAATGAAACGCCAACAAGTAAAATATGGTTTAGCCTCATTATGTATTGGTGGTGGTCAAGGGAATGCTCTTATTTTAGAAAGAGAGTAAAGCTTAATTATATATTAAAAGGGATGTATCGCTTAGCATTTTAGCTAAGTGGGACATCCCTTTTTTATGGAATATAGGGTTCAACATGAATATCAATATCATCGATTTGGTATTTAAGTGTTAAAATTTCTTCAATTTCTTCAGTGATTTGGTGAGATTTTAATACTGATAAGTCTGGGTCTAACAAAATGACGATATCAAGATAAATAGAATGACTTGATTGGCGACCACGAATAGATTTGACTTGTATAACTTGAGGATGGTTACAGACTGCTTGTTTATATTCTTTGAGGAGTTCTGGATCGAATCCATCAGATAATGAAAAACTTGATTCCATAAAAAGATCATAAGCAGATTTTAAAATGCTTAACCCGACTAATAGAGAAACTAAAACATCGAATAGAGGCAGCTTTAAATTAACCATTAAGGCTCCAAATAAAGTAGCTAGAGAAACATAAAAGTCATTTTTCATATCCTGACTGGTTGCTTTTAGAGCAATTGATTTTGATGATTTAGCCATACGACCAATGATGAATTGGGTTAAATAGAGTACAGAGATTGAAGCAAAGGTTGTAAGATAGACGATGATAGAATTGCGACTTTCTAAGGGATGAAAGATACGACTCAATGCTTCCCAACATACTTGAACGCCAATTGAAAACATCATCAATGAAACAACAAAGGAGGCTAGAAGTTCATATTTTTCGTGTCCAAATCGATGTTCACGATCTGCAGGTCGACTGGCAAAATAGATACCAAGTAGTACAAAGGCCGAAGAAAAAATATCGGTTAAATTATTTAACCCATCGGCCTTAAGTGACCCTGCTTGGAAAATGTTTGCGACTACAAGTTTGCTAATCGCTAAAAAAAGATACACGAAAATACTTATCATTGCACCTTGAGTGGCTATTTTAAAAGAAGTTTTCATGATTTTCCCTCGTTTATATTTGGATTAGTTGGAGAAAGACCAATAATTAATACCTTCTTCAATCAAGGTAGATTCAGGGATAGCCTGCAGGCTATGCATTTTTTCAATATCATCATTGGGATCATTGACATAGACAAAGCCATTTTGATAACCACGGATGACAATGATATGACCCACTTCCGTAAAAAATCCTGGAGAGACTGAAGCAATAACAACCTGCCCTTCATTCAGTGCTTGCATGGCTTGAGCAAAGTTATTTCCGTAATTGTAAAAGGTAAGATCATGGGCCATCGCATAATCAGAGAAAATACGCCAAGAAGTTCCCGCGCGTTCTTCATAATAATCATTTTTAGCCCATTTAAGAACATCTTTGGGTAATACTTCTTTTTTTGATAAATAGGAGTCAACCATTGCTAGTGAAACGATGGCACAACCGTTTTCGGCAATAGATTGACTGCCATCTGTTCCGTAGGAAAGGTTTGCAAATTGAGGGTCATTTTGTAGGTATAACGGGATATTTATTTGATTGTTACCATGATGAGTCCAAGAAGCTGGAAAATCAGGTAACACATAATTACTGATATTTTTCAATTCGTAAGGACTTGATTCAAAAAGTGTAACTAGATCACTTTGTGCACTTAAAAATTCTCCATGGTAGTTAGTATTAATAATATTTTTGATGAGTTTTTTGATTGTTGCTTTGTTTCCATTATCAAAGCGATAATCGTGAATAATCTTTGCTAAGTCGTTCTCTTCAGTATGGGATGGTTGATTATTATCTGAAACTTGATCAGTTTGTGGAGATATTGATTTTTCTACATCTGTTTCCATATGATTGCTAAAGTAACAAAGATAGACGACAGACAGACATGCTATAACTATGATTATTGTAGATAGCAGATTTGAAATCTGTCGTTTTTTTTGGAAATGATTCAACATTGACTTCCTCCTTATTATGTAACAGAAGTTCCATATTATCATAGCATAAGTTAATTTGAATTAAAAAACATTTTGCATGACTTTTTTGCGAAATAAATTTATAATGTAAGATAATATGACACATAATGTTATATTATCTTTGACGCATCATAAATCTAAGTTTTATACTGTGACTAAATTTAGGGAGGAAAAGGCTTGAAAGATAAGGTTAAACGTAAATTACGTCCGATTTTTCCAATTGGGACAGTTATGGAAATTACTGAAATGTCAGCCAGACAAGTTCGTTATCTTGAAAAATATCAATTGATCCAACCACAACGGTCAAAGACAAATCGACGACTGTACTCCTTAAATGACTTGGATCGAATTCTGGATATCAAAGAATTGATGGAGGAAGGGATGAGCCTAGAAGGAATAAAACGTCGTTTTGAACAGGAAAAAATAAATTTAAAAAAAGATCATCAAAGGCCTTTGACTGATGACGATGTTCGGCGGATATTGTACAGTGAAATGCAGGCACAAAACCGTTTTTTAAGTGATTATGAAATTTAATTTAAAAGGATGATATAATGAAGAAGAAATGGACTCGTGAGGCAATTTTATCAGATGCAAAAGCGCAAAATGTTCGATTTATTCGTTTGATTTTTACTGATATTAATGGAATTTTAAAAAATGTTGAGATTCCATTATCCCAGCTAAATAAGGCGATGGATAATGATATGATGTTTGATGGCTCTTCTATTGACGGTTTTGTAAGAATTGAAGAGAGTGATATGTATCTTGTACCTGACTTAGATACCTGGCTTGTTTTTGATTGGAAAGAGACAGAAAAAGATGCTAAGATTGCTCGGTTGATTTGTGACATTGAATTGCCAATGCGTCAATCCTTTCCAGGAGACCCGCGGTCTAATTTGAAGCGAGTTTTAAAAAGAATGAAAGATATGGGATTTACACAATTTAATTTAGGACCCGAACCCGAATTTTTCCTGTTTAAACTAGATGATAAAGGTGAAGCTACTAAAAATCTCTATGATAATGGCGGTTATTTTGATTTAGCTCCTGTTGATTTGGCTGAAAATTGTCGACGAGATATTGTTTTAGAATTAGAAGATCATGGCTTTGAGATTGAAGCTAGTCATCATGAAAATGCACCTGGTCAACATGAAATTGATTGGAAATATTTAGATGCTGTAGCAGCGTGTGACAGCATTCAAACCTTTAAATTGATTGTTAAATCAGTTGCACGTCGCCATCATCTTCATGCGACCTTTATGCCTAAACCAATTTATGGTGTTGCTGGTTCAGGAATGCACTGTAATGTATCTTTATTTAATGAAGCTGGAAATGCTTTTTATGATCCAGAAGCTGAAGACGGCTTATCTCAAACGGCCTTATACTTTATTGGAGGATTAATTAGGTATGCTCGCTCATTTACTGCGGTGTGTAATCCAACGGTCAATTCATATAAAAGACTCGTACCAGGTTATGAAGCACCGGTTTATAATGCTTGGTCTAAACAAAATCGGTCTCCTTTGATTCGGATTCCTTCTGCTCGAGGAAATTCAACTCGGATTGAAGTGAGATCTGTAGATCCTTCTGCGAATCCTTACCTAGCATTAGCGGTGATGTTACAAGCTGGTTTAGAAGGAATTGAACATAAAATTGATCCCCCTAAAGCGATTGACCGAAATATTTATGCGATGAGTCATGAAGAACGACTTGCCAATGGTATTGTGGATTTGCCGGGGTCTTTGAGAGAAGCCATTAAAGAATTGCGTCAAGAGCCGGTTATGTTAGATGCCTTAGGTCCGCATATTGCTCAAAACTTTATTACAGCTAAATCTATGGAATTTGAGTCTTATCAAAAACATGTTTCTCAGTGGGAGTTGGATAAATACTTTACTAGTTATTAAAAAAATAAGCGCATGAAAGAGTGGTTTTAACGGTTCTCTTTTATGCGCTGTTTTTTATTGCTTTAACATTTCACTGGCAAGGTCTAAGATCTGGAGTGCCACTTGGTGATGTTGGAAAAAAAGATTATATAACTGATCTTCACTATAAATTCCTTGGGGAATATTGGGGTCAATTTTTCCACTGTTGGAGGCATCGAGATCATCAAAATACGCTTGTGAGCTATAATAATCGCTTAATTCTTTAAACATTGGAAGAAATTCTTCATGTTGATCAACAATCATTTGTAATTGGTTAATTTGGTCTTGGTATTTTTGATAGAGCGCTTCATAATGGACAGCACGTTCTTGAGGGGTCATGCTAATCACTCCTTTAAATTGAATATTCTTTTATTCTATTGTAATGAATGAGATTCAGAATGTAAAATCAAGTGAATTTTTACAAATCACTTACAAATAGTTAAAAGAGGTGAAAAAATTTAGAAAAAAGGTTACAATTAAAGCGATTGCAAAAAACTTATTATCAGAAAGGAAGGGATATTTTGAGAGAAAAAGTGCGTGGTTTTGAGATTGTTTCTGAATATCAGGATAAAGGGATTGAACTTCCTCAAAGACAGACTAAATATTCAGCAGGATATGATTTAGCTGCAGCAGAGGAAGTGGAATTACCTAGTTTTTGGTCCCAAGCTTTTAGAGTATTGTTGCATCAGTTTAAGTTAAAGATGATGGAAAATTCTGACCAAGTTGATCAAGTAAGAGAAACACTCTTTAAACCAACTCTAGTGCCGACAGGATTAAAAATTTACATGCAAGAAGATGAGTACGTTAAAATTGTTAATCGTTCTTCAGGTTCATATAAACATTTTTCTGCCCTCCCAAATGGAATTGGGATTATTGATGCAGATTATTATAATAATGAGAAAAATGAAGGGCATGTTTATGTTCAGTTAATAAATTTTGGTATGAAGACGCGAAAAATAAAAAAAGGTGAGCGAATAGCACAAGCGATATTTTGTTCATACTTAAAAGTGGACCAGGACCAACCTATTGATACAACGCGACAGGGTGGCTTTGGTTCTTCAGATTAACGAGGGATAGGGGGGAAAATTTGGTAAAAACAAAAGTAATGTATGAATGTTTGGCATGTGGCTACGAATCTCCCAAGTGGCTAGGGAAATGTCCTAATTGTGGAGCGTGGAATCAAATGGAGGAGCAACTTCGCCAAATAACAGAAGATAAGGTTCAATTATCGAATCGGCGTCATCCGGCTTTAGCAAAAGCGTATCAGTTAGATCAAATACCTTCTAAAGTTGAAGAACGACTTCCCAGTCATTTTGAGGAATTAGATCGTGTTTTAGGAGGAGGAATTGTTCCTGGATCTCTGGTTCTTATAGGAGGAGATCCTGGTATTGGCAAATCAACTCTTTTACTTCAAGTGTCAATGCGCTTAGCTCAAGAAAAAAATAAAATTCTATACGTTTCTGGAGAAGAGAGCTTAGGACAAATAAAAATGCGTGCCCAGCGTTTAAATCTGATGGCACAGGACTTTTATCTAATGTCTGAAACAGATTTAAATTTAATTGTTAAAGAGATTGATCATGTTCAACCAGAAATCGTGGTGATCGATTCAATCCAAACTATGTCTGCGAGTGAAAATCAAGGGATTGTAGGATCTGTTTCACAATTAAAAGAAGTAACTAATCATTTGATGCGCATTGCAAAAGATCAACGCATTGCTATTTTTATTGTAGGACATGTGACTAAAGAAGGAAATATTGCTGGCCCTCGTATTTTGGAGCATATGGTTGATTCTGTTCTTTATTTTGAAGGGGAAAAGCATAATCGTTTTCGAATTTTGAGAGCTGTTAAAAATCGTTTTGGATCAACAAATGAGATTGGTGTTTTTGAGATGGATGATCGTGGACTTAGAGAAGTGAGCAATCCATCAGAGCTCTTTTTAGAAGAAAGATTAGCTGGTGCGACGGGATCTACGGTGGTGGCCGCGTTAGAAGGAACCCGCACAATTCTAGCAGAAATACAGTCATTGATGACTCCGACAGTATTTGGAAATGCTAAGCGAACGAGTTCTGGGATTGATTACCAAAGAATTTCTTTATTGCTTGCTGTAATGGAAAAGCATTGTGGTCTTTTAGTACAAAATCAAGATGCTTTTTTTAAAACAGCAGGGGGTGTTAAATTAAATGAGCCGGCGATTGATCTAGCAATCGCTGTGTCAATTGCTTCCTCTTATTGGAATAAAGAGGTTCAGGTGGGAGATGTTTTTGTAGGTGAGATTGGTTTAACGGGTGAGATACGAAGAGTGAGTCAGATCGAGGATCGGATTAAAGAAGCAGACAAATTGGGATTTAAGCGAATTTATATTCCCTTTAATAATTATAAAGGATTGCAATTGGCACCAATGGATATTGAAGTAATTCCAGTGAAAACGATTCGCTCGGCTATCCAAAAGATATTTCCACGTTAAATAAAAAAGAAAGGAGGGATATTATGTTTCGAAAAATTATTGTGGGTATATTTGCGATTATTGGAATTAGTTTAGGTTTTTCAGTAGGCCCTTTAATCTGGAAAAATTTCAATATTTTTCCCCCTTTAGCTCAGTTTCCGGTGATAGACAGTTTATTATTTGGTCTTATTTTTATTATTTTGGGTTGGGTTCTATCTCCCTATATTGAAAACTTTATTAAGCGATTTATTCGTTATATTGAGAATCAGTCGACCGCACATATTTTGTTTGGCCTATTGGGTTTAGTTTTGGGGTTACTTTTAGGATATTTATTATCGTTACCTTTTAGTAATATTCCCATCTTATCTTCAATCGCTCCTCTTGTCTTTTGCTTTCTAGGGAGTGTGATTGGCTATAATATCATGATGAATCGGCGAGAGGAACTGTTAGGTATTTTTTCTAATCGAATGAATAAGATGGCGGTCTCGACTCTGCGTCATAATGTTGAGAAGGTGGATGATCCGATAATACATGTCGATTCGACAGAAAATTTAGCGAAAGATAAATTATTGGATACATCGGCAATTATTGATGGACGGATGGCGGAAATTGTCAAAACAGGTTTTATTGAGGGTAGATTGGTAGTACCACATTTTGTTTTAATTGAATTACAGCACATTGCCGATTCTTCGGATGCACTAAAACGGAGTAAAGGACGACGCGGATTAGATATTTTGAATCGACTTCAAAAGGAAGGGCATATTGAAGTGCGTTTTTTTGAAGGAGATGTAGAAAATGTTTCTGAGGTTGATGCGAAATTAGTTGTTTTAGCTAAGAAAATTGGAGGAGTCCTTGTTACTACTGATTATAATCTGAATAAAGTGGCTGAATTTCAGCAAGTGGCGGTATTGAATATTAATGATTTAGCAAATGCCTTGAAACCAGCTTACGTACCAGGTGAAGAGATGCATGTTCAAATTATTAAGGCAGGAACAGAACGGCGTCAAGGGGTTGCTTATTTAGATGATGGCACTATGGTAGTGGTTGAAGAAGGTTTAAATCATATTAATGAATGGTTGGATGTTGTTGTGACGTCCTTTTTACAGACTTCTGCTGGACGTATGATTTTTGGAAAAATAAAAGAGTCTGAAACGAATTTGAAAGCTTAAGCGATAAGGATTACAATAGTGGAGAGAATTTGAATAAAGGAGATTAAAAAAAGCATGACTGATAAAATTCGCGTTCGTTACGCACCAAGTCCTACTGGGAAATTACATATTGGGAATGCCCGTACGGCATTATTTAATTATTTATTTGCTCGATCGATGGGTGGAGAATTTATTATTCGAATTGAAGATACAGATACCAAGCGTAATATTGAGGATGGAGAGAAAAGTCAATTAGAAAATTTGGCTTGGTTAGGAATGGATTGGGATGAGTCACCTGAAAATCCTGGAGAATACGGTCCTTACAGACAGTCGGAACGTTTATCTATTTATCAACCTTTAATTGATGATTTATTAGCACGTGATTTAGCTTATAAATGCTATATGACAGAAGAAGAATTAGAAGAAGAACGTGAAGCGCAAAAGGCTAGAGGGGAAATGCCACATTATGGTGGAAAACATGCTCATTTAAGTAAGGATGAGATTGCCGCATTTGAAGCGGAAGGTCGTCAACCGGTTGTTCGGATCCGAGTTCCTGAAGGAGTTACTTATCAATTTGATGATATTGTTAAAGGTCCTGTAACTTTTGAATCTAAGAATATTTCTGGTGACTGGGTTATTCAAAAAAGAGATGGTATGCCTACATATAACTTCGCGGTTGTTGTTGATGATCATATGATGAAGATTACCCATGTTTTAAGAGGGGACGATCATATTGCAAATACACCTAAGCAGATGATGGTGTATGATGCCTTTGGTTGGGAAATTCCAAGGTTTGGGCATATGACATTGATTATTAATAGTGAAACAAATCGTAAGTTATCTAAACGGGATGGTTCGATTTTACAATTTATTGATCAATATAAGCAATTAGGTTATTTACCTCAAGCTATGTTTAATTTTATTGCTTTATTAGGATGGTCTCCTAAGGGAGAGGAAGAAATCTTTTCACAAGAAGAATTGATCCAACAATTTGATCCTGATCGTCTTTCGACCTCACCAGCTTCTTTCGACAAGAAAAAGTTAGAATGGATTAATAATACTTATATGAAAGCAGCTGATTTAGATACAGTAGTTAGCTTAGCGCTTCCTCATTTACAAAAAGCTGGAAAAGTATCTCAAAATCCTGATGCGCAAGAGATGGCCTGGATTCATAAACTAGTTGCTTTATACCATGACCAAATTTCTTATGGGGCTGAGATTGTAGAAGCTTCAGGTCTATTCTTTAATGATGAAGTTCATTTGGATGCGAGTGCCAAAGAGATCATGCAAGGAGAAACTGTTCCTACGGTTGTTGAATTGATGAGAGAAAAACTAAGTCAGTTAAGTGAGGAGGCTTTCACTTCAGAAAATATTAATCCCCTAGTCAAAGCTGTTCAAAAAGAAACGGGTGTTAAGGGTAAGAATCTCTTTATGCCAATTCGTATTGCGGTTTCTGGACAAATGCATGGCCCTCAGTTAGCGGATATGATTGAAGTCTTAGGTAAGAAAAAGGTATTAAGTCATATCGACCAAATAATGAGTCAGTGCTAATCAATAATTAAAAAGAAAAGCTTCTTTTATGGTTACTTTCAGTTTAACCATGAAAGAAGCTTTTTTAGTTGGGGATGGTTTGATTTCTTTTTTTTATTTATAAACAAAGTATAAATTTCTAATTATCTTTTTATATTTTCTTAAATGCTCGTAAAGCCTTATTCTATGTGCTTTCGAGTATTTTTACTGTAGGAAGATACTTCACGTTTCTTTGCATATTTCCTCATGTCTTAGCTGTCAGAAGTGGTAAATAAGTAGTAAATTCATTTGTACTACTAAGCAACAAGACGCTCCTGTTGCTTCTCTTTATTCAAGCGTTTCATTTCTGCCATTGCAGAATCGAATGTTGCATGTGCGTAATAGTTCAGCGTCATGGCTATATTAGCATGTCCCATAATGTACTGTAATGCCTTTGGATTCATTCCTGCATTTGCATAGTTGGTACAGAATGTATGTCGCAAACTATGTGGAGTGATGTGTGGCAATTTATCCTCGTTATACTTATTGTATTTCTTAACAAGACCTTTCATCATGCCGTTGTAATCACTTGCCACTTTTGGATAGTTCTTTCTATTAAGAAAGAGGAAATCACTATATCCATCAATCTCAACACGCTTATCATTCTTTCGATTCGCTAACACTCGCTTAAATGCTTGATAGGCTTCTTCAACCATAGGAACTTGACGTTCGCCACTTTTGGTCTTTGGTGTTTCAATGTAGTACCCAATTTCAGTATCTCTCAATAGCTGATGGTCTATATTGACAAGACGATTCTCAAAATCTAAATCTGGAAGTGTCAAACCACCAAACTCTGAAATACGAAGACCTGTTTTTAAGAGTATCAGAATTTCATCATAATTTTTGCTGTAGGTTTTATCAGCTTTTGCAAAGGCTAACAGTTTTTCTTCCTGTTCTTCTGTTAGTACGGTCTTAGGGACAGTATCATCATCAAGAACTGCTTTCAGTTGAAAGTCAAATGGATTCTTCCGAACACAATCATCTTGTATAGCAATATAGAATGAAGCCTTTAAAGAACGTTTGTAGTTATTGATGGTTTGATAAGCATAACCATTTTCACTCATTCTAATAGCCCATTCTTTAGCGTCTGATGGCTTAATACTGTCAATACTTCTTACACCTAACTTGTCTTTCTTCAAAATATCCATAAGATATTTGCGTCCAGTTTCAGTGTTTTTTCTAACCTTTGGTCTTTGAGCGTTCTGTTTTGCGTAAAGCTGGCAGAGTGTCATTTTCTTTCCTACAACATCAATACCATCATGAATGTCTTTCTGTAACTCTGCGATTTTCTCTCTAAGTGAGATACAATCACGCTTTCCTGCTGGTACTCGGTCTGTAGCCACAAGTTTCCACGAGTAAACAAATTGCGGTTCTCCAAATGAATCTATATATTTGTATAAGTATCTTCCGTCTTTTCGTTGGCTCTCTCCAGTCTTTAAGATTCGACCTTTATTGTCACGTCTTTTTTCTGACATGGCATTTGCTCCTTTCCTTTATGGAAAGAGCCTTGATACGACTTAATACTATTTTATCATATACAAGACCCTTTGGCGACGCTAGATTGCGTCCAATGTATCTATAATTTTTTCAAATTGTTTTCGTTTAATCTGAATACGATTGCCATTCATAATCAGCCAATTTGCATTTTTATTTTCCTCTGCCAAGCGTCGTAGCTTGTTTTCGCCAATACGAAAATATTTTGACGCTTCTTCAATGGTTAGGGTATAACGTTCCCAAATAGGAATGTCAGTCTGCTTCATAAAATCCTCCTTTCCAAATCACTTATTTGGATTTCATAAAAGTTGTTTTACCAGCAATCGAACAGCTTTAGCAAAGCTCACGGGAGTTCCACCCCTGCATGGTTCTCATGTAGCCATACTCATTGCCTGCGACGGTTTTATCACGCTCGGACTATTGACTGTATGGGAGTATCATTATCACGATAAGAATGTCGTTGCAGGCAATCCTGCTAAAGATTGCTTCTCGGATCACTAACATGAATCGCTCGCTATCTTTATAAGATAGGTCATGGCGGTTAGTTCCGTTGGCTCTTTTCTTATCGAAACGTATTCGATTACTTTTATTCAGTTTTCAAAGAACAATGGCACGTTAGCCTATCAAAACACATTGAAAGCTCAATATGCTTTGGTGGAATAACAAACCTCCCTGTTCGGGAAGCGTGGAATGGTTTAGCACGCTTCCACGAAAGGAGAGAGGATATTACTTAATTTCAAATGACAAAATCTTTGTAATCAGTCTGGTTTCCATTCTTCCACGTAAGACTTCATCAACGACCATACTTTGATTGCCATATTCATCTTTCATAAGTCGTAGGGAACGCTTCGTTATGTACCCTCTGTAATGATGTAGAATCTGGTTAATCGCTTCGGTATCGCCATCTGTTGCCTTTACAATGAGAGGAAAGGGAATCATAGGATATTGTGTTTTCATTCTTCAAATTCCTCCATAAACTTTTTAATTAAGGCTAGTCCACTGGTTCTATGCCGATAGACAGTAGAACGGTTCAATTTCAACAGGTCTGCAATTTCTGAATCGCTCATGTCCATAAAGTAAAACAGCAGTAGAATTTCACGTTTCTTGTCTGGCAACTCACGTAATGCTTCACTCAACAAATCATTTTCAACGCCTACTGATAACCCATTGAGTGTAAAAATCTGAAAGTCAGTTGAATAGTTATCTGTTGTCGCAAACTGGCTAACAAGATAATCGCCAACATCCGAAAAGGACACCTCACGCTTTGCAATCCTTGAAAGATAAAGCATATAATTCTTTCGCTCGTCTTCCATAGCACGTTTACAGATATAGTCAAACTGATTTTCTATTGTGGTCTGAAAAGAAGATGGTTTCATGTTTCTCACCCCCTTTCTGTCTAGGAAAGGAAGTGAGCCTTGCTCGTTTATCTCCTTTCACTCTTAGTCCCAATGTGAAAGGGGGATTTGTTGCATTACTGATAAATAAACTTTGTAAAAAAGTTCTGAATAGCCAAAAAAGCATATAAACAGATTTATTTCTCTGTTTACATGCTTCTGTTATTCTATCTATATGATTTATAAAACCACATTGGTGGACGTACTTATCTATTGCAGATAGACGACTTTTTTTGACAAGAACCCAATGTAAGGAAATTTATTGTATATGATGTACTTCATGGCGACGTTGACCTCCAACAAACCGCCATTTGGAAGTAATATACAATATTTTAACAGCGTAAATAGCACTACCATATAACGGTTTTTTTATTGGCGTTTAGTAGTGCTTTTTATTAAATATAAACCTATAAACCATATAACACGTTTTTCTATACCTGTTTTTAATTCAGTAGGAACAATAAAATGTATAGAGGTGGTCTACTATGCGTAAAAAAGAAGATAAATATGATTTTAGAGCCTTTGGTTTAGCCATTAAAGAAGCTCGATTGAAACGAGGTTTAACTCGTGAACAAGTGGGAGCATTGATTGAAATTGACCCACGGTACTTAACTAATATTGAAAATAAAGGGCAACACCCCAGCATACAAGTTCTTTATGACCTTGTATCGTTACTTCATGTTTCCGTTGATGAATTTTTCTTACCTGCTAATAACTTGGTAAAAAGCACCCGACGATTACAGATAGAGAAATACATGGATAGCTTTACAGACAAAGAACTATCCTTAATGGAATCTTTAGCCAGCGGTATCAACGAAGCAAGAAACATCGAAGACTAATTAAAAGAATCCATACATAACGGAAAGAGCCGATAAAATGAGATTGTATTAATCTCATTTTATCGGCTCTGCGTCTTTGCGTCTGGCTCTGTAATCACAGTTACTTTGAACTGCTTTATTTCAATTAAATTTTCTTGTCTGCATTTCGGACAATAGAGGGGGAATTTTTTAATTCAGTATCTTCCCTTATCTTTAATCGTGTTTTATTTCCACATACAGGACACAATATCCACTTGTAGTTTATAATAACTATCTCCTCCTTTACACTTTAATTCAAATCTTTATTAGGGGTCCCGAGCGCTTAGTGGGAATTTGTATCGATAAGGGGTACAAATTCCCACTAAACCAATGTTTCAAGGCCTATTTATTTTTTATATTCAATTCTCTTAAGTGTTTAGGAATAGATAACAAGTCAAATTTATACTCTCCAAGAAAAGTGATATGCTCCCAATTAATAGGAGATACATGCTTCATATACTTAGTTACTTCGGGATCTATTTTGACGAGATAATTATAAGCTGCTTGTAAGTAGACGGCGTTCCATATACTTATTGCATTTATTAACACATTAAGCGCACTAGCACTTTGAAGTTGTCGGCGAATATCGCGCTCCATAAATTTTCCGCGTCGCCCAAAAAATAGTTCTCTAGCTAAAGCATTAATCGCTTCTGTCTTATTTAGTCCATGAGTGATCCTTCGCCGTAGCTCACTATCTGTAATATAATCTATCATAAAAATGCTCTTTTCAATGCGACCTAGTTCTCTCAGTGCAAGAGCTACTCTATTCTTACGTGCGTATGAGCCTAGCTTTCCTAATAGTAAAGAACTAGATACTTTTCCTGTTTGAATCGAATAGGCGATTCGTTTAATTTCATCATAGTTTTCTTCAATAATTTTTACATTGATTTTTCCGCTTATATCTTCTGATAAGTTAGGGTAGTAGGAAGGTGATTTGATAGAAAATAATTGTGATTTTTTTATATTTCTGATGCGAGGTTCAAAATCAAAGCCTAGTAATGCGGTCATTCCAAACACCTGATCAGAATACCCATTTGTATCAGTAAAATGTTCCTCAATATCTAGATCTGTTTCATGATAAAGTAGGCCATCAAGGGTATGAGTAGCTTCCCTTGTATTAGTTGAAGCAACCTCGATATGATGAGTCGTATGCCTATCATTTATTGATCGAATCATTGTAGCTCCTTTTTCCATACTTTTGTAATGTGGATTAACATCGGATTTTAGAGCTGAGACGCCCACTGGGACGCGCATTCCGTCTGAAGCAGTGGTTTTTCCTTCACCCCAAAAGTCTGCAACAGGAAGCTTTAACTGATAATTAACCAAAACAGATTGAGCACGAGTCAGAGCTTCTTTATAAAAGCGCCATTGTTTGGCATTGGCTAACTGAGAATAAGAAATTCCAGGAGTTGATTGGGCCATTTTTTCAAGACCAATATTCATCCCTAAACCCAGCAAAGCAGCAAAAATAATTTTTCTTTCTTGTTCACTCGGCGGTTTCCCTGTAGAATCATGACTAAATTCTTGTGAAAAGTTGGTCCAACTGTCCACCTCAATTAAAAGATCACTAAGCCTTATCTTAGGAATTATTGAATAAAGTTTTTTTCTATATATTTCTGCTTCGCTAGGTGTAACTTTTTCCAACTTTTTAAGGTTTGCTCTTGAAATTCTCTTATCAACTGTCGAATAAAATTGAAGCTGTAAATCTAAAATTATTTCCCGATCCTTTAAATAGTCCTCAAACGTGTCTGGAATAGTTTCTGAATCAATACAAGCAGATAAATCAACTAAGTAATCATCAATATTTCGATGGATCATACTTCCTTCAACTGAAATATCTCCTGATCGAATATTGTTCTTTAGCTCGGTGAAAGCTACTAACTCATAGTAAGACCGATCTATTTTCCCCTCTTCTGGCCGAACAAGGCTTTTCCATTTTTTACTCACAAAATCAGTAGAAGTATCTGCCGGTATTTTTCTTTTACCACTATTGTGTAAATCAGTTAGTTGAGTTAGGGCCATGAGGACTGGATTTGCTGCCGGAGTTGCTTTGAACGAAAGGGTCCTCAATAACATTGGCGTGTATCTTCGGAGGTAATTAGCTTTATTTCGAACCATTTCTAAATAGCCATGATTTTTATTACCTGTAATTTTTTTAGCTTCTTCTCCATCTTGTACTAAATCTTCCCAAGGCATGATTCGTTCAATTTCGTCAAAAGGATTACTATCATTATCTTTTGCAAAGTGAAGAGCATCAATTAAAGAAGCATAATGTTCCAATTTTTTAGTAGCCAATTTTCCTTTTTCTTTTAACTGTTCTTGTGAATCACGTGTCCCTTTGCGTTTAATACTTGCTAAAATGCGGTCATTAATCTCAATCAGTTGATCGATCAGATATTGATGATGATTGACTAAAAAAGCAATAAGTAAAGAGTATCTTTTTTCAAGCTCAAAACGGGAGAAGTCATATGCATCATAATTTTCCCCTAGTCTAGCTAGCTGAAGAAACCTGTTCCGATTAATATGGGAGACATTAATTGTCCCGAGTCCCATGGAAGCAATCACTTCCACTTTTTTACAAATACTCATAAAGCTTTCTGGATTTGCCTTACCTGGAATGTCTTTTAGCCAAGCGAGTTTAGTTATTTTCGTCTCTTCATAAATTTGAAACAAACTCTCTAGTTTTTCAATTTGTATATCTGTTAATGAACAGAGTAATATTGAAAATAAGTTGTTTTCTGCTTTATCTCGACAGCGGCTTATAATGTCTTCAAGTGTAGCTATAGATGGAAAAATAATTCTTTTTCGAGTTAAGAAATCAATTGTTTTTTTCATTAGATAGAGTCATCATTTTCTAAAGCTAGTTCAATTAAATATTCTATTAACTGTTTTTGTGTATTAGCACTACCGAATCGATGATAGTTGAATACTTCTAAGATCTCGTTGAAGTGATTTGCACGTGTATTTCTATGATCATATGAATTTAAATCAATTGCATCAAGATGGAGCTGTCGACTCACATAAGAAGTTAGTCTGGTTGATTTAATCGGCCAATTACTTAAAGAACACCCAGGATACCGGGCCAAACAAAGTTGTATCGCAAATCCTAGTTTATTGACCTTTCCACGGTGTTGATTAATAACCTCCAGATCATAATCAGAAAAACTAAAATACGCTTTAAAATCCTCTTCTGATAAGTGGTCTACAGAAAGAAGTTGTTCACGCTGTGAAGTAGTTAAAATTCTTTTCATAGCCATATCTTAAGCATTCCTTTTATTGAGGTAACGGTAAAAGGTTGTTTTGCTTAATTTAGAGGCATCAAGAATTTGACGAATAGAATACTCTTTGCTGTCATACATTTTTAAAGCTAAATCAATTGATAGCTTACCTTTACTTGGACGGCCCCCTTTTTTTCCTCGGACTCTGGCTGCCTTAAGACCAGAGTTAGTTCGTTCAATAATAATATCCCGTTCCAGTTCTGCTAAACTAGCCATAACTCGGAAAAAGAATCTTCCCATAGACGTTGAAGTATCTACGTTATCTTGAATAGATATAAAATTGACACTAAGTTCTTCAAATAATTCAGAAAGTTCAATCAAATGTTTAGTTGATCGTGAAATTCGATCTAACTTGTAAATGACAACAGAATCTCCTTCACGTAGTAGGTTGATCATTTCTTCTAATTGCGGTCGGTCTTTTTTCGCACCAGTTACTTTTTCTTGAAATAATTTATCAATTCCATAATGAGTAAGTGCATCAATTTGTAAACTAAGATTTTGATCATCCGTACTCACTCGAGCATAGCCAAAAATCATAAAAAAACCTCCTTAATTTTATAATTTAAATGTACCATAACTCATTAAGTATAACTATATAGGAACTATGAAAAAGGAACGGATTTTGGTACTTGATTTACTTAAAAAACATTTAGAAAAAGCAGGAAAATGAAAAGGTACCATAAACGGTCGTTTATGGTACCATTCAAATTTATCCTTATTGTACAAAATAACAGCGAAATTTTTAAATCTATTCCTTATCGATACAAATTCCCCGTAGGCGCTAGGGACCTCTTTAGCTTCTTGGAAGCTGTCAGTAGTATATCTAATAATTTATCTCCATTCCCTTTAGTAACGTGTAACTTTCCAAATTTAAAAAAGCGACTCATAGAATTATTTCCTCCCGTTAAATAATAGATAACTATTAAAAATAGACAATACTTGCTCATAAGTAACGGTACTTAAATTGTTTACTTTGGCGTGTTTCATTGCTTGATGAAACTGATTTTTAGTAAACAGTTGACGATATTCTCGATTGACCCATTTTGAAACAAAGTACGTATATAGCTTCCAATATTTATCTGGAACATCTGTGGTATGGCGGGTAAGTTTTATTAAGACACTGTTTACTTTTGGTTTAGGATGAAAGCATTCCGCTGGCAGCTTAAGCAATTGCTGAATCGAGACTTGAGTGTGCAAGAGCAACCCTAGTGTTCGGTGAATATCCAAGGTACGCTTGTAGAATCCTTCTTCAACAATCAGATAGATGTCAGACGCATGGCTTTCAAAAACCACTTTTTTAATAATTTGTGTGCTTAAATGGTAAGGAATACTCCCAACAATTTTATACCTCTGTTTGTTAGGGAATTGAAACTGTAGAATATCTTGGTGAATTAAAGTGACACGAGTATTCAGTTTTAATTTTTCTGACGATAAGTTGAATAGATGACTGTCTAATTCAATAGACGTTACCTGTTTACTTATTTTAGCCAGTTTCGTCGTTAAATGCCCTTTACCTGTTCCAATTTCGTAAACGGTATCGGTTTCTTTTAAATTCAATTGTTTTATTATTTGGTTGAGTACTTTTTCACTCGTTAAAAAGTTTTGAGAATATTTTATATTTTTGTTCATGTAATCACTCCTGAAGTGATTACATCTGTAAATAAATACAGAAGTTAAACGATTTGTTTGTAATTTTAGTTATCTGTTTAAAAAGTCATAAGATTAGTCACTGGTAGGAATTAATCTAACGTATTTATTTATCTGCGTAATCACTGTTTTTAGTCTGTTTCAAAACAGTAGATGTTTTATCTACATTACGCATTTGGAATACCAACATGACGAATCCCTCCTTCTTAATTACAAATTTTTAGCATCTAATTTAACTTCAATTCCTATTATACACAAAATTTTAAGATACTGCACTATCAACACACTCTTAAGTTTGCTTCTAAGTCTTATTTCCATAACTTTAGGGTTAACCATACGCAAGACCAATCACTCTCGGACAATACTCATGATTTTAATGATAAAATCCATGTTAAACCCATAGATAAGAAATACACCTGCAATAACCGTTACCTGTTTGTGCCAATTTAAAAATGCACCACTTTTTTATAATTAAAACGGTTGAAAACTGTACCACTAATAACTCACAATAGAGAGATGTCACCGTCAAGTTAAATGTACAAAATAACAGCGAAATTTTTAAATCTATTTCTTATCGATACAAATTCCTCGTAGGCGCTCGGGACCCCTATTAAAAAATATTTCATCTTATTTAACAAGAAACCATATTTATATAACAACATAAAATACACTAAGTTATTTTATTGAACATATATCGTACTTTATCTATCCGACTATTTGGACGACGGGGCTGGCAAACAGGTTCACCGGTAGTAACATGGTACCCTTTTAACTCTGTTAAACAAACACTACGTCCATTTGTAAAGAAAGTTAAATCACTACGATATTCTTGAATACACCGAGCAGGGATTTCTCCACTAAGAATGACCTCATTATTTTTCAATTGAGTGTCTACGATGTTCGCACAATATTTAGGAGCATCGTTGTATGCTCGTGAAAGATATTCCTGTGGCGCATAAATTTTAAAACTAAGATATGGCTCTAACAATTCTGTTCCAGCTTTTTTTAAGACTTGTTCCAATACAATAGGAGCAAGCATCCGAAAATCTGCTGGGGTACTAACAGGGCTATAGTATAAGCCATACTTAAAACAGATTTTACAGTCCGTCACATTCCAACCATACAATCCTTGTTCACAGCCATAGCGTATCCCCTCCATAACTGCATTTTGAAATGATTGATTTAAGTATCCAAGAGAAACCGAGCTCTCATACTGCATTCCACTTCCCAACGGAAGCGGTGATACAGATAAACCAATGGAAGCCCAGAAAGGATTTGGCGGCACTTCGATGTGAATGGTATATTCTGCATTTTTTAACGGTCTCTCCATATAAATGACTGTAGGCTCTTTTAGTTCTATCTCCACATGATACTTTTCTTGCAACAGTGCACTAATCACTTCCATTTGTACTTTCCCTAAGAAAGAAAGTATAATTTCATGTGTCGTAGAATCCACGTAATATCGTAGAAGCGGATCACTATCTGAGATTTCCAAAAGGGCATCAAGCAACATTTCTCTCTGTTCAGGTTTACTCGGTTCAACAGTTGTTTGTAGTAGAGGGTGCGGATTTTCAATCTTTTTTCTCTGTGGCAATAGTTTTGTATCTCCAAGAACACTATTTAACTTCAAAAACTCATTTTGCAAAATAACAATTTCTCCAGAATAAGCTCTATCAATCTTACATAATTCACCATTTATTGAAGTATACATTTCTGTAACTTTTATTTTTTCTTTTTCTGATACTCTAACCGAATCTCGTAAATGTAGTACTCCACTATAAAGGCGTATATATGCAAGACGTTGTCTTTTTTTTGTATATTCAATTTTGAAAACATTTCCGCAAAGTTCAGACGGACCTCGATGTGTTGATGAATAAAATTTATTCGTAATCACTTCTATAAGGTTATCAATCCCTATATTGTTTTTTGCACTTCCGTGATAAACAGGGAACAGGGAACAATTATGAAATCTTATGCTTTCCTCTTGTTCGAGTTCCAATGCTTCTAATGATTTACCGGACATATATTTCTCTAAAAGGTCATCGTTTCCCTCTATTACCGTATCCCATTGTTCAGATTCGGTAAAGTTCGTCACACACATATTAGGATACAGTTCTACCTTCTGTTTGATTACAATTTCGGCAGAAAGTTTCTCTTTAATATCCTGATAAACCGTTGATAAATCAATTCCATTTTGGTCAATCTTATTGATAAAAAAGATTGTGGGAATCCCCATTTTCCTAAGTGCATGAAATAATATACGAGTTTGTGCTTGTACGCCATCTTTTGCAGAAATCAGTAGAATTGCCCCATCTAAAACTGATAATGAACGATATACTTCTGCTAAGAAATCCATATGTCCTGGCGTGTCTATGATGTTCACCTTCGTATTTTCCCACTGAAAAGAGGTTATTCCTGTCTGAATTGTAATTCCTCTCTGACGTTCTAAAAGCGTATTATCCGTCCTCGTTGTACCTTTGTCCACGCTTCCTAATTCTGTAATCGCTCCACTGTTATATAATAAGCTTTCTGTTAAGGTAGTTTTTCCTGCATCAACATGAGCTAAAACTCCAATATTAATAATTTTCATGTGATTTTCCTCCATTCAAAAACCCAAAAGGGCATAAAAATCCCAGTGATAAATACTTTTATCACTGGGATTTTTATGCATAACCATAGGTATACAAAGCATACAGATATTCTCTGGATACTTTAGAATCACATGATAAAGGTATTCTTAAACTGGGTACAAAAAACTAAGCCCTCCTAAAAAAGGACATCTAATTATTTGTTCCCGCTATCAAATTGACAGTTTATTTAAGAATACCTTGCCGCATATTTATTAACTCCTTTTAAATAGTCACTTAAATAATAGCACGTAAGAGCATATTTGTAAAGGAATCTCCAATTTTTTATCAAAAAGAGTACATGATTACAAAGTATCTGTAATCATGTACCAATATTTGTTATTTTACAATCTTCCAATTACTCCCGTTCTTTTCAAGTACCAAATCAAATTGAGATACCTGCGTTGCTTTGGTCTGCTGGTCGATATACTCCACTGTCAGCGATACCGTGACTTGATTATCCTTACGATTGTGAATAGGATTTACCAGTTCTTGAAAGATGTACTCTTTTCCGATTGGTTTTAATATCCCGTCATTCACATAGTAGGAAAGTTCACTGGCTGTCGCTGTAGGATAGAGCTTGAAGAACGTCGTTAAAAACTCATTGATTTCATTGGTTGTAATGGAATCAACCGTCCCCTCACTTTCAATGGCTTTTGGTTTATAACTTGATTTCTTAGGTATGTTGGTAATGGTCGGATTCTTAACCAGTACCATATTTCCAGAACCATCTACATAGACACTCACTATATAAGCAGAGTGGACGGTCTTTGTATTTTCTCCCTCTGTAATGAGCTGGTCTACACTGTAGGTTACATTAAACTCATTGTCGCCAGTTGGCTCTACCGTCCATATCTGAAATCCTCTTACAGAAGACGATACAGGAATATCTTTGCGTACTGTATCAACATTGAGAGCTTGAAGTTCATCTGTCAGATAGCCTTTTAGACTTTCCATTCGATTATCAATGGACTTATCGGATTGCTCCCATGAATAGTAGACTTTCGCAAAGTTCTCTACAAAATTTTCTACATGATGAGTATCAACGTATTCCTTTTCTATGATAGTTGTTTCGTGAATAGTATGAGTATCTATAGCTGTAAAGTGCTTGAATATCGCAAAGCTGAAACTAAGCCCTAAAAGTACCCACAAGGCAATCACAACCTTTTTATGAGGATTGACCTTATAGACACGAGGTTTCTTTTCCTTTGGTATCTGTTTTTCTTTATTCTGATTTTTTCTAAATTTCATCATTAAATCTTCCTTTCTCATTGTTTGATTCGTCCTGCTCCCACTAAATGCTGTTGCCAGTAGGGGCTTGTTAAGTCGGCATAACCGATTGGGTCGCCTGCATGAAACATACGGTTATTGCCAAGGTATATCCCAACATGAGTAATATAAGAGCCAGCGTTATAGGTAGAATGAAAGAAAACCAAATCGCCAGCTTGTGCTTCCGATAGTGGGATATGCTGGGTCACATCATATTGCTGTTGTGCGGTTCGTGGTAAGTTAATTCCAGCTTTTCCATACGTCCATTGTGTCAGTCCGCTACAATCAAAAGAAGTAGTCGGGGAAGCTCCACCGTAAACGTATCGCCAGCCCTCATATTTCAGTGCTTCGTCCATGATGGCTTGTACCGTATCATCATCAAACTCTGTTGTGACAAGATACTGCGTTACCAGTTGCACATAAAACATATTGCCATAGTTGTATCGCCAGCCCCCATTGATAGGTATGGCTATGGGATTGGGGTAAGACACTTTTTCGCCACCTGAATACTCTTTTGAGAAACTTTGAGCCAGTTCAAAGGTATATTTATTTCCACGATTAGCCACATACCCTAAGAAACCACCACCATAATTGTAGGACTGGATAACCGATTCTAAATCTACACTGAGCCTTTCGCTACTGGCTAATAATTCACTGAAATACTTCACACCTTGCTTAATGGATTCTTCTGTACTCAATGAATTAGGTGGAAGACCGAGGGATTCCGAGGACTGCATAACATCTTCCGCAGTACCGCCCGATTCCACCTGTATAATCGCAAGAAGTATGTTGACATATTCTTCAACGCCATATTCTTTGGCATATTTTTCTACCATAGGCTTATGAGCCAGCACTTCTGCGGAAACATTCACACCTCCATAATGAATATTGGAAATTCCGCTGTCCTGTTCATCTGAAAATAAAATGGCAACAAACAGAAGCAGTGAGAAGACCATCAAGAATAATCCAGAACCACCAATCACTAAAGTTTTCAACTTCATGGTTTCTTACCGACTTTCTTAATGGTGGCGGTTTTGATTGGTGGTCTACTTCTTGTATTTTGTAGTGGTACTCTTTGAACAGTAGACGGACGTTCTTTTGTGATTGGACGTTGTGAAGTTCTATCTGCTGTAGTGGTTGAAGTTGCTGGCTTTTGAACGGTTTTTTCTTGAACGGTATTGCCTTGGCGTTCCACTTTTGGACTTGAAAAATCGGACTTAACTGCTGGACGCTCTTGTTTGGCTTGTTGAGATTCCTTATATGAAGTCTGAATATTAGACTGTTTTGAGGTCTGTTCATCATGATATTGTTCTTGTCTTGTAGTCGGTCTTTCATGAACAGAAGAAGCAGGCTGTTTTTTCTGTTTGACCTGTTCCATTTCAGAGCGACGCTTCGCAATGGTTTTTCGCCTTTGTTCCTGCTGTTCCTTGCGTCCACTGGCTCTGTCCGCTTTGGTTTGAGAAATACTACTGGTTAAATCACGGACATTCTCTTTTACTTTGGATTTTCCTTGATATACTGCATATCTTGCATTGGTCGGCAAATCTTTAACCTGTTCTTTCAAACCACTAGCAGTGTCTACCATTCTGTCTTTGGTATCAGCTACTGTACCGATGGTTTGACCGATACGTTTTCCAAGTGTTGATTTTTCCTTTCCGTCTGGTCGGGAGTGATCTGCTTGTGTCCTTGCAGAACTCCCCGAACCCGACTGTCCTTTTTTACCTGTAACAATGGCAGACCCAGCCCCTAGAGTAGTCATGGAACGTCCAAGTTTCCGCTGTAGACGGTGCATGTGAGCGTGCATAAGCATACGAGGTTTTCTCATCACACGACTTCCCACACTTTGAGAATCGTTACTCTGTAGAGAAAACATACTCATTAAATCGCCCAGCTTGAAGTAGATTCCTGCAAAGGTCACAATCTGTAGAAAAGCAATCAAAAAGAACGGATAACCAGCCGATAAGGTATAGAGCATGGTTGAAATACTAAATGCTGTCGTAATAATCAATGTGATTCCAGCTCGTGTCAAAATGGTATTAAAGAGCTTTGTTATGGCTCGTTTTGACATACCATCAAATGATGGAATCATGCTTAAAATAAAGCTCACAGGCAGAAACATAGCATAGATGATAAAAAGTACCTGCGAGAAAATCATGATTCCTGTTAATAGGAATACAAATATGGAAATCCCAATATTGAAGACAAATAGGAAGAAGACTGTACCTAAACGGTTAATGGTCTTTGTAATGGTTAGATTGGTATTGCTTCTGTCTTCAATTTCTTCCGCAACAATTTTTTCTCTGTCTTCGCCATTGTTGGAATCTGGGCTGGTGGAGAGCAGGCTTTCCACACGGTCAATACCGATACTTTCAATGTCTGAACTGTTGTATTGAAGCAGTAGCCACGGTTGCTGAACCTGTATGGAAAACAGGCTATCTCTGATTAAGTCCACGCTGTCCTTGCCTTGACTATCGGAATGGGGCATGACAATCTTCGTGCCAAGTGATAAACTGGCATTACTGATGTCTGATGAAAAGTCATTGATTTTTTTAATGTAGTCGGGAGCGTAGGCAATAAAGGAAGCCGATAGGATAAACACCAGCACAAAATTCATAATGGCATGAATTGCCTTTGTGGTTTCTCTCTTTATCAGTCCCGTATAGGCAACATAAACCCCAAGAACCAAAATCAAGAGTAAGAGGAATCCAACATAGAAACCCTCTGTTGAAAATCCGTTTGCACTCACACCAGCTAAGGTCTGCATATTCTTACCAATGGAATCTGCTGTAGCGGAAATGAAGTCTAAGGAATAGGCTTCCTGTACTAAGTAACCTGTCGCATTGGAAACATACAAACTGATTGTCCAAATAAAATTGGTAATGGCATATAGTCCATACATGACCTGTTTTCCAATCCCGTCCGACCAGTTCCACGGAAGCCAGCCCCAGCTATTATCCACATAAAAATCCAGTTGATAGTTTTCAAGTGGGTATCGGCTGTATTCATTTGCCACATTGACCGTATCATCTACCAAGCCCGCAGCTTGAACCACCGTTCCCAGCATGGCTAAAAGAAAAATGGCAATCACAAGTGTGAAAGCCACTGTCATTGCCACTTTACCTAGACGTTTCAGCGTCCAGTTTGATTTTATTCTGTTTACTATTGATGGTTTCACATTTACACCTCTTTTCGCACAGGTGGTCTGGTATCAAAGGCATGGAGCAGTTCTTCAAATACAGGGTGGAACTGTATCACACCGACACGACCATATAAATCACTGATAAGGCATTGCCCGTTTTCCAAATCACGCAATCGCTTCTGATTGTTTTCGTCCTCTGGGTCTACACCAAAAAAGGCTAAGGTCTTTTTAATCTCGTTAAGGTCAGTGGAACGAAATGCAAATTTTAAGCCGAGGTTATTTTTCAGTTTTTCATCTAAGAGGTCGTCTGTATTTTGGGTCACGAAATATACCCCAGCGTTCATAGCACGACCAGCCCGAACCAGCTTCATAGATAGTGTTTTTCCTTGTGCTACCTGTAAAAAGCTCCATGCTTCGTCTAAATCTACAATCTTGAAAATGCTTCGGTCTGTATGGATAAAGTCTAAAGCAAAGGTACTAATGACAATCAGCATAGCAACGGATAAAAGCTCCATAGTGGTATATTCCTCAAAGGAAGTTTCCTTGTCGGGAAGTACCAAGTCCGCAACCTGTATAATGTTCAGTTGTTTTTCTAAGCTGATAGACTGCTCCACATAACCATTACTGAATAATAAATGTGCAAAGTCATAGTCTGTAAAACTTTCGATATGGTCGGCTATACTGGTACTTAGTGGCGTATTCTCAACCCGTAATTCCTCAATCACTTTCATCAACCCTCGTACTTCACTATTGGTTACTGCACGAATGGCTTTTCTAAGGATTGGGAAGCGTTCCCCATCACGAGAGGAAATCCCCGTAAGGAATGTCAGAATATCAATAGCCAGTGATTCAGAATCTTTGGGATTTTTCATAATCACATAAGGGTCAAGTAAGCCTTTGTTTTTCTCATCAGAAGTCAGAGTGACGATATTGATTTCATGGGAAATCTCTGGCAAGGTTTCTTTCCATCTGCCACGTTCTGCTTTTGGGTCTACAATCACTGCTTGTGCCCCATAAAGCACCGCATAATAGACGATAAGGTTATTCGCAAAGGATTTACCACCACCCAGCGAACCAACAAAATCCGACGCTAACGCATTGGTTACTGAACCCTTAACCCCTTGACTGGCAAGAGCAGGTTTCAGATAGACATTGCGTCCAGTATCTAAGCTGTAGCCAACATAAATCCCCTCATTTTCCCCCAGCATTTGAGTAGCACCAAAACCTAAACCAGCGAGGAAATCAGAGGTCACGTATTGAATATAATCATTCATATAACGCTTGCTGGCAGGTAAAAATTCTTCATGTAAGCCGAGCATATCCCCAAATGGTCGTACCAGTTTTACGCTTAAATCGTCATAAAAATCTTTCACTTCATTACAACGACGTTTGAGTTCGTCAAGATCATTTGCTGATACCCTTACCACATAAGACAGCTTGTACATAGATTCCTTGCTTTGGTCTAAATTGGTTTCCAGCTCATTCACACTTTCCAGAGCTTCCGCCACATTGGAGCTGGTTTCATTATCACTTTGCCAAGCGTGGTTATCCAAGTCTTTCAGTTCTTTCTTTTTATTGCGGACAGTAGATAGGGCTTTACGATTCGCTACAATTTCCACATTCATTGACGTATCAATCGGGAATGTAAATTGCTGTTGCTGGTAGTAGAAGATTTCAGAGGACGGGAAGTCCAGTTCTCCGACAATGCTGTTAATGGTAAAGTAAGCTACATAGACGGTTTCATCTTCCTGCTGGATTTTCAAATATCGCTGTTTTTCTTCCACCAAACAGCGAGTAGGCTTAATCAAGTCATAGTATTTAATCAGCGTTTCATTATCCAGCTTTTTCTTTGATAGATGGTACTCATACTCTTCATAGGCAGTGCCTGTCTGTCCGTAAAGGTGTTCAATCAGATAGCCGAAGTCGTCCTTATCTAACCTGCGGATTTTGAAACGACGAGAGATTTTATTTTCTAAGAGCTTTTCCATCTTCTGAAAACGCAGGATTTCATCATTACTCATACTAACAAAATCGCCCATCAGCTTATGGTTCACATCATAGACAAAATCAGACAAAGCATTTTTTGCTTCAACGGTAAGACTTTTCATAGAAAACTCCTGATCGTTGAGAAGCAACTTAAAGCCGATAAAGAAACGGTAGTTCACTTGATTTTCGCCAATCATGGATATTAAAGCGTCTGTCTGTTGGTCGATTTTGTCATAGGCAACCGCTTTGAGCTTGCCAGTGACTTCATTTTTGGAACGCTCTTGTGCAGAACGTATGCTGGATTCTGTACTGATTTGTAAAGCATGAATTTTGCCATCACGATTTTGTGCGATAAGCTGTCTGAAAGAATCATGCACTTGTATTTTCTGTTCTGGACTTAGAAATGAGTAATTGTAAGGAACAAGCTCATAGTAAGCATAACATTCCCCGTCTTTATTCCAGACGAGATTGTTTTCAATGTATTTAATTGGATATGCCATAAAATTCACTCCTAACTGCTGTAATGGCTTCTTGTGGCTGGTTTCTGCCAAGCGTTACTTTTTTTCCTGCATAGGTCAGCTTTGGTCGCAGTGCATAAGCAATGACAGACTTCAAAAATCCATAAGGCTTTTTACCATCAAAAGTTTTTGTAGACATAAACCATGTGAAAGCCACAGGAATCCCAAAGTATTTGAGAAATGCTCCCTCTATCATGGAAAGAGGGGGCAAGTTGCCAAGTATCATCACTGCAAAGAGTGACACGACAAACCATGTCATTTGCGTAAAGGTTATGGGAAACGGAAGTCTAAAATCATTGATAGAATACAGTACCTTTTCCACAGACCAGATACTGGTATAGCTTCGTATTTTCTTCATGTAATCAATCCTTTCATAAAAAATAGGGGTAGCTGATTGAGCCACCCCGTAAAATAGAAAATCTGCCAGTAGTAATGTACCGACAGATTTAATAGACGATTTCAAAAATCCCATGATTGGTTGAGATAAACGTTCCTGAAAGGTCTAAATCCCGACCATAGGCTTGATAATCAATATAGTTTTGAAGACTAGCTGGTACTTCGCCTAAAGCACCCGTTTCTTCAATGTAGTAGCGTGCCACGTCATACATATCATCACAATCGGAATGAATGATAATATCCTCTTGATGTTCGCTTAGTTCTTCAATGCTTGAAAAATGAGTGAGCAGAGCAGATAGCTCCGATTGTAATTCTTCGGGTAATTCCGATACCATTTCCCATAGTCGATTGAGTTCGCCAATGGAAGTGTATTCGTCAACCGTAAAGGGTAACTCGTAGTCATGAATGGCGTATTCCTCATATTCATCATTCAAGCCGATTTTCTCTTTGACTTCCTCAAAGTCAATGGGAAAGGTAAACCACGCACCGACCAATTCGCCCTCATTGTATTTGCCTAAATTCGCAATATAGACTTGCATATCGTCCATATATTCACGTCCTTTCTTTGTAGAGATTCAAAAATCCCTACCGCACTTCGTTTGGTGTACCATTCCTTTGCGGAACATAAGAAAACCACTTATATTCCACAAAAGAACTGTTTTATTTAAGCACCAATAATGCGATTGAATAGCTCTAGTAAAATGTCTTTTACTCCAGCAGCGTTGAAGACTAAGCCAACCGCAATAATCGCAATAATTAAAAAGCCAATCAGTTTGCTAAACTCACGCTTGAAGCCAAGATACAAGCCAATCACAACGATTGCTAAAAGCACCAGTGATTGAGCGTTTGATAGAAACCAGTTATAAAGGTTTTGTCCAAAATTCATAAAAATGTTCTCCTCTCTATATTCAATGAATTTGTATTTGAGTTATTTTTTTGTTGTTATCACGTCCTGTTCTTTTACTGACTGTTGCTTCAAAATCTGCTTGTGTCGGTCTGTCAGTTTCGCATGGTCGAGAATGTCTTTTACAACCTGCGTCTGGTTGATTTCATCAAGTTTAATCGCAACCTTTAAGGTCGGGGCAACTTGATGAGATAGCCAGTTCAGCGTCCTTTGGAAGGAGTAAGGCTCTGGTTTTGTGGTTAGTTTTAATCGTTCACGATTGTTCCCAATAAACCAAGCCCATTCTTCATTCAGTTTCCAATCAGAACGAGGTTTGGAATCGTCTTTATCTACAAAACGGATATACCGATTGATAATTTTAAAGGCGGTATGCTCTGGATTGTCATAGACGAGTAAATCACGGACTGCATAATAGGCACGCTCATTTTTCAATCGAATCTCAAAACGGTTTTTTACTTCTGCGTCTTCAATGGGAATATCATTTTTCTTGTACTGCTCGTAGTCCTTTTCATAGATACAGAAATAAACTTCACTTTGTAATGAACCGATATAGAGGGTGTTTCCCATACATTCCTTTTCCTCTTTGCGTACCAGTTCGCCACTGCGATAGCTTTTAAAACTGCGGAAGACGGAGATACATTCTTCCTGTTGGCACTTTTCAGTGAGTACAGGGATATTTAAAATCCCTGTCTTATCGTTAATGGCAAGGTCAAGGCGTTTCATCACACCGCCAGCCACCAAAACGTCCATAAAGAACTCATACCAGCTTCTTTGTTGTGCCAGAAGATAGCTTTCAAATTGTCTGCACCCACGACCTTTCAATTCCACCAGAACTCCTTTGTCCAGTTCATGGGAGCAAAGGACGAATATGTCGCCTAAAGCATAATGCTCTGAATAAGAATAGAAACCATAGTCCTCATGAAGAAAATAGGACAGTTTCAGTTGTAAGATGTTTTCGACCACCTGCTGTACGTCTGTTGTCGGAAAGCGAATTCTTACATAATCAAACAGCATTTCAAGGGGAGCGTCGGGATTGAAGCGTTCCAGAGCTTCCCAAAGGGACTGCTGTAAATCCTCTGATGGCTTGACTTTTCCTGTTTCAATATCGCTTAGATACTGCCTTGTAATACCAGTCGCAACAGCTAAACGGTTTTGAGATAGTCCATAAGCCAAGCGTTTTTCTTTTAAATGCTGTAACCAAGTTTGTTCATTCAGTAAAAATCCCTCCAATCAAAAAGGCGTATGTCAACTTTTAAAGCCCATTTGACATACGCTGAAATTTTGTAAATCCCTTGTAACCAAAGGATTTTCTAATGTTTTTTTGACTGTTTCCTGTCGATTTGTACCCCCCTGTTAGATACGGGGGGTTAAGTGCTGGCGTGGCTATTGCCACACCAGCCAGCAAGATCAGTCCACACCTGCGACTTACGCTTCGCACGTCGCCTGCGTGGACTGTCTGCTGTTGGATAACTTTTTAATTTCCTCCAAGAAATCATATCCTTTTGGTACAAGGGGAGTATAAAACTCTGATATGACACTTGTTCCTACATCAACATAGCCACGACCTTTGATTCGCTTTAAGAAGAAATCCTTTTGTACGTCACTGCCAAACATCATGCCATAGCCCATTTCAGACATACGACCTAAAGCCACTCTGAAATTAAACTGATCACGGATTCCGTCGCCTAAATATTTTGCGTCTGGACGTTGACAAGCCAGTATTAGAAAGAAGCCAGCTTGACGACCTAACATGACAATCTGTTTCAGCTTATTCATAACTGCGGTGTTTTCTTTTGTTCCCAGCATTTCCATGAAAGCGACGTATTCATCAAAGATTAAGAAGTGTGCCGGGAGACCTAAGTAAGCATAATTTTTGCCAGTCTTATAGTTCTTCATCTGCTTCATTTCCTCACTACGTTTCATCATTTCTTCATAGAATGTTTCAATGCAAGAAAGCAAGTCTTCTTTTCTATAGTAGACATTTGCCATCACAGAACCTAAGTCCGCAAGATCAGCATTTTTCGGGTCAAGAATATACAGTTTTGAATCTGTATGAAGCAAGGCTTCAATCAGTGTCAGTATAAAGTAAGTTTTACCGCCACCTGTACCACCAGCAATCAACATATGAGGGAGCTTATCATATTCCCACCATACGTTTTTCATTAAGCGAAGTTTACCATCTTTAGCTTCTACTTCATCAATAGAAATACGACTGGCTATGGTGTCATAGAGCAAAGTATATTCCACATAGGAATCCTTTAACTCTTTATCCGTCAGCTCACA
>NZ_KV802397.1:0-17288 GCF_001810675.1 Facklamia sp. HMSC062C11 | reverse complement strand
TCTTTATCCGTCAGCTCACAGTACAAGCCACTCTCTAATTTCTTTTCCAAGTGTAAGAGTTGGTCTTGATATTTTCCCAGCGTGATTTCCACCCGTATCTGTATCAAGCCATTTTTAAGTCGATAATACATTTTAGGGAAGTAGGTTATCTTTTCCTTTGTACGACCAGCACTATCTTTAAAGAAACCCTCTGTTTTGACCTGTTCAGATTCATACCACTTGTTTTCAAGTATCATCTTTGCCAGTTTTTGACGGTGGTAAAGTTGTTTAACCGTATCATAGCGAACCCGTTTGAATACAAACGCTACCAGCAAGCAGATAAGAATTGCGACACTGAAACTGATAATTAAATAGGGAATGTCAATCTTATCTGCTTGTGATAGGTTAAAATCCTGCCAGTTGATCTGCTGGATTGTCTTCACATGAAACAGTCCGACAACCAGCAGGAAAACAGGCAGGAGTGACGCTATCGTAAAATGAAAGACTAAATCTTTACCAGATGGGCGAATCCTTTTACCACGCTGTTTCATGCGAAAAAGTCTCCTTTCTACCTAGCGACTATTTGTCTTGTGTCGGTTCTTTCTTTGCTTGTGGTTGAGCTTTGAATGAACTAGAATCCTTTGTCAGCACAATATCGTCTGCCTTGATATACCAGTCAACATCTGCTCCTTGATAGGTGGCAGTAGCAACGGTGTCCGCAATGGGATTGATAAGTTCCACCCGTGCGTTATAATCAAACTCTTTCAAAGGCACGCTGGCAGGAATACTTACTTGAATCATGCGTCCTTGTCCTTTGGATTTTAAGTCATAGGTACGTTCCTTGATTTCATCTGAAACCGACCCGTCTTCATTTTGGATTCTCACTTCACGACGTAGAGCAGAGAATTTCAATTCTCCAAAAGTCGTGTCTTTATCTAATACAATGCCATTTGCTAATCTCATCATTTTTCCTCTCTTTCTTTATTCTTTTATCATGTCGTCAGCATGTAAAAGGTAATTTGTAAAACCACGAGTGCCGATTTTGTAGCCCTCTGCGGTAATACGTGGATTGACTAACTTCACACGTTCCTCAAAGCCGAAATGTTTTTCGCCAGCTTCAGCAGGAAGCACCACCACAATATCATCTGCTCTTTGAACATCAGAATAGAGATTATAGCTTCTTGATAAGACAGTTAGCCGTCCGTTGATTCTTCGCTGAACGACTTTATCCTCGCCAGCAAATTCTAAATTGCCGAATGTTTTTTCCATGTTGGGAATCACAAATTTAAGTTCCATATTTTTACCTATCCTTTCTTTTTTATTGGCTGAATGAATGTTTGATGGTCTTAAAGAGTGGGGAACGACCTTTTGATTCTTGATTTTTTGTTTTCATAAGTTCACTTCCTTTCAAAATCGGGTAAAAAAATAGACACCTCATTTTTTGAAGTGTCTACCTATTAAATATTCAAATTTTATTGGAAGTATCTTTATATCTTCACTTTTCAAGGATAAATCGTCGTATCAAAGCTCATTCATAAGTAGTAAATTAGTAGTAAATTGAGTGGTTTTGACCTTGATAAAGTGTGATAAGTCCAGTTTTTATGCGGATAACTAGATTTTTATGCTATTTTTATTTATAAAAAGAGTATATAATAAACAAAAGGAGGAATAAAATGAAAAAAGAAGAAAAAATCAAAGCACTACAAGATATTGTACGCATTAAATCTGTGAATGATAAAGAAGAAGAAGTTGCTAAATATATTCAAAAGTTATTTAAGGATCATGGTATTGAGTCTGAACTCGTTGAGTATGCTCCGGGGCGTTCCAACTTAGTAGCAATTTTGGAAGGTCGCCAAGCAGGAAAGACTCTAGCTATCTCCGGTCATATGGATGTGGTTTCTGCGGGAGATGAATCGGAATGGACCTATCCACCTTTCTCTGGTGAAATTGTCGACGGTAAGCTTTATGGTCGCGGTTCAACAGATATGAAGGGCGGCACTATTGGATTAGCTATTGCGATGATTGAATTAAAGGAGTCAGGTCAAGACTTCAAGGGCAAAATTAAATACATGGCAACGGTTGGTGAGGAAATTGGTACGGTTGGTGCCAAATTCTTAACTCAAAAGGGTTATGCCGATGATTTGGATGGCTTATTAATTGGTGAGCCAAGTGGTCCTTCTATGATTGTATCTACTCATAAAGGCTCGATGTCCTATAAAGTAACTTCGGTTGGCAAGTCTTCACACTCATCGATGCCAGAAGAGGGAATCAATGCGATCAATCAGTTGAATCTATTTATCACTAAGGCTAACGCAAGAATGCAAGAAATTACTGATAAATATGAAAATGAAAAAACAGGTCGAACAACCCATGCTATTACAATTATTCAAGGTGGCTCTCAAATTAATAGTATTCCTGAAAAGGCTGTTCTTGAAGGAAATATTCGCTCAATTGCTGAATATCCAAATGATAAAATCGAAGCTGATCTTTATCAAATTATTGATGAAATCAACCAAGAAATTGAGGGTCATTTAAGTATTGAGTTGACTCAGAATAATTTCCCAGTAGATAAAGATGACCAATCAGATTTAGTAAAAGCTATTCAATCGGTGGTTGGATCAGACGTTCCTGTGTCAGGTATTGGCCCAACCACTGACGGTGCGCAATTTATTTTTGGAAAATCAGATTTTGACTTTGCAATTTATGGACCGGGTGAACCCACTCTACCCCATCAGGTAAATGAATTTATTAAGGTAGAGGAATACCTTGACTTCATTGATATCTATCAAAAAGTCTATCTAGCTTATTTGAATTAAGCTTAGTAGGGGTAGTGGTTGTTAATCGTTAAAGTTTAATATAAAGGAGAATTTCATGTACTTTGTAGACAATCAAAATAATTATGATGCCAGCGTCAACATTGCTCTGGAAACCTATCTCGTCGAAAATCGTCTAGTCGATGAACCCATCTTGTTATTTTATATCAATGCCCCTTCGATTATTATTGGTCGAAACCAAAATACCTTTGAAGAAATTAATCAGTCCTATGTCGATGAACATGATATTCGTATTGTTCGCCGCATGTCCGGGGGTGGCGCAGTATATCACGATTTAGGAAACTTTTCTTTTTGTTTTATTAAAGATGATGATGGATCATTTAGAGATTTTGCCGCTTTCACTAAACCGGTGATTGAAGCCTTACACAAGATGGGAGCTTCGACAGCTGAATTAAAAGGGCGGAATGATCTGTTGGTCGATGGCAAAAAGTTTTCTGGAAATGCGATGTATGCTAAAAAAGGGCGTATGACAGCTCATGGAACCATACTCTTTGATTCAAAATTAGATGAAGTTAATAATGCTTTAAAGCCAAATAAAGCTAAATATGAATCTAAAGGGGTTAAGTCTGTTCGTGCAAGAGTCACTAATCTTAAACCATATGTTGATCCGCAATATCAGAAATTAACGACTGAGGAATTTAGAGATAAGTTATTATTAGAGATTTTCAATGTGGATAAACGAGAAGATGTGAAAGAATATCATTTGACTCAAGAAGATTGGGATGCTGTCTATAAAATCAGAGAAGAACGCTTTGGTAATTGGGATTGGAACTATGGCCATTCTCCTCAATTTGATATTAAAGCAGTTAATAAATTTCCAATTGGCTTTATTGACATGCGATTTAATATTAAGGATGCTAAAATTTCTAATGCTAAGATTTACGGGGATTTCTTTGGTTTAGGGGACATTCAAGATGTTGAGGAAGCATTGAACGGAGTTAAGTTTGAAAGACATGCGGTTCAAGCTGTTTTAGAGTCTTTGGATCTAAAAAAATATTTTGGCGATGTTTCGGCTAATGAATTAACTGATATGATTTTCTCTTAATAGTCGGTCATTTAAGCATCTTGGGGCATTGTTGCCTCAAGATGCTTTTTTAACTGTGATCGTACCTGGATGATGTTATAATAAGATAAAATAGGAAAGAAGGTAGCTTATGGTAATAAGAGTCTATAATACATTATCACGAAAAAAAGAGATCTTTGAGCCCATTCATAAGGATTGTGTGAATTTTTATGTTTGTGGTCCGACTGTATATAATTATATTCATATTGGTAATGCTCGTTCTGCAGTTTGTTTTGATACGATACGTCGTTACCTCGAATATAAGGGATATCAAGTTAATTATGTGAGTAATTTTACGGATGTTGATGACAAAATCATTAAAGCTGCCAAAGAAGAGGGATTGACGCCAAAGGCACTGGCTGATAAATATATTCAAGCCTACCGTGAAGATGTTTCGGCAATTAATGTACAAGAAGCCACGGTCCACCCACGAGTTATGGATAATATTCCTGAGATTATTGACTATATCCAGGTGTTAATCGATAAAGGATACGCCTATGAAAGTCAAGGTGATGTTTATTATCGAACCGAGAAATTTAAAGCTTATGGTCAATTATCTGATCAATCAATTGCTGATTTAAAAATGGGGGCCAGCGAACGTTTGGCAGCAGAGGATGCCCAGTTGAAAGAGAGTCCTTTAGATTTTGCTTTATGGAAACGTAATAAAGATCAATCTGAGATTTCATGGGAATCGCCTTGGGGCTTAGGAAGGCCTGGATGGCATATTGAATGCTCAGTGATGTCAACTAAGTATCTAGGGCAAGAATTGGATATTCATGGTGGAGGACAAGATTTACAATTTCCACACCATGAAAATGAGATCGCTCAGTCAGAATCTTATACGGATCATCATCCTTTTGCAAAGTATTGGTTGCACAATGGTTTTGTCACCATCGGGCAAGATGACGAAAAAATGTCTAAGTCTCTAGGTAATTTTGTATTATTACGAGAATTATTAGAAAAAGAAGATCCGATGGTTATTCGTTATTTATTGTCTAGTGTTCATTATCGTCGGCCTTTACGCTATGATCAAAATGCACTTGATAATGCCAAGGCTGAGTTAAAGCGAATTCGAGAAGTTATGCAAAAAATAACTTATCGAAAGAATCACTTAGGTCAAGGAGAGGTGGCATCTGCTCAAACTATTTTGGCTACTTTTGATCAAAAGCTGAGAGACTTTGAATTAGCGATGGACGATGACTTTAACACCGCCAATGCTTTATCAGCTCTTTTTGAAATGATTAAAAGTGTGAACCAGTATCTAGATTTAGACAAGGTTGATGAAGATACCTTAAGTTATTTTGAAACCAAGTTAAGTCAATTATTAGCTATATTTGGTTTAGCTTTTTTACAAGAAGAAGGACTGGATGAAACGATTGAAGCACTTATTAAAGAGCGGCAGCAAGCACGTTTGGATCGTGATTTTGTTCGAGCTGATGCTATTAGGGCTGAACTAAAAGAGATGGGCATTATTCTTGATGATACACAACAGGGTACACGATGGAAGAGGGTTTAGTTTGAAAAATCATAATGACAATGCTACAGGAAATTCAACAGTCCCATTTACCTTATTAAATGGGGCTGCTTTGGCTTATATAGGAGATGCTGTTTATGAGCTTGCAGTTCGGGAATATGTAGTCAAGCAAGGAAAAACAAAAGTTCATCGACTGCATCAGGCTGCAGTTAAATATGTTGCAGCGACTGCTCAAGCTCAAGTAATTAATAGCTGGTTAAATCAGGAAGATTTTCTAACACAAGCAGAAATTGAGATTTTCAAAAGGGGTCGTAACCATAAAATAAATACTAAGGCTAAAAATGCTTCGATGGCAGATTATAGTCGATCAACAGGATTTGAGGCATTAATTGGTTGGTTGCATTTAACAAATCAGGATGAACGATGCCAAAAACTGATCGATTCATCTATAAAATTTATTAATAAGTCGGAGGGAAAATATGACTAAACCATCAAAAAATCAAAAAAATTCCCAACAAACAAGAATTAAAAAAAATATCGAACGAAAGAAAAGCCTTAACAACAAGGAAAGAGATAAGGATTGTGAATTTATCTATGGGAAACATGCAGTATTAGAACATCTAAAAAGTCACCATAATACCAATAAAATATTTTTACAAAAAGGCTTCACAGAAAGACACTTAACAGATATAATAAGTTTGGCAAACGAATTTGGAATCGTTTACCAAGTGGTTCCAAAATCTAAGTTAGATGTGTTGGTAGAAGGAGCTGTACATCAAGGAGTAGTTGCAAGTATCCCTCCTTATCAATATTCTGAGTTAGAGGATGCCTTTAATTTAGCTAAGTTAAGAGAGGAGGAGCCGTTTTTTATTATTTTAGATGGAATTGAAGATCCCCATAATCTGGGTTCAATTCTTAGAACAGCCGATGCTGTAGGTGTACATGGAATTATTATTCCAAAAAGACGATCTGCTTCATTAACGGCTACCGTTGCCAAGACTTCAACAGGGGCCATTGAGCATGTTCCCGTGATTAGAGTGACTAATCTGGTTCAAGTCATTAATCAGTTGAAACAACAAGGAGTTTGGGTCTTTGCAAGTGATATGGAAGGTGAAGATATGCGGTCTTGGCGAACTCAGGGATCGATTGCAGTTATCATTGGCAATGAAGGATCCGGCGTGTCCGATCTCGTTAAAAAGAATGCGGATGGAGTGGTGACGATTCCGATGGTAGGTCATGTCCAAAGTCTAAATGCTTCCGTTGCAGCGGCGCTGTTGATGTATGAAGTGGCGCGATTTAGAATGAAAGGCTAGGCAAATTATGTTTTATCAACGCCGCGAAATATTGTGGGTAGATGGTTATAACATGATTGGCTCTTGGCCAGAACTAGCAAAATTACAACGAAAGAATGAGATAGCTCAAGCGAGAGATCGTCTATTATTTATATTATCGGATTATCAAAAATATCGAGATATTAAAATAATCGTTGTTTTTGATGCGCAATTTGTTTCGGGTTTATCTAAGCAAGTAAATATTGGTCAAATTGAGGTTGTTTATACGCAAGAGAATCAAACCGCTGATTCTTATATTGAAAAAGAAGTAGGGCGTTGGATTTCTCCATTAAATCGAGTCGTGGTGGCTACCAGTGACCAAGCAGAGCAGTGGCTTATTTTTCAAAAAGGTGCTTTGCGAATGTCTGCTCAAGAATTGCTATTAGAAGTTAAGCAGTCGCAAGCTCAAGTTAATCAAGATATTCAGGCCTATTATTCTGCACGGATGAGGAGACGGAGTCCTTGGCGTATTGATCAATTAAAGCATTTGGATGAGCTGAGACTATCTTTAAAAAAAAATAAAAAATAGGAGGTCAAAATGACCCAATATCATGATTTAACCAATGAAGTTTTAGTGCAATTGTTACAAAATAATTTGCAGGATGAGTTGGCATTTATGACTCTGTTGGATCGTTTTAAGCCTTTGTTTACTAAAATGGCCTATCAAATGAAAATTGAAGGATATGAACCGGAGGATATTTTTCAAGAAGGTTTTATTCAACTTTATTTAGGGATTCAGTATTTTGATGTAAATTACGGTTCTTACTTTGCATCTTATTTAAAAGCGGTGATTATGAATCGAGTGTTTCAATTAGCTAAGAAGGATCAAAAAAGAAAAGAAGTCATTCAAGAGGTTAATGCTTCTTTGGAGGATCTACCTTATTTTGAGTCAGACTTTAAATTACAGTGTTCTTCATTGGGGGAAAACGATTTTATGCGTAATTCTCCAGAGGAGATTCTTATGGCCCAAGATACGATTCGTCGCTTTATTGATCAGTTGAGTGATTTTGAACATGATGTCATGCGGTATTATTTGTTTAGGGGTATGTCGGTGCGTGAGATAGCAGAAGAGACGAGTCAAGACTATAATAAAGTAAGACATGCGGTTCGACGGGCAAAAGACAAGTTGAATAAACTGATTCATCATGAATAATAGATGATGGCTTAATCGTTTAATTAGATAATATTATAGAACATTTAAAAAATATTAGGTGTTCTACTTATCTAATCAAGATACGAATCATTAAAGAGGCTGTGGCTAAGAACCATTGCCTCTTTTAAATAGTCGACGGCTTTATTTTCAAGCGGAAGATTTAGAATAATCTAATTTTGTTAATCATATTCTATCTTGCGATTAATATATTCAAATTATGAATCGTTTAGGCAAGGCCGTTCTATTTACTTTCTGCACTAAAAATGCTAAGATAACAGCAATTAAATAAAAGAAATTAGTAAAGGGGAGCCCATGGCTGAGAGTAGATTTGATCTAGACCCTAGAACCTGAATACGTTAATGCGTGCGTAGGGATTACTGTAGGATTATAGACTTGTTTAGGCTTATTTATGCTCTTTACTATTTTCAGTAAGGAGCTTTTTTATGTCAAATAAAAACCAGTCGGTGTTAGCTTTTGTTCAAGCGGCTATTTTTGCGGGCTTAGCTATTGTTCTTTCTCTTCTGCCTACTAATATTGGTTCTTCATTGACTATTTCTTTGGGGATGATTCCTTTGGTATTGATTTCATTGAAACTGGGTCTGAAAATGGGTTTGGTTAGTGGCCTTATTTGGGGATTATTACATTTTGTTTTAGGGAAGGTATATTATTTAGGCCCAATTCAAGTGGTTATTGAATATGTTATTGCTTATCTTTTTGCAGGCTTTGGTGGATTATGCGCTAAGCAATTTCATTTAACACTAAAAAAAGAACAGGTGATTATTTGGGCTTCTTTTTTAGCAACCTTTGCACGTTTCTTTTGGCATTTTGTTGCTGGTTTTATTTATTGGGGAGAATATGCCCCGGAAGGTTGGTCTCCTGTTTTCTTTTCATTAGTTATGAATGGAGCGAGTGCTTTGTTAACAGCGCTTGCGACAGCATTCATTTTGGTTATCATTTACAAACGGTATCCTAAACTATTTCAAAGGGATTATTATTTAAACTAAACTAGAATATCTGATATTTTATCGATTAAGACTGAGACTTTTAATAGGTTTCAGTCTTTTTTGGAGTTAAGGATAAACGGAATTGGTATTCTGAAAAAAGGAGATAGATTAGCCTGAGTTAATATGTTTAACTAATCTAAAAGTAGTAATAAGAACTCGTAAGCTGTTAAATTTTTGCGTCAAAGTAATATGGTCAAAGGAGCATGTCATTTCTAGGTAATATCGTATATAATAGAAAGAGTAGAAGAAAGAGGGATGAGATGAGAAAAATTAAAAAAATAAATTTTCAACCGAAATTCTTCAGTTCCAAAGTCGGCGCGGCATTGCTGGGGTTGGTTTTGTGTCTATTAATTGTATATTGGCAAAAACCGTCTAAAGCCTTAGTTAACCAGTATCAAGTAGCTGTAGATCAGCTGCAATCAGAGACTAAAGGCCTGGATAAAAATGCTAAACAGGAAGATTTAGATCATCTTGCCGCTATTGTTAATCAGATGCCACTTGTTGGGGGGTTACCTTTCAAAAAAAAATATGTGACTTTTCAACGTGCCTTTGATGAGTTACAGACGGCTCGGAGTATTTTTCAAACTAATCAGGGTGATAATAAATTACTTCGCGCAGATCTGGATCGAAAGGAACTAGAAGAAAAATTAAAGGCTTGTCAAGGGAAAACAGTAAACAGCCCTGCTTGTCAAATTTACCAAGAAGGTATGGATCTTTTACAATCAATCGACGAGGCTCAAGAGGTTGTTCAAAATAGAGATCTTAATATTAAGGTGCGGGGAGATATTGAACCAGGATTAAAGGAATACCTGAAATTTGAAGCATGTTATAGAGATTTAGCAAATCAACCACAAGCCGAATCGTTGCGGCAGGCATTGCAGTCCAAAGCTGACCGTTTAGCGGAGATCATTTTAAAAGGAGCTCAGTATGGTGACTATTCAGCGGAGTTTAGGGAGAGCTTAAAAGAAAGTCCTTTTTTAAAAATAGCTTTACGAGCTAGTGAATTTGATCAGGAGCCTTTAGTTTCTTTAACCTTTGATGATGGGCCAAATCCTGAATATACTCCTTGGCTTTTGGATGTTTTGAAAAAACATGGCGTCAAGGCCACCTTCTTTCTCGTGGGAGGAAATGTGGATAAGTATCCGGAATTAACCAAGCGAATTTATGATGAAGGCCATATTATCGGGAATCATACCTATAACCATCCGGATTTAAGGAAATGTAGTGATGAAGAGATTTTAAAGCAGTTTGAGTGGACTCAAATGGCTATAAAAGCTGCCTGTGGTTTTGAACCGAATCTATATCGGTTACCTTTTGGAGCGGGTGGGAAACGAGTGGTCGATTTGATGGCTAAACAGGGAATGACATCGATACTTTGGAATATTGATACCATGGATTGGTCAAGCCATAATACGCAAGCTATTTTAAATGAGGTAGATCGTTCCTTGCAACATCATTCATTAATTTTAATGCATGATAATCACCCAGCCACGCCCGAGGCAGTCGATCAGTTAATTCCTAAGTTAAAGGAACTAGGTTACGCTTTTGTAGGACCTGATGAATTGTCATTTAAGTTACGTTATTTTGCAGAATAAAATGATAGGAGATTAGAGATGGAAAATTTGAATACACAGAGTGCATTTGTTTCGACGATAGCCGGAGCGGTTGCTAAGAAAGAAGCTTTATTCGAACAAAGTAAAGCACGTTATTTTGTTCGGTCTATGTATGCCGGTGCTATGTTGGTTTTAGCTACAGCAGCGGGAGTCTATGCAGCGGATTATATTAATATTACGAATCCACAAGTGGGAAAATTTATCTATTCTTTCTTATTTGCATTTGGTCTTTCTTTTATCCTCTTTTTACATCATGAATTAGTGACTTCTAATATGATGTATTTAACTGTGGGAATGTATCATCAATTAATTAAGCCAAAAAAGGCCTGTCAAATCCTTGCGTTTTGTACTTTAGGTAATTTACTAGGGGCCATTGTGGCTGCTTTATTAGTATCTAATACAGGGGCATTTAGTCATTTAACAGCGGAAAGTTTTATTGTGACTACCGTTGCAGGTAAACTATCTAAAGGATTAATGCAAGTATTCATCGAGGCGATTGCAGCGAATATTTTTGTAAATATTGCGATTTTAGGTTACTTATTGGCAAAAACGGAGTTTGCAAAGTTATTACTAGTTTTTGGAGCCATTTTTATGTTTGTATTTTTAGGTTATGAGCACGTGGTGGCTAATTTTGGTTCGTTTGCGATGGTGGCTTTTTCCTCCTATGAATCGGATTTTATTCAAGTTATACCTGTTTTATTAGCTTGGGTAGTTGCTTGGGTAGGTAATTATATTGGTGGTGGTTTGGTGATGGGGCTTGTATACGCCTGGTTAAATGATGAGGGTCTATCTTTAAGAGACTAAATATCATTTTTGAAATAATAGAGTTACTATTAATAATTAGATAAAATCCGCGTTGTTTGTTCTTCAACAACGCGGATTTTATTTGTCTAGTTAGTCGGATTTATTTTAGGACTAACTGGTGCTATTAAAAGTTTATGTCGGAACTAACTGTCAAGCTGATAAAATTGTTGACTTCCTAGATGGACTTGGCCACTAGAAAGAGTGATTATTTGGTTATTTATGAGGCGAACTTTTAAATGTCCCTTTGCATCAATCCCTAGAAGGGTTCCTTGGTAGTGAGTACCGTCTTGTTGAAAATTTATAATACAGCCTTTTCCCATTAATAAATCTTCATAATCCCTTAAAATCAGCTCGGTTTCTCTTGTTAATTCATCACAAAATTGATGGAGTAATTGACTTAAGAATTGGTTTTTTGAAAAATCTTTAGGCAAACTTTTCTTAAAGAGGGTTCCTGCAAATGGGAGTGCGTCTTCATTTTTTGGAGGGAAAGATCCGGATAGATTGAGACCTATTCCAACAATTACGCTGGTTAATTCTTGACTTTCCAGACTAAAATTGGCTTCCGTAAGGATTCCAGCAACTTTTTTCCCTTGGTAGAAAAGATCATTCACCCATTTGATTTTTAAGCTAGTATCAAGATAAGGGTTTAGGGTCTTAGTTAGGGCTACGGCTGCGATCATTGTAAGATAGTCTAATTTTTGATGGATGAGGGGATCAGCTTTTAATAACAATGAAAAGTAAAGACCGTTTTCTAATTGCGAATAAAAGGAGTTCCCATATCTTCCACGTCCCTGGGTTTGTTGGTCAGCAATAAATAGGGCATTTTGAAAATTTGCTTTAAAGCTGTATTCTTTTGCCCAATCATTGGTTGACGAGACTATTTTTTTATGAAAAATGACAGGTTTTAAGAAAGAATCTTTAGTATGGATTGAGATTTGTAAGGGATCGATTTCCCTTTTGAGAGATTCAAGTAAATAGCCACTACCTTTCTTAGCTTGGATTTGATAGCCGGATTGGTTAAGACTCTGGATGCTTTTCCAAATAGCATTCCTTGAAACCTGAAATTCTTGGGCTAATTGCGTTCCTGAGAGAGGCTTTGTTTGATGAATGAATTTTTCTAGAATTTTTTCTTTGAGACTTTGTGTCATAATTAACGATCTTTTTTGATGATTTTAAGCTCTTTAGGATAATCATTTAAGACTTTACAACCGTCTTTTGTGACTACGACAAGGTCTTCGATACGAACTCCAATGCGACCAGGAATATAGATACCTGGTTCGATTGAGAAGGTATTGCCTACTTGGACAAGGTCTTGGTTAAAGGGACCTACATCCCCATACTCATGAACATCCCTACCGATCGAGTGTCCTGTTCGGTGGGTGAAGTATTGACCATAGCCAGCTTTTTCAATGACTGACCGTGCTGCTTTATCAATGGATGCAAAAGAGACACCAGGTTTAACTTGTTCAATAGCCGCTAAGTTGGCTTTTAAGACCGTTTCGTATACATGACGGTCCTCATCAGAAACCTCTTCAAAGAAGACGGTGCGGGTCATATCTGAACAGTACCCATGACGAGAGGAACCAATATCTAATACGACGCATTGTCCAGGTTGAGGTTTTGATTGATCGGTAACATGGTGAGGATCGGCTGCATTAGCACCGTAGGCGACAATCGGTTCGAAAGAGAATCCATCACAATCCAATTCTTGGTAGATCGTAGCTAATTTTTCGGTCATTTCTGTCTCACTGAGGGCTTGCGGAAGGAGATCGATTAATCGGCCGACCGCTTGGTCATTGCGATGAGAAGCATCAAGCATTTTTTCAATTTCTGCTGGAGTCTTGATACTACGGATTTGATCAATAATTAGACTGCCATTACAATAATCAATATCCTGGCGCTTGGTCATTAAGTCTAAGAGAAAATGACTAGGCCAGACTTTATCGATTCCGGTTAGACCGGGATGGAGCAGTTTGCTGATAGTGCTAATAATATCTTCGCCATCGCTGTAATGAATCTGATGAATTGTTTCAGAAGGGTCGATATATTCGGGGAAAAGTTTGTTAAGAATGAGTGTAGGCTGTCCTTCGAGTGGGATAAGTAGTGCAAGGAGTCGTTCACCGGGATCTGTATGATAGTTGATTAAATAATCAATCGAGCTAGGGTCGGTTACTAAGAGATTGTTCACTTGGCAGTCAGCCATTTTATCTAATACGTTATTCAGACGTTCTTTTTCCATAAAAATCCTCCTCATGGTATATCTGCTTTAAAACTATTATAATGAATAATAAGATCAATTCAATCAAAGGAGTAAGATTATGATAAAAAATGCGGCTATCGGCTTAATTCGGATCTATCAAAAATATCTATCTCCTCTAACACCTCCTTCTTGTCGCTACCGTCCAACCTGTTCTAATTATGCGATTGAAGCAATCAGTCGATTTGGTCTATTAAAAGGAGGATTAATGGCCTTAGCCAGAATTTTACGTTGTCATCCATTTGCAAGAGGAGGGCTTGATTTAGTACCAGATAATTTTTCGTTAAAACGAAATGAAGAAAAGCACTAAATAATTCTAGTCTATATTTGTCAATATGATAGAATGAAGGAAGAAAAGTAGGTGAGTATATGTTTAGTTGGTTAAATCATTTTTTGGGCAACCAACCGATTGTCAGTGTTTTAGATATCGTTATTGTTTGGGCAGTTATTTACACCTTAATTAAATATGCTCGAAAAACAAGGACAATGAATTTGCTGCAAGGAATTGCTTTAATTTTGGTGGCCAAGTTTCTCAGTCAAACAATTGGTTTGCAAACCGTTGATTGGTTATTAGGCCAAGTTATTTCTTGGGGTGTGGTTGCCTTGATTATTCTTTTCCAACCTGAGCTTCGAAAAGCATTGGAAAATTTAGGTCGGAGTCTTTTTCGGAATCGTCAATCACAACGCAATGCCAGCGAGCAATTGATTGATGATTTGGAAAAATCTTTACTTTATATGTCTAAGCGTAAGATTGGAGCATTGATCTCAATTGAGAATGAAGATCCTTTGTTAGAATACATTTCAACCGGTATCGACTTGGATTCGGATGTTTCCAGTCAATTATTAATTAATATTTTTATTCCAAATACCCCTCTACATGATGGAGCGGTAATTATTAGTGATTACCGAATTGCTGCGGCATCTTGCTACTTGCCTTTATCAGAGAGTCGAACTATTCCAAAAGAGCTTGGAACAAGGCATCGGGCAGCGATTGGTTTAGGAGAAGTAACAGATGCATTAACACTCATTGTTTCTGAAGAAACCGGAGCTATTTCTATTGTCAAGAACGATTTTTTACATCGAGATTTGAATTTGGAAGAGTTGCACCAGTTACTATTGCAATACTTGTATACAGATACAGAGGAAGAGGATCAACCTAGCTTTATTAAGATCATAAAAGATTTCTGGAATGAAAAAACTCCGAAACAAGGAGGGGATTCAAATGAATAAACTTTTTGAGAATAAGTGGGCTGTACGGTTAATATCCTTGGTTTTTGCTTTGTTTATTTATACTTTTGTGAGTAACGAAAATTATTCCAGAAGAGCAGCCTTTAATACACAAATGGCTAGTTCAGTGAATACTTCTGAAACGATGTATAATATTCCTTTACTTTTGGGGAAACATCCTGATGATATTTATGTTTCAGATCTTAATGAAACGGTGACCGTCAAGTTAGAAGGCCCACGCAATATTATTAATCAAGTGACCCGCGAGAGTTTTATTGTACAGACAGAAGAAATTTCTTCAGGAGATATTGGTCAAACTAAACTTCGTTTAAAAATTGAGGGATTACCTCAAGAGATTAGTTATCGGATTAGTCCCTCAAGTGTATTGGTTGATGTTGAAAAGCGTAAGGCTATTACCTTACCGGTGGAATATGATGTTTCCAACTTACAATTAAGTTCCTCAGTAAAAGTGGGCTCTGTTGAGACTGATCCTAAACAAGTTAAATTGATTGGAAAGCAAGAAGTGATTGATGCGATTGATTTTGTAGGCATAAAAATCAGTTCAGAAGACGAAATATCTGAGAGTTTTTCAAATACATATCGCTTACAGATTTTAGATAAAAATGGTGACTTATTGGATGTGAACGCTGATGTCGTCGATATAAAAACAAAAGTTAATTTAGAAGCTAATTCTAAATCAGTTCCTTTGAAAGTCACTCCGATTGGTGAAGATAATACAAAAAAATCCTATCAATATGATCCAGTGGATCGACATTCGGTGGTTCTTTATGGAAGACAAGAAGACCTCAATCAAATTGAAAGTGTCGAACTAGTTGTCGATGTATCTCAAGTTGAGAAGTCTCAAACGGTCACAGGTATCTTAAATCTTCCAACTGGAATTACAGGAGCAGACACGAACCAGGTTAATGTTAAAGTAACAGTGGAGGATCTGGGAGCCAAGGAATCTAAAAAAGAATAGATATAACTACGAATGAATTGATAATGAATGGAGAATGAAAATGGGAAAATATTTTGGAACTGATGGTGTTAGAGGTATAGCGAATCTCGAATTAAGTCCAGAGCTTGTTTTTAGATTAGGTCGATGTGGTGGCTATGTCCTTTTGCAACATGCAGAAGATGTTGAGGTGCCTAGAGTATTAGTGGGCCGTGATACAAGAATATCTGGTTCTATGTTGGAGTCTGCTTTAATCGCGGGGCTCTTGTCTGTGGGGATTGAAGTGATGCATCTTGGTGTTGTTCCTACACCAGCAGTTGCGTATTTAACACGGACCCAAAAAGCTGTCGCTGGAGTGATGATCTCAGCTTCACATAATCCAGTTGGAGATAATGGAATTAAGTTCTTTGCAGCAGACGGTTTTAAGTTGTCTGACGATCAAGAAGCTGAGATTGAAGAGCTGTTGGATCAAGAGGAAGATCATTTGCCTCGTCCATGTGCAGAAGGCTTAGGAATTATCGATGAATTTCATGAAGGGGTTATTAAATACCTTAATTTCTTATATTCTACAACAACGGTTGATTTGTCAGGACTTCGTGTAGCTGTTGACTCAGCTAATGGAGCTACGGCACCGTTAATTAATCAGCTGTTTGCTGATTTGGATACCGACTTTTATACCATGGGTGACCGACCTGATGGCTTGAATATTAATCAAGCGTGTGGTTCTACCCATCCCGAACAACTTCAAAATTTTGTTCTAGAGAAGGAAGCCGATCTAGGATTGGCTTTTGACGGAGATGGTGATCGCTTAATTGCGGTAGATGAAAAGGGCCAGATTGTAGATGGCGATAAGATTATGTTCATTTGTGGCAAACTATTACAACAAAAAGGTCGGTTAAATCAAGATACCATTGTATCGACTGTAATGAGTAATATAGGATTCTATAAGGCTTTGGAAGCAAATGAAATGAAGTCTGTTCAAACGGCTGTTGGTGACCGTTTTGTAGTGGAAGCTATGCGTGCTCAAGATTACAATTTAGGTGGCGAACAGTCAGGGCATATTGTTTTCCTTAATTGGAATACTACAGGAGATGGTTTGCTGACGGCGATCCAGTTAATGTCAGTGATGAAAGGGTCGGGTAAATCTTTATCAGAATTGGCAGCTGAAGTGACGCTTTATCCACAGAAATTAGTTAATGTAAAGGTTCGAGATAAAAAAACAGTGATGGATGAACCCGCGGTTCAACAAGTTATTCAAAAAGTTGAAGAAATGATGCAGGGACAGGGACGGATTTTGGTTCGTCCTAGTGGTACAGAACCTCTTCTTCGTGTTATGGTCGAGGCTGAGACTGATTTATTGGCGACGGAATACAGTCGAATGATTGCGGATGTCATTCAGGAAGTTAGAGGATTAGAAGACTAAAAAGATCATGTTAATCAAGAGTGATCTCTTCAAGTGCCCTAAAATGGTTGAGCAGAGGTTACTTTTTGTTTCAAATTTTTTAAATGCCCATAAATCACAGAGGCGTGTTATATATGTGAAATTTATGTTATTAAAAAGGGGCTGTGACATAAGTCCACCAAAAAACCGGCT
>NZ_KV802396.1:0-639 GCF_001810675.1 Facklamia sp. HMSC062C11 | reverse complement strand
TTGTAGTATTCAATATAGTCTTCGATCGTTTGTTTCAATTCATCATAAGAGTTAAACGTGTGACCATAATAAATTTCTTGCTTTAAGATGCCAAAGAAGTTTTCCATGATGGCATTATCTAAACAATTTCCTTTACGTGACATACTCTGAAATATTTTTTGGTCTTTCAAGGTGTTGACATAAGGTTTCATTTGATAAGCCCAACCTTGATCAGAATGAAAGGTTCTTCGAAATGGACAATCTTTTGTCTGTTCGATGGCTTGTGCTAAAGCCTCCATAATCGGTCTAAATGTTGGTTGCTTACTGATGGAATAACTAATAATCTCTGAATTATACCTATCTAAAAAGGGATTTAAATATAACTTTTTAATCCGTGGAATCCCTGCGGAATCATATTCATAATACTTAAATTCCGTAGTATCTGTGGTGATTTTTTGATGGGGAATCGATGTCTTAAATCGACGACGAATCAGGTTAGATGCGATTTTCCCGATTTCTCCCTTATAAGATTTATATGTCCGATTCCGATGGCCAAAACAAGTGACCTGGATACCCAGTTTTTGACACAGTTTTTGAGTTTTGTTTTCTGAGATAACATAGTCTAACTTACATAACTCAGCCCAGAGTCTACGATAGCCA
>NZ_KV802395.1:0-303 GCF_001810675.1 Facklamia sp. HMSC062C11 | reverse complement strand
GGGGAAAATGGCCAAGCTGAGTCTGTTGGTGACATCTTGGAGGTTGGAACGGATGATGAAGTTCAAGTCAAATGGATTGGTTTAGATAAGACGAATAACGAAGGACAGGATTATACTTACTTCGTGAAAGAAGTCGACAAATCAGGTAATCCATTGACTTTACCAAACTTCAAGAAAGATGAAATTGGCTTGGAAGTTACCAATACTTATCTGGTGCCTAAGAGAGACATCGAAGCCAAGAAGACTTGGGTTGGTGGCGAACAAGTCCGTCCGAAAGTCTACTTCAAGCTCTTCCGTAAGCTA
>NZ_KV802394.1:0-17261 GCF_001810675.1 Facklamia sp. HMSC062C11 | reverse complement strand
CTAAAATAGTCCCGAAAAGTAACTCTTGTTGTATTGAGAGTACTAAATAGGCCCCGAATTGTAACACTCATCGCTCTGAGAGTACTAAACTGGCCTCGAATTGTAACTCTTGTTGTGTTGAGAGTACTAAATAGGCCCCGAACTGTAACTCTCATCGCTCTGAGAGTACTAAAATGGGCTCGAACTGTAACTCTCAGTGTGCTGAGAGTACCAAATTGGCCCCAAAATGTAACCCTCATCGCCCTGAGAGTACAAAATCCCAACAAATCAAGGTGCTCGCCCACCTTACAGGGCTAAAATTTCCAACAAGCCAAAAGCCGGAAGGTTCCAAGATATTCAAGGAATCTTCCGGTTTATTAAGAGGGGGGGCAGTGCTTTATTGGGGATTGATCGGAGTGCATCAATTTCATCGGGGGTGGGCATCTACTTGATCGGAGTGCATCTACTAATCAAAAGAGCGACACGGCGTTATTAAGAAAGGCCCAGCCACCAACCGCCAGTTCTAGACAAAGGTGACTGAGATGACGTGGTCCACCTTTTCCCAGATGGCTTGGCTGATTTCTTGGGTGTTTATCTTGCGGCGGTCACCATCGACTTTGATTTGGTAGTGGTAGTGGTTGCTAGAACTTGAAATGATCAAGTCCTTCATCTTAAGGTTATATTGGTCGAGCACCTGGTGCAGGTCCTTGAGGTGAGAGCGGGGCGTGTCAAAATAAAGGTCCAGCACAAAGGTCTTGTGGGTCATCACCAGGTTCAAGACGATGAGGATAAAGAGCATAATGACCGTCGCTAAAAAGACCAAGGAAAAATAACCTAGCCCAGCCGCAATTCCTAAGATGGCACTGGTCCATAAAGTCGCGGCGGTGGTAAGCCCGGTCACTGAAGCGTTCTTATTCACGATAATGGAACCCGCTCCTAGAAAGCCGATTCCTGAGACGACCTGGGCAATAATCCGTGTGGGATCAGTCGTTAAGAGACCTTGTAAGTCAGGGTGGGCCATATTCCAATTGATGATATCCTCAGTCATTTCTAGTTGAACTAAAGTGATTAGGCAAGATCCCACAGCTACGATGAGGTGGGTACGTAATCCTGCTGAGCGACCGCTTCTTTCTCGGTCGAAGCCAATAAAACTCACGCAAAGAATCGTCACCAATAAGCGCAGGGCGACGTCGGTCATGGTAATCGTGTGTGTCATGGTATCATCTCCTTCTAATGCATTAGTCCTCATTCTATCAAAGATCCATTTAGAAATAAATAAAAAAAGTTGGCTGATGACGAAAAATACTTAGCTAGACCAACACCCAATTTATTAAAATTCTAAATAATTAAATAGAAAGGGCTACCAATTGATTCAAGCCTAGTTTTTGTTTTGGACCATCTTTATGAGTTTGATCGGGGCGATCCCGACCATTACTTGGATTCCCATTACCATGGTCTTGGTATCCTCCTTGTTCTATGGGGCCGTCTTTATCATTGCCTTTGGGGTCTGGTATGCCGTCTCCTTAGCCACGATGTCCGGGATTCGCAATATCGATCCTGCCTATTATGATGTGGCCAAGGTCCTCGGATCCAATGAAAAACAATTAATCACCAAGGTGACCCTTCCTATGGCCATGCCCAATATCTTTGCCGGCTTGACCCAGGGAATGTCGACCGCCTGTACGGCCTTGATCGTGGCTGAAATGATCGGGGTTGAATCCGGCTTGGGTTGGTATGTGACCTGGCAACGGAACTGGGCCCAATATGCCAAGATGTATGCTTCGATCGTGATTATTTGTCTATTATTCATTTCAGTGAAATTCGTGGTTGACCGCATTTCGCGCTACGTGCTTCGCTGGCAAGAAGGGAGGATGTAAGCATGCCTTTGAAGATTGATAAGGTTTCTAAGCTGTTCTTAAATACAGACCAAACGATTATGAAGGCTCTAGAAGGGATTGATTTGACCATCAACCAGGGCGAGTTCGTCTCGATCGTGGGGGCTTCCGGGTCTGGTAAGTCTACCTTGCTGCGGATTTTGGCGGGATTAATTCCTCCGACGGAAGGACAGGTCACCTTGAATGGCGAACGGATCACCAAACCGACTGCTCGTATTGGTATGGCCTTCCAATCCTCCACCTTATTTCCTTATTTAACGGTGAAGGAGAATATCGCCTTTGGTCCTAAATTACAAGGGCAAGAAAAAGCCAAGGCAGAAGCCATTGATGCCATTATCAAAACGATTGGCCTACAAGGCTTTGAAAAGGTCTATCCCCACCAATTATCCGGTGGGATGGCTCAACGGGTGTCATTGGGGCGGGCGATCGTGAATGATCCCGAAATTCTACTCTTGGATGAGCCCCTGGGAGCCCTTGATGCCTTTACCCGCTTGCGCTTGCAAGAGGAACTCATTGCCTTATGGCAACAGACCAAGATGACCATGATTATGGTGACCCATGATATTGATGAAGCCATTTACTGTAGTCAAAAAGTGGTCGTCATGTCACCTAGACCTGGTCGCGTAATGGAAGTCGTTCCGATTGAGTTGGATTATCTACGAGACCGAACTCAACAGGACTTTGTCGATTATCGAATCAAAATTATGAAATTGTTGGATGTCTATTAAGCAGAAACATCAAAAGAGGATCTCAAGCGAGATCCTCTTTTTTGCTTTACTTGTCTGTCTGTGATTGAGCCGCTCGGTCTACTAAGGCCAGTAAGTCTTGTTCCAAGCTAATCTCACCTTGGCTTGGGTGGTGGCGCAAGGCCTGGTCGAATTGCTTTTTGATGTTAGCGGCTTGAGTCGGGTCTTGGTCTTTCAGCAAGGCTAGGGCATAATCCAGTCGGAGCATGCTGGGGAGTTTTTTCATGGCAGATTTGATTTGTTTTACTTGGGGGTCTTCAAGTAGGCTTAAGTCGGCTTGAGCTTGGTCTTGAACTAGGTTAAAGAAGACTTGGTCTAAAGCCAAGAGACTCTTATAGATGGCCGGGAGTTGGGGGTCTTGTCGAAGGGCTTGCCGGTGGGCGTTGGCTTCCTGGTAGCAGCCGTCATCCATTAGACGATTATTATCAAAGACGCGGATGATACTGGCTAAAGGATGATCATCATTGGCTACAAAGTAGTCTTGGGGGATCTCTTTAAGACGCTGACCGGACTGGAAGAGGGCGTTGATCTTGAGCTGGGCCCAGAGATACTTGCTCATGGTGGGGGCCTTCCTCAATTGTTGGAGAATCACACCATCCGTGGTTGTATCACTGTTCTTAAAGGGATAGGCATTGGTCACGCCTAAGAAAAGATTAATCCCGGCTAGGATATAGGCCACCAGAGCCGGGTAGCCGGATAGCTGACCCCTTGCGATCAAAGTAAGCAAGAGGCAAGCGGTCAGACCATTAGCTAGGACCCCGCCCAAGAGATAGGCTTTGTAGGGAAAGGGATCACCATAGTGACCAGGAGGGTCGAGCAGGCATTGGCCGAGGGTACCCGGTAGCGAGTAGCGTTTAATGTCAAAGTGATTTTGTTTATTTTTGATGAGGATCCAAGAGGCGATTCGAAAGGAGACAAAACGATAGCCACTCGCTAGGCCTAGGATTAAGTGGCCAGCCTCATGGATGACGACGGTCAATAGGAGGCCCAGATAAAGGCTGATAAAAAGGACGGCTAAGAAGTAGAGGCCGTATGGCCCCGCTTGAATGGCTTGAACGTCCATTAAATAGCCTAAGCTAAAGCCGAATAAGCCCATGCCGATAAAGAGGATCAGTATATGGAAATATTTTTTCATAATAGACTCCTTTAAAGACTTGATAATTCATTTTATCATACCAGATGGGTTGCGGAGGTCCAAAGATTGAAAAGGATCGAATTGGAAGCAGTGAAGCAGGCCTAACAGCCTACCATCACATTTTAACCATGCTACATCTCGCACCTAATTAAGCTGATGCCAGTCAGCCCACAAGCTGATCCATCATAAAAGGCTGTGACCTAAATTTTCGGTCACAGCCTTTAATTTTCTAGGATTCTGCCTGCCAATTGCCTTGCTTTTCAATCCCTTCAATGAGGCAAGTATGCAGTATTTGAATAAATTCTTGAGCTAGGGGATTAAGTTGGTGGAGGTCGTTGGTGATATAGCCAATCTCAATCTCTTCAGGTGATTCAAGGGGCAGGGCGATGATGTCTTCGCCATTGAGGTCGGCATTAATGATCCCGGATGAGATGGTATAGCCATTGAGCCCAATCATCAAATTAAAGATGGTAGCCCGGTCGGAAACCGTAATCGACTGATCAACCGGTAAGTCGGAATGGACCTCTTCCCAAAAATAAAAGGAATTGTACTTGCCTTGTTCAAAATTGAGTCGGGGATAGGGGGCAAGATCTTCGAAAGTAATCCGGTCTTTTTGTGCCAAGGGGTGGTTTTTGTAGGCAAAGATATAGGGTCGGGTCTTGATCAAGGAATGGAAGCTGAGGTGCTTGTCATTGAGTTCGCGGTTGATAATCTGGTGGTTATACTTGCTGCGGTAGATGACGCCAATCTCACTGCGAAGTTGAAAAACTTCTTCAATCACCTCATAGGTTCGCAATTCCTTGAGCGAGGCTTGATAGCGGCTGGGTTGATAGTGCTTGAGGAGTCTGGCAAAGGCATCGACCACAAAGGCATAGTGCTGGGTAACGACGGAAAAAAGGGGCAGGCCAGGCCGAGATTGGCCGCTGTAACGCCGTTCCATCAGGGCCACTTGTTCCATGATTTGGTTGGCATACTGGAGAAATTCTTCCCCCTCTGAAGTGAGCGTGATCCCTCTGGAAGAACGGATGAAGAGTTGGACCCCTAATTCTTCTTCGAGCCTGGCCATGGCATTGGACAGGGAGGGCTGGGATATATAGAGCGAGGAAGCGGCTTGATTGAGCGACCGCTCTGTGGCCACCGCCCTAAAATATTGAAAATCTTCTAAACGCATAATAACCTCCGATTTTGATATAGCTATAGCTTATAATGATCCGAAAAACTTGTAAAGCCACAAGCCTAGAATCGGTTAGCGGTTAGGACAAAAGTGATAGCGAGGGGGATAACAGCTTGACAGAACGAATGAAAGCTGTTACAATTATTCCTAATAATATGAATAGAAGGTGTGACCATGATCAAATTCTAAAAAGAAAGCCAGTCTAGACCAAGGATCTCAGAATGAGCTGAGCTTGGTTTGCTGCGGTCTTTTTAGAATGGGTGAGACTTGTTCTTTCCAAGATCATGGAAGCTCAGGGTATTTTTGCCTGCTTTGAAAAGATCGCTGTCATTGCAATGAGCGTCTTGGAGAAGGAGGTCTTTTTATGTTGCAGGTAGAACATTTAAGCTTGATACATCGGCGTGATTTTCGTCATTTAGTCGAAGATGTATCTTTTGTACTTAATTCAGGGGATAAATTAGCCATTATTGGTGAGGAAGGCAATGGCAAGTCGGTCTTATTAAAGGCTTTGATGCAGGATCCATCCATCTTGGACTATATCGAACTAGAGGGGACCATTGTTAATTCAGTAGATCATTTTGCCTATCTTCCGCAAAGTCTTGAAGGGGAGGTCTTGGATCAACCCCTTCAGGCGTATTTCTTCCAGTCCTTGGATCCCAATGAGATCGATTATGGCCATTTATTTCAGGCGGCGAGTCAATTGGATTTTTCGGTCGATCGGCTATACTCCGATCAGACCTTATCTAGCTTATCCGGGGGTGAGCGCGTGAAAGTCCAATTATTGCGAATTGCCGTGCAGGATCCTGAACTGGTCTTCTTGGATGAACCGTCCAATGATTTGGATTTACGCACGTCGATCTGGTTAGAGCAATGGATCCAGGACTTTCAGGGGATTCTCGTTTATATTTCGCATGATGTGGATTTGTTGAAGAAAACCGCAACAGCCATTTTGCACTTAGAGCAGTTAGTCCATAAGACTCAGACGCGGACGACCTTTAAGGCAGTATCCTATGACCAGTATCTAAAGGAGCGAGCCTTGAATTTTGATCGTCAGGCCCAAGTGGCTAGTCAGCAGCAAGCCCTTGATAAGGCTCGGATGAAAGACTTGTCGCAGGTGACAGACAAGGTTCATCGCTCACTCAATAATACCCGCAATGATGTGGAAGGACGCTTGTTGGCTAAGAAGATGGCCAGTCTAAAAGCGCAAGCCAAGCGTTATGAGCGAGACCGGGAAAACTTTGTAGACCGTCCGATACAAGAGGATGCCATCCGTTTGGGCTTCCAGGGGGTGGAGGCCTTGCCGGCTTCTAAGCAAGTCTTATATATCGATCAATTGGATCTAAGGATCCAAGATCGGCTCTTAGCTAAAGGGATTCATTTTGAATTGTATGGTCAGGATAAGATTGGGATCATTGGTGATAATGGCGTAGGCAAGTCCACTTTTTTAAGCTATCTTTGGCAGAGCTTGTTGGATAAGGAGGGGCTACGTCCTGGCTTTATGCCCCAGACTTATGAGTCCGTCATTTCGGATTCTATGACTCCTATTTCTTATCTGCAAGAGACAGGGGACCAAGAAGAGTTGACTCAGATTATGACCTATCTAGGGTCCATGCATTATCTTCCTGAGGAGATGCAACGTCCGATTCATCGCTTGTCTGGCGGGCAAAAGGCTAAATTATTGGTCTTGAAGCTGGATTTTCAAAAGGCGAATGTCTTATTTTTAGATGAGCCGACGCGGAACTTTTCGCCGACCTCTCAGCCTGAATTGATTGAGACTTTTCAAGCCTATCCCGGCGCAATGGTTGTGGTCTCCCACGAGCGGTCTTTTCTAAGGCAGGTCTGCCAAAAGATCTATGAATTGACCGACCAGGGATTAAGGTCAGTAGATCTGGAAGACATCTAGATTCGGGAAATGAGACCTGGACCTTGGATAATCGTCACGAGTTAATCCGAAAAGATAATGAGGCTGTGACCTTGGGGTGACAGCCTTTTTTGATGGGGGATATCGAGTGAATCATAGGTAAAGAAAAATTTATTGAAAAACTAAAATTAAAAAGCGCAAATCTAAAAGCTAGGAGTACTTATAGATAAGTCCAATTTGATAGATTGCTAGTCGCAGACTTTTTATTGAGCTTGAGTATCGTTGGAAGTTCATCCACTAGCCCTCGGGCTTGCAGGGGCTGCCTTCGATGGTCAGTTTTTTGTTGACTTATAATATGAAAAAGTAGAAAGAGGGACGATAAGGGATAAAGGAAAGGCGTGATTCATCGAAAATTTGTCACGGATATGATATAATATCCGTGACAAAAGGAGGGGTTATAATGCCTTCATATATCGAAAAAATTCTTCAAAAAATAAATAGTTTTGATTCGGGTAAGGTGTTTTTTGCGAATGATTTTTTAGAAATTGCATCAAATACTACAGTTAGGCAAGTATTAAAAAGATTAGTGGATGATAAGCAAATCAAACGTGTCATTGATGGATTTTATTTTAAGCCTAGATATAGTGAATTTATTAAAGAATATGAGGCGGTATCAATGCATGAATTAGTATTAGCCATCGCAAGAAAATATAATTGGGATATTGCTCCTTACAATAACACGGCTTTAAATATGTTGGGTTTATCGACCCAAGTACCGAGTCACTATCAATATATCTCTAGCGGTAGATATAAGGTTTATAAAATTGGAGATACTCGGTTAGAATTTAAGAAAGTAAACCCTGGGGAAATTGCTAATATGTCCTTAAAGACGGCAACAGTTATTCAGGCAATAAAGTCATTTGGACAGGATAAAATATCAGATGAAATTATTCTAAAGATCAGACGGAATTTAACTGAAAAGGAAAGATCAGATTTAATGCAAGAGGCTAGATCAGTACCATCATGGATCTATGAAGTAATTAGGGAAATTTCTGAGGAAAAAAATGAATAAATATTATTTAGAGGATAAATCAGAGTTAAGGACTTTAATCGTGAATACTGCGAGAAAGAAGGCTATTTCAGAATCAGTTGTTGAAAAAGACTATTGGGTGACTGTTACTCTAGATTACTTATTTAATGAGAGTAAATGGAAAAATTATTTCACTTTTAAGGGAGGAACCTCACTCTCAAAATGCTTCGGACTTATCGAAAGATTTTCTGAAGACATCGATTTAATTTTAGACTGGCGAATGCTAGGTTATGATGAAAAAGAGCCTTGGATAGAAAGGTCAAATACCAAGCAAGATAAATTCAATAAAGAAATGAATAAAAAGACAGAATTTCTTTTAAAAGATGTCTTTATCCCAACTTTAGAAAAAGACTTTGAAGACATAGGTTTTGAGTTCTTAATTGATAATATGGACCCACAGACCGTTCTTTGTAAATACCCAAAAATTTTTAATTCAAATTATTTAACACAGACGATTAGACTTGAAATAGGAAGCTTGGCTGCATGGACACCAGCCGTTGAGTGTAAAATCTTGCCATTAATTGGAGAGGCCTATCCGAATGTATTTAATGATATAACGAAAGTAAGAACAGTGTCTGCGGAGAGAACTTTTTGGGAGAAAGCCACTATCCTGCATCATGAAGCAAATAGGCCAGAGAATTTTTCGATACCCCATAGATATGCCAGGCATTTTTACGACCTATATCAAATAGCTAATTCAGACTTTAAAAAACAAGCGCTAAACGACAAAGAATTACTTAAGAGAGTCACTCAATTTAAGATGAAATTTTATCCTAGGAAGTGGGCAAGGTATAAAGAGGTATTAGAAGGTCGGTTAAGATTGGTTCCAAATGAGATTAGATTTTCTGAGATAAAAAAAGACTATCACGCTATGGCAGAGATGATCTATGGAGAATATCCTAGCTTTGAAGAAATGATTAGAACACTTCAAGAGCTGGAGAAAGAAATAAATGCGTATTAGGATAATCTTTAAAATAATACATTAGTTATAAGGATATTTTATTACTGATACTTTAGGTGATCGAAAAACAGAAATACCCTAATTTATAGAGTGGTCAACTGATTTTTCAAAAAAAGAAATTGAGGTAAAAAGCTTCTGCCTTATTTACGAATAGGTTGATGAGGAATTAATCGCTAACATCAAGAAAACCTTCTATTCTTAGCCATTTCTATGTAACCCCCTCCTCACTTTTTTAAGCGCTTCCTCTATACAAGGCGTCTTAATTATGGTACGCTATAACATATGAATGCGTTATCAAGTTTAAGAAGACAGTTTACGATTGGCTAGAAGGAGGTGGGATGGATGGTGTTGCTCAAGCTTATTTTGACAATGTTGGGGACGACTTTCTTATTACTGGGTTATTTGATTGTCTTTCGCAAGAAATATTCCCTGATCAACGGTTTTGAGGCGGCTCTTAAGGCGGGTGAAAAAGAAGCATCCGACGCCGAGCGGGTGGGTAAGACCTATCTATTGATTGGCTTGAAGTTCTTAATCGTGATGGGAATCTTATGTTTCTTTGCCTAAAGAGAATGGTATGTTTGAGAAAGTCAACATTTTAAAAAGCGCAAATCCTCCTTTAGAGACTACTTGATCTAAAGGGGGATTTTTATGTATGCAGCCCTATCTTCAAGGGGGATATTGGTCTATGCCAACCAGGCCACTTTGGAGGGCAAGTATTATTGCCCAGATTGTAGGCAGCGGGTCCAATTGATCCAAGGAGCCGGTCAACAGGCCCATTTTCGTCATCAATCTAGAAATAAGCGACTAGCCGGGGCAGAAAGTGATCAACATAAAAAGGCCAAGGCCTTATTAGCGGCCAATGCCAGTCGGCACGGCTATCATTACTGCTTGGAATACCCTTTAAAAGACTTGGATCAGATTGCGGATTTTTTGCTTATCAAGAAGGACTTGCTGCGGGTGCTGGAATTTCAAAAGTCTAAAATCTCGTCCGCTAGTCTAGCAGGCCGGCATAAATCCTACCTGCGTCTGGGTTTGGAGGTCATTTGGTTGTTGGATCATCAAGCCGTGACCGGGCTAGAATCTCAGTGGATCCGGCAAAATCTCAACTACCAAGCTAGTCTGGGGGCTTACTTTTGGGCCTTAGACCTTGCAGCGGGGGACTTGCTTTTATATCATCACCTGCCGATCATCTATGCTAAGGAATCCTACGCCTGCTCCTATCAGCGCTATTCCAATCAAGTAGACTGGCAGAATGTTTTGACCCAGCCATCTTTAAATAGCACACAGACTCGGTTCTTTAAAAAAGGCCGGAAAAGGTCGTCCCAACAAGCAATCGCTCAGCTACAGGCGAACCCGCAGGCTAGACCTTATATCTATCAGCTCTATGAGCTAGGCTTTTCCTTGATGGATTTACCGGAATGGTTGTTTTCCTATCGCTGGCAAGAGCTGTATTTTAAAGAGCCGGCTTGGTTGGTCCTGGCCCTAGCTTGGATCTATCTGACCAATGAGTCTGGTGATTTTTTCAGTTTAAGGGATTATTTGACTCAGCAAATTGCCCGAGGAAGGCTCCATCCTCGTCCAATGCCCTTGATGACGGGCGACCTCTTTGGCTTGACGGCGACTGTCATCGAAGCACTGATTTTTTCTTTAGCTAAAGCGCCTACATTGTGGTAAGATAGATTTTAGATCCCGTAAGATTGATTCAATCAACGGGAAAACAGGGACGAGTCCTTAGGGTGAAAGGCCTAAGAATTGTTGAGAGAAGGAGTTTTTTTATGGCAAAACAAGAAGCACGTCGTCGTGACCAAGTCGATCCTCAGTTTACCTGGGATTTAGCCGCAATGTATAAAGATCAAGCTGCCTTTGAAGCGGACTATCAAAAAGCGGAAGAAAAAATTGCCGACTTGGCACACTATGAAGGAAAAATAGGTCAATCTAGCCAAATGTTGGCGCAGGCCTTGGACGCTTATTTTGAGACCTTAAGAGTAATTGAGAATGTCTATGTCTATACCAGCATGTTAAATGACCAAGACCAGACCGTCTCAGCTTCTCAGGCTTTGAACGATCGGGCAGGTCAGCTCTTTGCGAAGTTCGGTCAAGCGGTCGCTTATTTTGACCCAGAACTTTTGGCCATTCCTGAAGAACAACTGCAAGCTTTTATTGAAGAAAACGACCGTCTTGGATTCTACCGCCATTTCTTAGATGATAAGGCACGTTTTCGTCCTCACGTATTGTCTTCCGACCAAGAGCTATTGTTAGCTCAAGCCAGCGAAGCCAATCAGACTGCCTCCAAGACCTTTGGGCTTTTATCCGATGCCGACTTGAAGTTCCCAACCATTAAGGATGAGGACGGTCATGAAGTGGAATTAACCCACTCGGTTTATGGCAAATTATTGGAAAGCTCGGATCGTCGGGTGCGCCGGGATAACTTTAAGGCTTATTATTCGGTCTATGATCAATTTAAGAATACCTTTGCGTCCTTAATTACCGGTCAGATGAAATTACATAATTACCAAGCCAAGGTTCGTCACTTTGATTCGGCGAGACAGGCGGCTTTATTTGAAAATAATATTCCAGAGTCCGTCTACGATACCTTGATCGAAGCGGTTCATTCACGGCTAGACCTCTTGCATCGTTTCGTTGCTTTACGGAAGAAGTTATTAAAAGTTGACGATCTGGAAATGTATGATATGTATACACCTTTGTTGGGTGAAGCACCCATTAAGGTGACTTATGACGAAGCCAAGGCCATTGTCTTAGAAGCTGTGAAGCCAATGGGTGAGGATTATGTGGCTATTATTGAAGAAGCCTTCAGAGATCGTTGGATCGACTTGTATGAAAATATCGGCAAGCGCTCAGGGGCTTATTCATCAGGAAGCTATGATTCCAAGGCCTACATCTTAATGAATTGGCAAGATTCGATTAATCACTTGTATACCTTGATTCATGAGTTGGGTCACTCTGTGCATTCCCACTATGCCAAAAATAATCAAGAATATGCTTATGGTGGCTATCCAATTTTCCTAGCAGAAATCGCCTCAACCACCAACGAGAATTTGTTGACCTACTATCTATTAGATAAGTATGAAGATCCGGAGATTCGTCTCTTCATCTTAAATAACTTCTTGGATTCGGCCAAGGGAACCGTCTTTAGACAAACGCAATTCGCAGAATTTGAGCATTTCATGCATGAAGAAGATGCGAAGGGCCAACCACTTACGCAAGACTTCCTATCGGAACATTATCGGGCATTAAATGCCAAGTATTATGGACCAGAAGTGAACTCTGATTCGGAAATCGCCCTCGAGTGGTCTCGGATTCCTCACTTCTACTATAATTATTATGTCTTCCAATATGCGACAGGTTTCTCAGCGGCAGCCTTCTTTGCTAAGAAGATCCACTCTGGCGACCAAGAAGCCTTGGAGCGTTATAAGGGCTTCTTGAAGTCAGGAGATTCCAAGTATGCGGTAGATACCATGAAGGATGCTGGCTTAGATATGACTCAAGCGGACTATATTCAAGCCACTTTAGACTTGTTCGAAGAACGCTTGGATGAATTCGAAAGCTTATTAGAAAAACAATAAATCTGAATTCTAGAAGCACCCATTAGTGCCTATAAAAAGCGCCCACTTTCACTTTTTGTGAGGGTGGGCGCTTGTTTTTGTATTGGCTTTAGGATTGGGGCCAGACAGCCTCCAATCGGTAGATGGCTTGGCCTTTTTGGGCAAATTTTTCTTCGTATTCGCTTTGAATATTGCCTTCAAAGTCAGATTGGTGCAGGTCTAACCAGACTTGCTTGAGCTGGTAACCATATTGACTCAGCGATGCCAAGGAATACTCAAAGAGACCTTGGTTGTCCGTCTTAAAGTGGATCTCGCCTTGAGGGCTAAGGATGTGACGGTATTTTTCCAAGAATTGCGGTGAGGTAAGGCGACGCTTGGCATGGCGCTTCTTGGGCCAGGGGTCTGAAAAATTCAGATAAAGCCGGTCCACTTCACCTGGGGCAAAGAATTGATCGATATCGCCGCCATGCCCATTAATGAGCAGCAGGTTGGGTAGCTGGGCTTCGATTTGGGCATTAAGGATGGAGATGATCGCAGAAGTCTGCAGTTCCATGGCGATATAGTTGACTTCAGGATGGGCCTGGGCCATGCCTAAGATAAATTGTCCTTTGCCGGAACCAATCTCCAGATGGAGGGCTTGCTTTTTGGCAAAGTGATCTTGCCATTTTCCTTTTAATGCTTGGGGGTCTTGAATGGCATATTGCGGGTAGGCCTTTAATTTTTCTTCGGCCCAGGGTTTATGGCGTAGTCGCATCGGAATCCTCCTTGTTTTCAAAAATATTTCGCAAGAGAATGACGGTTTCATTGACTTGATAGTGGCGGTCGACTTGATAGTATTCTTTAATCAAGCGCAGGCAGGCTAGTAGGCTGTACCAGCGAACTCGTTTGGTAAAGTGAAGGTCAATCGGGAAGTCATAAGCTTCCAACCAGTCCATCCATTGGCTAGGTGGGTAGTAACGGCATAAGAGATAAGTGATGTCGTAGAGGGGGTCGGCTAATTTGGCATTATCCCAATCCACCAGATAAAGGGTTCCGTCATTGGCCAAGAGAAAGTTATTGTGGTTCAAGTCGCCGTGGCAGATGACACAAGGGACGGTGGTCAGACTGCTGTCGATCTCTTGCCTCATGGCTTCAAGCACGCTATTAAAAAAATGGTGCTGGCTAAAGGAAGGCGGTAGGTCCTTTTGGTAATCAAGGATCAGGTCCATCGGCTGACAATCCTTTTCGTGGATGCGCCGCATGAGTTGGACCAGGGATTGATGCTGGTGGACGGACTTAATTAAGTCGATCACCGCCGGAGCATTCATATCCTCGGCTTTGAGTGTGGCCCCTTCTTCCCATTCCTGGGCCGTCAAAATATCGCCGGAGTAGGTTCTTTGGGTCCACTTGAGTCGAGGAGTGATCCCTTCGGCAGCTAGGGCAGCGATGAAGGGGGAGGTGTTTCGCTTAAAGAAGACTTTTTCATTTTTACTGATTCCTAAATAAGCTTGCCCGGTGTTCCCATCCAGGGGGTGCATATCCCATTCTTCATTATTATGATACATGAATTCCCTCCTCGCCTTTTTAACTTTAATCTCAATCGCTTATCCTCAACAAAAAATAAGAGCCTTTGTTCGACAACACAAAAGCTCTTAAGGCTTGGTTATTAAGCGTCGTTATTAAGCATTTACTGGACTTGAATATTGAGAATGTCCCCGGTGTAGACATCCGCTGCGAATCGATAGTGGACGATCTCACCTTCTTCTTTACGGCTGATTCCTCCCATATAGACCAAGGGTTGGGAGTCGAAACCATGGTATTCGACCGGATCGTAGTCGATCCAAGAACCACAGACTTCTCCGCCTTGGTTAAAGGTCTCTCGGATCTGATGGAGGACGGTACCGGCAGACTTTGGCTTATTCTCATGGTAAAGCAGGGCACCGCATGCTCCGATCACCATCCCCGATAGTAAAATGAGCGTTCCCAATAGATTGTTATTTTTTTGAGAATCCATCGACTTGCTTCCTTTCTTAGGCTTTGTTTACTTGTTTCCCTAGCGGGATTAAATCTGTTGTCTATCATATCATAAAAAGAACAGCTATGGATAGACTTTTGCCTGAGAATTGCTTTTAGCCTTAAATTATGACAAAATAATGAAGAGACTAGGCGCAATTTCTGGAGGCTTTTTCCCTCCAGCGCCACTTATATAAAGAATCAAATAATGCGTGAATCGAGGAGATAAGAATGAATTGGTTAGCTTTTTATAATCCAGCAGGTGTTGGGGATGTTTTATTATTAACCCGTGATAAGGGAAATCGGAATCATACTGTCAGCGAAAACAAGGGGCCCTTTACGCTCGTTAAGGATGGTCAAACCGACCAAGTGGTGTCGATTAACTTACATCACGCTAGCGACTTACTCGCCTTAGAAGGTGTGGGTCAAATTCAACTTTCTAGTGAACAATTAGATAGCTTGAATCAAGCTCTAAAAGAGCATGGTATTGAAGAGGTCGTAGCCTTGGAAGAAGGACCAAGCTTTGTGGTGGGCTATGTCGAAGAATGTGTTGACCATGAAGATTCCGATCATCTACACATTACCCAAACCAGGGTCAGCCAAGACCAAGTCTTGCAGATTGTCTGTGGAGCAGCGAATATCACCCAAGGCTTGTATGTTATTGTCGCTAAGCCAGGTGCTGTCATGCCAAGTGGGGCCATTATTTGGCCAGGGGAACTCAGAGGAGTCGCTTCTAATGGCATGATCTGTTCTACCCGTGAATTGGGCTTAGAAGCCATTGAAAACTATCCGGGAATCTGGGAATTACCTTCTAAATTCGAAGTCGGAACCCCCCTTGAACGGGTGGTAGACTATTACCGTGACTAGGTCTTGTCGGTGAATCCCATGAGTCAAGACTATCAAGGACCGGCCTTTAACCAGGGACGGAAAAAACGTCAATTTAAGGGGAAGCACCCGGTGGGTTGGAAGGAGGCTAAGCCGCTTGATTTAGAGCGGCCTGCTTTTCAAGCCAAAAAATCCAACGCAGAGCTGAATAAATTCCAGCAATCCATGCAGGAGAGACTGCACGATCCAATGGAAGAGACAGGCGAATCGAATGACCCTAGCTATATGATTCCTTTTTTAAAGGCTGCTGAGCGAGGCTTGGACTCTGAAAAATTGCAAACTCGGATGGCCGAAGAGAATTTACTAGCCAACCGGCCTCGCAAGGACTATAATGTTTCTTTGTCGAAAGAAAAGCAACTTGCCAGTCGAGCTTTAAAGATGGAAGAAGAGCGGCTTGCGGCGGATTCGATGCCGATCGCTGGGGAAACTAGCCAGCCGTCCTCTGAAAAGGCCAAGGAAGATTACTGGCAGGTCGATCGCTTTATTTTACAACGATTGGCTAAGAATCGAGACTCTTTTTTACTATTTGATAAAGGAGAATAACACGTATGATTTCAAAAGATAGCTTGTATCATTTTGTCGGCATAAAAGGTTCTGGGATGTCGGCTTTAGCACTGATTTTGGATGGGGAAGGCTATCGCGTTCAAGGCTCGGATATCGAGAAGTATTTCTTCACCCAACAAGGCTTGGAAGAAGCTCAGATTCCAATGATGCCTTTTTCGGCCGATAATATCCAGCCAGGCTTAACCATTATTGCGGGGAATGCTTTTACGGATGATCACCCCGAATTAGCCAAGGCCCGTGAACTCGGCTTGACCATTTATCGTTACCATGACTTCCTAGGAGAGTTAATTCAGTCCTATACTTCGGTGGCTGTGACCGGTTGCCACGGAAAGACCTCAACCACTGGGCTCTTGGCACACTGCTTGGGTCATTTGACCCCAACTTCTTATCTCATTGGAGATGGGACGGGCTATGGGAATGAAGCGGCTGAGTACTTCGCCCTAGAGGCTTGTGAATACCGCCGCCACTTCCTAGCTTATGAGCCTGACTATGCCATTATTACTAATGTGGACTTTGACCATCCGGATTATTATCATTCGATTGAAGATGTCTTTGATGCCTTTAAGACCTTTGCGAATCAGACCAAAAAAGGTGTCATTGCCTATGGGGAAGATCCCTATCTGCGTCAATTAGAGACTGCCGTTCCGATTCATTATTACGGAGTGGATCCGGAAGATTATATTTGTGCTCAAAATATTCGCCGTAACGAGGAGGGCTCAGACTTTGACGTCTTGGTCGAAGGCCAGCTCTTTGGTTCCTTCCATATTCCTTCTTATGGTAAGCATAATATTATGAATGCCTTGGCGGTAATCTGCTTCCTACAATTGGAAGGCTTTAAGGCGGATGAGATTGCTCGTTATCTCAAGACCTTCCCAGGGGTTAAGCGACGCTTTTCGGTCAAGCAAGTCCAAGATTTGATTGTGATCGATGATTATGCCCACCACCCTAGCGAAATTCGGGCAACCATTGATGCGGCCAAACAAAAATACCCTCATCGCCGAGTAGTAGCGGTCTTCCAACCGCATACCTTTTCACGGACGATTGCCTTGCTTAAGGACTTTGCGGAAGCCTTGTCACTGGCTGATGAGGTGCATTTGGTAGATATCTTCACCTCTGCGCGGGAACAATCCGGTCAGGTGACGATTCAGGATTTGGCTCAGATGATCAACGATAAAGTCGAAATTATTTCGGCCAACCACCTTTCGCCTTTAATGGATTACCAAGATGAAGTGATCCTATTCATGGGAGCGGGGGATATTGATAATCTAGCCCATCAATTCGAGAAGGCTTATGGGGCCCTAAATCTTAAACATTTATAGACTGATTCATCGAAAAAGGTTGTAGCATTTGCTGCAGCCTTTTTTGTTGGGGAGGGGGGCTTGTGGTCGCACTCTCTCAAAACGTGCTCACAATTGC
>NZ_KV802393.1:0-264 GCF_001810675.1 Facklamia sp. HMSC062C11 | reverse complement strand
TGTCAGCGGTTCGAACCCGTTATCCCCCATTTTGGTCCGGTGGTGTAGGGGTTAACATGCTTGCCTGTCACGCAGGAGATCGCGGGTTCAAATCCCGTCCGGACCGTATGCGGGTGTAGTTTAGTGGTAAAACCTCAGCCTTCCAAGCTGATGTCGGGAGTTCGATTCTCCTCACCCGCTTTTGATTTTGGGCCTGTAGCTCAGCTGGTTAGAGCGCACCCCTGATAAGGGTGAGGTCGGTGGTTCGAGTCCACTCAGGCCCAT
>NZ_KV802392.1:0-17257 GCF_001810675.1 Facklamia sp. HMSC062C11 | reverse complement strand
GATGTCGTAGGTTCGAGCCCTACTGGCGGAGTTATGAATGATGGTTAGCTTAGCATGGAGAGTTGTCCGAGCTGGCCGAAGGAGCACGGTTGGAAACCGTGTAGACGGATAATCTTCGTCTCAAGGGTTCGAATCCCTTACTCTCCGTTTTATATAGTTTGTAATAATATTATTATGGCCCGTTGGTCAAGCGGTTAAGACACCGCCCTTTCACGGCGGTAACATGGGTTCGAATCCCGTACGGGTCATTAAAAATTTAATATGGGGGATTAGCTCAGCTGGGAGAGCGTCTGCCTTACAAGCAGGATGTCAGCGGTTCGAACCCGTTATCCCCCATTTTGGTCCGGTGGTGTAGGGGTTAACATGCTTGCCTGTCACGCAGGAGATCGCGGGTTCAAATCCCGTCCGGACCGTTGTTAGTTGGCTTGGTAGCTCAGTTGGTAGAGCACTTGATTGAAGCTCAAGGTGTCGGCGGTTCGATTCCGTCCCAAGCCATATGGAGGGGTAGCGAAGTGGCTAAACGCGGCGGACTGTAAATCCGCTCCTTCGGGTTCGGCAGTTCGAATCTGCCCCCCTCCATTTATATGATTGGAATTGTATCCAGAATCCTTTGATCTAATTTAGGGACTTAGTTTAACGGTAGAACAACGGTCTCCAAAACCGTTAGTGTGGGTTCGATTCCTGCAGTCCCTGTTATAATATGGTGGCGATTGTGGCGAAGTGGTTAACGCATCGGTTTGTGGATCCGACATTCGTGGGTTCGATTCCCATCAGTCGCCTTTATATTTAATATATTATTATTGGGGTATAGCCAAGTGGTAAGGCAACGGACTTTGACTCCGTCATTCGTTGGTTCGAATCCAGCTACCCCAGTCCAACGGCGGAATAGCCAAGTGGTAAGGCATGGGTCTGCAAAACCTTGATCGCCGGTTCAAATCCGACTTCCGCCTTAATATCACGGCGGTGTGGCGGAATTGGCAGACGCGCTGGACTCAAAATCCAGTGCCGGTTACACGGCGTGTCGGTTCGACCCCGACCACCGCTATTTTAAGCTTTTCTTAACTTAATGTTAGGAAAAGCTTTTTTTATAGTTTTGCATGCAGTTCATTGTGTAGGAGGTTATGATAATGAAGCATATCATTGGAATAGTTGGTACGAATAGTAAACGGTCAACCAATCGACAGCTACTTCAATTTATTCAATATCATTTTAAAGATAAGGCGCATATAGAATTACTTGAGATTGATCAGTTTCCAATTTTTAATAAACCCGCTTCAAAAAAGCTTCCTGAAATTGTTGAGCAAGTAGCGAATTTGATTGAGGGAGCGGATGGTGTGATTATCTCTGCTGCCGAATACAATCATGCTATCACGGCATCACTATCTAATGCCCTACATTGGTTATCCTACTATATTTCTCCTTTGAAGAATAAACCGGTGATGATAATGGGTGCTTCCTATGGTAAATTGGGCTCTTCAAGAGCGCAAGTACAGTTGCGCCAGATCTTAGATTCAGCAGATATTAAGGCGCGCGTTTTACCCAATTCAGAATTTTTATTGGGAAATTCTTTGCAGGCTTTTGATCAAGAGGGTAAGCTAGTAGATCCGGATAGAATAAATGCCCTAGAAAGTATTTTTGAGGAATTTCTTAAGTTTATTAATTATACTCAGGCATTTCTGAATAAAAATCAAAACGCTTCAATGAAGATATCGGAATCGACAAAGGAGGAATGATTGAATGGTAAAGATTAAGTTGGTTGGCATCGCTGGATCTATCTCTGAGCAATCTTATAATCGTGAATTATTATATTATATTCAACACTCATTTAAGGACCTCTTTGATTTTGAAGTTTTGGATATAAAGGATCTTCCTTTGTTTAATCAAGATCATTTGGAAGTCCTTGAGTCTTTTGAGTTTCAAGAGATTCAGAAAAAGATAGAAGCTGCTGATGGGGTAGTGATTGCTACACCTGAACATAATCGGACAGTACCTGCTCCTTTAAAATCTTTGCTAGAGTGGTTGTCATTTAAAATACATCCCTTAAAAGCAAAGCCAGTCAAAATTATGGGTGCTTCTTATTTAGATCAAGGAACTTCAAGTGCACAGATGCATTTACGCCAAATATTAGAGTCTCCTGGTATTGACGCTCTAGTCCTGCCTGGGCAAGAGTTTTTATTAGGAAATTGTCAATCTGCCTTCGATAAAGATGGAAATATTATTGATCAAAAGACCGCTCAGTATTTAAGAAAGAGTATGGAAGTATTTGTTACTTATGTGTTCACTTTAAAACCCTTAAGTCAATCGGTCTCGCTCAATCATGAGTTTCATATGGAAGAAATCTGGGCTAGTCAATTGCTACAGGTGTTGGATAGAACAAGTGACGATCCTACAAGAGTTTATTCTCAACTTCAAGCGATTAGACCAATCGTTGAATGGTATCAGTCGCATTCTGTAGATAATCAACAATTGTAATCCGAGAATATCATTTTAGGGTGTTTCGATTAGATTTGAAGATTTTGCTTGAAGCTATTATTTGACATGCTGCTTTTTTCATTCCATGCTATAATAATGGGGATGGTGTTTTTAGATTAAATAAAGGAGTTTATTTATGAGAAGTCAAGTGTTAGATTATCCTTCAGTCGAAGAGATTGAGGTACCTGAGACCTATCTAAGGGTTTCTCTAGCAGATTTCGAACAAATCTTTGAAATTCAGCTAGCAGATATGAAGCGTAAGTACCAACAATTAACGAATGAACCCTTAAGTAAATTTGATTCATTATCTTTAGCACGTCTAGGATTAGGCGAATATGAGAATCTATCGCAGGTGAAGGAAGCTTATTATATGATCTATCGTAAACAGGCTTTGGAGTTAGCTTTTTACCGTCAATTAATGCCTTTTTTATTAGCCTTTTATCAAGAAGCGAGTCAAGTCGTTATAAATCAAGATGAGTATGACGCTTATGAAAGAAAATATTTAGATCAGATTCAACGATTAGCAAGTGAAGAAGATATGACTTTGGAGGAGTATGCAAGTAGCCAACTGCATTTGAATCAACCAATTAGAACCCATATCAAGGAACGGATCCTAGAGGATTTTGTATTTGAATTAATTGCCAAGGACCGATTTGCTGCTGTAGTTGATGAATGGGAGTATGAAGCTTTTATCCAGGAGCGTTCCTTGAGTCAAGGTTTGGATCCGATTGATTTAAAGGAACAAATATCTTTTAGTAACTTTTTGCTGGAATCCAGTCAATTAAAGTGGACTCAAGAATTATTTGATTATTTTAAAGATCGATTTATAGTGATTGATTCCAGTGAAGGAGCGACAGATAGTGGAAGACAAACGGATTAAACAATGGTACAAGATAGCATGGATTGTTGGGGCGCTTGTTCTATTAGTGTATTGTTTTTTGTTAGTTAATTATTATTTTTCTTTTGGGAAGAGTAAACAAGTGGCTCGTTTGCCTTATGGGCAGACAATCGATCTGTCCAATCAATCCATGCTAGTCGTTGATTCAAATCAAACCTTATTGGATTCAGCGGGTCTGTTAGCTAATGATGAAGCTATTCTGAGCGAATCTCAAGAGTATGAGATTGATGACCAAATGCCTTGGTATTCCTTTAGTCCGAATGTTGCAAAAGAAACGGATTATTCGCTTGTGAACGATTACCGTGTGGTCTATCAGGAACCTTTAAATGATTATTCTTGGCGTCAAACTCCTAAGGGGCTTTTGCTTTATCAATTTAATCAGCCTTATACGGGTTGGCATGATGATTTGATTAATGGTTGGCGTTATTATCAAGCAGGTAGCGAAATAAAGGAACTATTTTTAAATGAGAGTCAAGTGAATCAGTGGCAGAATGAATCGCAGATTTATTTAGGATTATTTCCACGTCCAAATCGTTCCTTCTTCTTTTTAAGAGGGCCTTTAACAAATCAAGTGACATTTCATAATCAAGCAGTAGAATATAGCATTTTATATCGTAATCCAAATCAGGTAATTTATGCTTATCCTCCAGGAACTTACTTTTCAAAAGCAATTGGAAGTACCAAGCATTTTGTCGACGTGCCTATGGAGGTAATGCGGGAGCTGACTAATGAATCTGGGACCTGGCTTCAGGTTTATACGGGATATGATCAATTGGGATGGGTGCGAAAAGACGCTAGTTATGAAGATTATGTTTTGACTTATTATAATGAAAAGGAATTGCTTAATCAGATTGAAGCTGTGATGGCAGAGTATATGTCTTATGTTAGTGCTACGGTTGGAGCTTCTTTTGTTAATAATGAGTCGCTGACTCAAGTGACCTTGAATAATCAAGCCTTTAGGCCTGCTTCCACACAGAAGATTTATGTTCTAGGAGAGCTCTACCACCAATATCAAACTGGAGAGTTATCACCAAGTGATTACCATACACTCATTGCGGATGATGTGGTGCCTGGTGCTGGAATTTTAGCAGCGAATCCTGTGGGATCTTCTTTTAGTTTGGATTATTTGGTCGATTTGGTAGTGTCAATATCTGATAATACAGCGGCTAATTCCTTGATTACAGCAGTAGGTGGGGGTCAGAGAATGACACCACATATGCATGAATTGGGCTTGTATAATACGTATGTGAATGGAAAGTATTATCATTCGGATACTAACGGTCGTTTTCAGACATCGCCGGGGGATGCAGCAAGATATTTTGCCTTGTTATATAATAATAAGTTAAATGGAGAACCTTGGGACAATGAATTGATTAATAAGTTTTTTTATAATCAGCATACCTATATGACGCAATTGATTCCAGGATCGACGACGGTCTGGAACAAGTCAGGGTCTGGTGTAACGGAACAAAATGATGTTGCTTCCTTTGTTACCCCGTATGGATCCTTTAGTCTAGCGGTTTATACAGAAAATCCTTGGAACTATGATGCGGTACCGATTCAAATGGCTAGCTTATGCCTAGCTGTGCATAATACGTTTGTGGATTATCGATTAAAGTTATATCAGCATGTTGATGATCCCAGTGCTTTTATGCAAGATATGATGGCAGCACATCCGATCATGAGGCAAGCTGGTCAACAATCATTTATTGATTGTTATTTAATCGAAAAAGATCAAGATCAAGATCAAATGCAAACAGACATGGCAGCAGTTGAATAAGAATTATAGAGATCAGAAGTCATCATTCAGAATGGCTAAATGATCTCTTTTTTTCTCTATTTTTGTGTGAAAAAGTGCTATGATATTAAAAAAAGGAGGGTGATGAAATGTCATTACCATTAAGGAAAGACCTAGATCCAAAACTCACTTGGGATTTAAATCTTTTATTTAAGGACCAAGAAAGTTTTGAGAAGGCGATAGTAGCTTATCAAAAAGATCTTCAAACGATAAGTCAATATCAAGGAAAACTCAATCAAGAGAAGCAACTTCTATCCATGCTTCAATTATTGGAGAAAATTTTTGCTCAATTAACTTGGTTAAATGATTTTGGTTTTTTGGGTTATGAAGTCGATAAAAACAATCCGGTCTACGAAGAAAACAACTATAAACTACTGGCGATTTATGATGAAACTAAAAAAGCCTTGTCCTTTATTGAGGTAGAACTAGCAAATTTGGATCCAAATTATCTGCAAAGCTTTGTAGACAGCCAATCTGGAGCAGCTTATCAAAGATACTTAGATAAGATATCCATGAATCGAGAACATGTCTTATCGCTTGAGGTAGAAAGCGCCCTATCCAGTATTAATAGTCAGCTCTTTAATCAGTATCGCTTATCCAATGTTCTAAAGTATCAGGATTTACACTTTGAAGATTTTACTTGTCGAGGAAAGACTTATGCTAACACTTTTGCAGGTTTTGAGGGAGATTATGAGGTGGATTTAGATCCAGAGCTTCGTCATGCCGCTTGGGATTCTTTTCACCAAGGATTAGCCAAGTATCAAAATACAGCAGCTCATTTATATATTTCTCATGTACAAACTGAAAAAGCAATCTCCAAATTAAGAGGCTACGATTCTGTTATTGATTATTTATTAAGTGATCAAGAAGTTAGCCGTGAAGCTTACGACCGGCAAATTGATGTCATTATGACTCATTTGGCGCCTGTTATGCAACGGTATGCAAAATTATTGGCAGCTAAACATGGATTGAGTAAGATATCCTTAGCAGACATCAAAATCCCCTATTCAACACAGGAACCTAAAAAAATATCGATTCAAGCTAGTCGGCAAATGATTCAAGATGCATTATCCATTTTTGGATCGGAGTATCGTCAAATTATTGAACGGGCCTTTGAAGAGCGATGGATTGATTACCCGATGAATCAAAGTAAAAGTACAGGTGGCTTTTGTTCAACGGTTTATCAAGGCCCCTCCTATATTCTTTTGAATTGGACAGGATTGCTGAGCGAAGTCTTGGTATTGGCTCACGAATTAGGTCATGCGGGGCATTTTCAATTGAGCTATCAGTATCAAAAGGCAACGACTCCTGAAGCTAGTTTATATTTTATTGAAGCTCCTTCGACAGCCAATGAAGTTTTTATGTGTCATTACTTATTATCGAAGGACTTGGATGATGAAGAACGAGCTAATCTAGTTGGAGAGTTTATTTCACGTACTTACTTCCATAATATGGTCACTCACTTGTTAGAAGCTGATTTCCAACGTAAGGTTTATCTAGCAGTGGACCGTGGAGAAAATTTAAACGCTCAGAAATTAAATCAATTTTTCAAGGAAACACTGGAACAATTCTGGCAAGAGGTGGTTGAAATCAATCCTGGGGCAGAATTAACTTGGATGAGACAACCTCATTATTATATGGGACTTTATTCTTATACCTATTCGGCCGGCTTAACCATTGGAACTCAAATAGGTCGAAAAATTGCTAATCATGATCATGAGACCATTCAAGCTTGGTTAGATGTTCTAAAGGCTGGTGGATCCATGAAGCCGCTTGACTTAGCTAAAGCTGCTGGGGTAGATATGTCCAATGATCAAGCTTTAAGAGATACGATTGCTTATGTGGATCATTTATTGGATTATTTAAAATAAAAAGATATAACAAAAAGATGACAGATACCTTGTTTTGTGGTATTTGTCATCTTTTTGTAATTTAGATTGCAAGTGGCTATCAACTGGCTTAAAGCTGGCTAACAATCTGCTTTATACAGATACATAAATAATAAAACTTGATAGAATATGACTATCATCAAACGGCTAGGTCCGTTTTGATTCGATGAAATAATTAGTATAGTACTAGTTTTATTAAGGAGTAGATCATGAAGAAAACTTTAACCAGCTTTTTAGTTGCGGCATGCTTATTCAATCCAATGGTTCATTCAATGGAGGTATCTGCACAAGGCCTTTTGGGTCATACCGTACAAATTTTAGCTCAGTGGAATCAACGGTCTTTGAATGATGTTTTTCAATCCATTCAAGAAGCCCTAGCTAGCAAGGATCAAGTTTATACCATTCAATGGGGAGATACCCTATCTACAATTTCACAAGCAACAGGGATTGCAATCGATGATTTGATGCAAATTAATCATATATCGGACCCACATTATATCCTTGCCGGTGATCAAATTCGTTTTAATCAAGTGACGGATACGATAACTTATATTTCAAAAGACTCTGAAAAAGAAACGGTGGAACTTGATTCGGTTGAAGGCAAGGATCAAGGGCGTTTTCTATTAGCACAAGCCCAAGACTTCGACCAGACTTCGATAATTACGGAATCGGTGGATACCAGTTCAGAGATCAAGCCTATAGAAGCAGTGGAAACGACCCTTTACCAGCAAGAAACCAGCTTAGAAATTGCTCCGACGGCTCCTAAGGCCGATCAAACAATGAATCAGCCGACTCAGAATATGGAGAATGTGACGACTACACACTACCAAGCGGTCACAGCCATCGAGCCGATCACTACGACGGAAGAATCACAAACTTCGACGACAGAGACTTCTCAAGAGACGACTGTTCAGGAAACAACGATTCAAGAAACAAGTCTTGAAGAAATTACGACAACCACTGCGTCAGCAAGTATGGATCCTTATGCGGCCTTTGAACAAATCACTGCTGAAAAAGGGGTATCCGCTGAAGAAAAACAGCTATGGTCTCAGTTGATTAACAAAGAATCCGGATGGAATCCAACGGCTTCCAATGCTTATAGCGGAGCTTATGGATTACCTCAGGCTTTACCAGGTAGCAAGATGGCTAGCCATGGGGCTGATTGGCAGACAAACCCTTATACTCAATTAGCTTGGATGTATGACTATATGATTGGGCGTTATGGTTCGATTACGGGTGCTTGGCAACAGTCTCAAGCTTATCAGTGGTATTAATGGAACTATTATCTTATGAAATTGAATAAGTAAGTATTATATGGACCTTGTTGTGGATTTTCATGACAAGGTTTTTTAGTATTAATTTGAAGTTTTGTTTTGAGTGTCTATTGGAACTTTGACATACCTTCTTTATAATGGAATAGGAATAATCATTGAAACCACAATTTGTGAACCGGTACTAGCTTTCAAATTGTGTTATAGGAGAATAGAATGAAGACAATTAGATTTTTAATGACAAGTGATACACATGCACAATGGTTAGAACACCCAGACCATCCGGGTTATTCTCTTTTGAATACTGCTTATTTGATGAAGCAACTTCAATCAGACCCGTCGGTTGATTTAACCTTGACAATTGATTTAGGAGATTTTATCCAAGGCTCTTCCATGGCGACTTATACTAGTACCATCACGCATGATGCTAGACCCTATGCTCGGGCACTGAATGCCATGAATTATGATTACCATTTATTTGGCAACCATGAATTTAATTTTGGACCAGATTATTATCGACCAGCCTATGAAAATCTTAAGGGAAAAATTTTATGTGCCAATATCCTTGATCAAGCGACACAATCCAGCTTAATGGGGTGTCCCTATGAAATCATTGATTTTGAAGGCATTAAAATCGGGATTATCGGCGTGACAACTCATTACATCCCAAACTGGGAGTTGCCGGAACATTATCAAGGCGTTGACTTTCTGGATGCTTTTGAGACCGTTAAGCACTATGTGAGTCTATTAAGACCTCAAGTTGATCTATTAGTAGTCGCTTATCATGGAGGATTTGAATCGGATTTAGAGACTGGTCAGGCAACAGAAGAAGATACCGGGGAGAATCAAGGCTATCGTATGTTAAGCCAAATTCCAGGGATTGATCTTTTCTTATCAGGCCATCAACACCGTCAAATATGTCAAAAAGTGAATGGTGTCTTGACCCTACAACCTGGTTATGGTGGTGAAAAGATCGCCAGTGCGAAGATTGTTTATGACGACGGTCAAATAAAGCAACTTGATGGTGAACTAATTGATTTTAGGTCAGTTTCGCAAGAGTCTGCAGCCGTTAAATCAGCCCTAGAGCCAGAATATGAGGATAGTCAAGCGTGGTTGAATCAAGTATTAGGGCATTCCTTAATGCAAAATTCGACTCAAGATATTTTAAAAGCACGCTCTCAAGGACATCCATTTGCTGAAATGATCAATCAGTTACTGCTAAAAGAAACGGATGCTGATTTTTCAGGGGTGTCCTTACTGAATGAACACTTCTTTGAATTTCAAGGGCCAATTACTAGAAAGCAGCTACTTGCAATCTACCCTTTTTATAATTTAATTGCGGTAGTTGAAGTGTCGGGGGCGGATCTTTATAAAATAATGGAACAAAATCTTAATTACTTTATGTTGGATGAAGCTGGGAACTTAATTGTCAATCCAGCCTATATTGAACCGAAAGCTCAGCATTTTAATTATGATCTCTATTCTGGCTTTACATGTCAGGTTAATTTAAGTCAACCAGTTGGCCAACGCGTTCAAAAAATCATCGATGAAAGAACAAATGAAGCGATTGATCTAGATAAAGTTTATCGTTTATCAGTCACCCAATATCGAGCTGTGGGTGGCGGAAATTATCCACAATATCGAGAGGCACCCATTATAACGATTTCGAGTGTAGATATTCAAAGCTTAATACAAGATGCTTTGGCTAATCCTGAAAAACAGGATTGGGACCAAATTAATCAACATTATGGTCATTTGATTTATATCAATTAGCCCATTTTACGATAAAAAATGAGAAAGCACGATTCACCTTATGGTATAATGTAACCACGTGTTTTAAAGGGGGTGGGGGTATGAAATTAAATAGCGATAAGGGTGTCTTTGTGATCGGAGACATTCATGGTATGTATGATGAATTTGAGGAGATGCTAAGTTATTGGAATCGATCTAAGGAACAACTTGTCTTAATTGGGGATTTAATGGATCGAGGTTATGATAGTCGACAGGTATTAGAAAAGGTATGGTTTCTTGAAAAAGAATATCAAGCAATTGTTATACGAGGAAACCATGAATCCATGCTCTTAAATTTTTTGAGAAGCCCTTATAATTTTTTTAATCATTATGTGATTAATGGAGGGGTGACCACCCTCAGCCAATTATTGACTATTAATGAGGAAGAAATTAGGCGTTCAGATAGTCGACGCTATGCTCGACTCATTAAGCAACGCTATCCAAAATTAGAATCTTGGCTACGGTCACTTCCATATTATATAGAATATGGTAATTTTATTATTGTTCATGCTGGGATTGATTTGAGTCTGAATGATTGGCGGGACACCTCTGATCATGATTTTATGTGGTTGAGAGATCGATTCCACCATGCGGAAAATACAACTGGAAAGCAAATTATTTTTGGGCATACCCCGACCATGGTTTTGAATCAGAATTTTAATAATTCAAAGGTATGGCGTTATGATCGAAAATGGGGAATTGATGGGGGTTTGGTTTTTGGCGGTCAGTTACATGGCCTGAGTCTATCTCCAAATGCTGTCCGAGATATCCATTCAGTTAAAATTATGGAAGGAAGATAAGATGCAAGAACAGATGATGCAATTGGAAATCGCAAAAAGTTTAAAGATTAAAGAACCCCAAGTTAAGGCGGTTCTTTCTTTGTTAGCTGAAGGGAATACCATTCCCTTTATCGCCCGTTACCGTAAAGAGAGAACGGGCTCTTTAGATGAAGTACAAATTCATGAAATTGATAAGGCCTATCAGTATGCCTTAAGTCTAAACAAACGTCGTGAGGAAGTGCTTAAGAGTATTCAAGATCAAGGAAAGCTTGATCCCAGTTTGGAAGATCAAATCCAACGAGCAGGAAGTTTGCAGGAGTTAGAGGATCTATACCGTCCCTACAAACAAAAAAAGCAGACCAAGGCACAAAAGGCCATTGATCAAGGGTTAGAACCTCTGGCAGATTGGATGAGCCAAGTTCAAGATCATGAGGCCAAGTGGGAGTCCCTATGGCCAGATTATCTGCAAGAAGCGCTGGAAGATGAGCAAGCCATTCTTGACGGGGTGCATGAGATTCTCGCGCAGAGGATTTCTGACCGAGCTGATTTTAGGGATTTTATCCGTAAATATAGTCGTTATAATGGTTATTGGCAGTGTCAATTAAAGGATGAAGCGAAGGATCCGCAAGGACTTTATTCAATTTATTATCAATTTACAGAAAAACTGGTTAATTTAGCCCCTCATCAGGTGTTGGCTAGCTTGCGCGCTGAAAAAGAAGAAGTAATAAGCATTAAAATTGACCTTGATGAGCAGCCACCCCTTCAATATATGGAACGTCATGTCTTGGGAGAAGGTCTCCAACCCCTTCAGAAAGAAGCACTTGAGAGGGCTATTAAAGATGCTTATCAACGCTTTATCAAACCCTCGATTGAACGAGAGCTGCGTAGCGAGCAAGAAGAAAAAGCTCAGGCCCATGCGATCGATGTCTTTGGGGATAACGTCAGACATCTCTTAATTCAACCTCCTTTAAAGGGGAAGACGGTCTTGGGATTGGATCCAGCTTATCGAACTGGTTGTAAATTGGCGGTCATTTCAGCGACGGGTCAAGTGCTTGATAAGGGGGTTATTTATCCTCATAAGCCTGCCAGTCAAAAGCAACGCCTTCAGGCCAAGCCAGAGTTTATTCAACTAATTGAACGCCACCAAGTTGATGTGGTGGCAATCGGCAACGGAACAGCCAGTCGGGAATCAGAACAATTCGTTGCCGAAAGTTTGAGTGAATTATCAAGACCTGTTCATTATGTAATCGTGTCGGAAGCGGGAGCATCTGTGTATTCAGCCAGTGCCATCGCGCGTGAAGAATTTCCAGATTATCAAGTGGAGGAGCGCTCAGCGGTATCGATTGCTCGACGCTTGCAAGATCCTTTGGCAGAGTTGATTAAGATTGATCCTCAGTCAATGGGTGTGGGTCAGTATCAACATGATCTCAATCAAAAGAGCTTAACCCAAGAACTTGATTTTGTGGTCAATATGACGGTGAATCAAGTGGGGGTGGATGCTAATACGGCCTCAATTCAATTGTTAGAGCATGTGTCTGGAATGACCAAGGCGACGGCTAAGAATGTGATTGAGCTTCGAAATGAACTGGGGCATTTTTCTAATCGTGAACAAATTAAGACCGTTAAACGCTTGGGACCCAAAACCTTTGAGCAAGCAGCTGGATTTTTACGGATCATGCAAGGTGATAATCCTTTGGATCAAACCTCCATTCATCCGGAATCGTATGACTTAGCATTGACGATTTTACAAGAGTATCAGCTCGATTTGGCAGAATTAGGTTCAGAAGAAGCCCAGCATATTCTTGGTCAAGCGGATGTTAATTCTATTGCGGAAAGATTACAAGTAGGTCAGGAAACCATTGAAGATATTCTACATGGATTAATGAATCCTACGATGGATATTCGTGATCATCAAGCGGGTCCTATCCTAAGATCAGATGTTCTTCAACTAGAAGACTTGAATGAGGGGATGGTTCTAGAAGGTACGGTGAGAAATGTCGTGGACTTTGGAGCCTTTGTGGATATTGGAGTTAAGCAGGATGGCTTGATCCATATTTCTAAGTTATTGCGCAAAAAGGGTCAGTTTATTAAGCATCCTTCACAAGTTCTTTCCGTTGGAGATTTAGTGAAGGTGGAAGTAGTATCTTTAGACCGAGAGCGTCAACGAATTGGCTTGAAGCAGCTACAAACAGACTAGTTGAAGTGTATCCTTAACTCGCTTGACAAAAAGATGTCCTTTCGCTAAAATGAGACCGTTAAGTATCTTGCGGTCATGGCGGAATGGCAGACGCGCTAGCTTGAGGTGCTAGTGTCCTTGGGACGTGGAAGTTCGAGTCTTCTTGGCCGCAGTAATCAAAAATAGGATAGAATCGAAGGATTCTATCCTATTTTTTTGTGTATTTTAAAAGTTACAGATTATGAGAGACGAAAGAACACTTTTAATTTTTAGGTAAGGTATGGATGCTGCTTTAGAGACAGTTATGATTTAAGCTTAGAGCTGAATAATAATGATGTTGTATTTTATGAATACTGTTTTCATCAACCCCTAGGTTATCGATAATTCTAGGATAGTAATTTACTATTTAATTGTTTTCTAGTGGTTAAGTTGATTATAAAAACTGCCAATATATCAGAAGGACTGATATTAGAATATTTTAGTAATAATCTTAAAGCGGTTTAATGTTGATAGGAAAGTAAAGGGTTACAATGACTGTGTAAGAGCATACAATATTTAGGTGCTTAATAAAGAAAGGATGAAGGCTATGCCAGAAAAGTTGATAGACCGTTTTGTTAAGTATTGCAAGATTGAGACGCGTTCTGATGAGAATAGTCATACAATTCCATCGACAGCCAGTCAGACAGAGTTTTTGAAGATGTTGGAACAAGAACTTATTGAGTTAGGTTTTCAAGAAGTGTATTTAAATCCTAAAGACAGCTATCTAACAGCAAGTATTCCCTCTACGACAGACAAGGAGCTGCCAGTCTTTGGCTTTATGGCTCATGTTGATACAGCTGATTTTGAAGCTAGAAATGTCCAACCTCAATTTCATGAAAATTATGATGGTTCTGACATTGTTTTGAACGCAGACAAGGATATCGTTCTTTCAGTTAAAGAATTTCCAAATTTAGCAAATTATATCGGTAAAACACTGATTACAACGGATGGTAATACATTACTTGGTGCAGATGATAAAGCGGGTGTCGCAGAAATTGTAACAGCAGGAGCCTATTTATTAGCACATCCCGAAATTAAGCATGGTAAGATTCGAGTGGCTTTTGGTCCGGATGAAGAGATTGGTACAGGCGCAGAACATTTTGATGTCCCTGCTTTTGGCTGTCAATTTGCATATACCATGGATGGTGGACCGGTAGGTGAATTACAGTATGAAAGTTTTAATGCGGCGTCTGCTAAGGTGACAGCTCAAGGTAAGAATGTGCACCCAGGAACAGCCAAGGATATTATGGTTAATTCTCTCGATTTATTAATGGATTATCATCAACAACTTCCTAAATTAGAACAGCCGCAGTTTACCAGTCAACGAGAAGGATTCTACCATTTAGTTAAATTTGAAGGTAGCGTTGAAGAAGGATGCCTATCTTATATTATTCGGGACTTTGATCACGATCATTTCGAACATCGAAAGGCATATATGGTAAAAATTGCTGAAGAGATGAATACAAAACTTGATCGCCAACGTATTACAGTTGATATCAAGGATGAATATGCCAATATGGCGGATGTGATTGCTCAAGACCCTCGTCCAGTAGAATTAGCTAAACAGGCGATGGAATCTTTATCTATTCAACCAGTAATTGAACCTATTCGAGGAGGAACGGATGGTTCAGTATTATCTTTTAGGGGATTACCTATGCCTAATATATTTGCTGGTGGTGAGAATTTCCATGGACCTTATGAATTTGTTGCAGTAGAGTCAATGGAGTTGGCACGGGATGTCATTATTGCCATTGCCAAACAGTCAGTCGAAGTATATGGTCGTTAAGATAATTATAACTAAGAATTTTAAAGAAAAGGATGAATAGTATGTCAGAAAGTTCTAAACGCCGCCATTTTAAAATGCCTTCGTCATTTACTGTCTTGTACATATTAATTGTCTTGTTAGCTATTCTAACTTGGATTATTCCAGCTGGACAATATCAAGTTAATGATGCGGGTCAATATATTGCTGGAACATATGAAGTAGTAAACTCTAATGCTCAAGGCTTGTATGATATTCTAATGGCTCCTATCCATGGTTTAATCGGTAATGATTTGACGGATGGAGCGATTCAGGTTGCCTTCTTTATTTTGATGGTTGGTGGATTCCTTGGAGTTGTCAATAAAACAGGTGCTTTAGATCAAGGAATTGCTAGTGTTATCAAGAAGAATAAGGGCAACGAGCGGATTTTAATTCCAATCTTAATGATCTTGTTTGGATTAGGTGGATCAACTTATGGTATGGCGGAAGAAACGGTAGCCTTTTATCCATTAATTATTCCAGTAATGGTTAGTGTTGGTTTTGATAAATTAACTGCTGTTGCGATTGTATTAGTAGGTTCGCAAGTTGGCTGTTTAGCTTCAACGGTAAATCCATTTGCTACTGGAGTTGCTTCAGATACGGCAGGGATTTCTATAGCAGATGGAATAGTCTGGCGCTTAATCTTCTTTGTAGTTATGATGGCCATATCTATTGTTTATGTATATCGTTATGCAAGAAAAATTGAAAAAGATCCAAGCCAATCCTTAGTTTATCAAGACTATGCTAGTGATATGGAAGAATTTAAAGTTAAAGAACAAACATCAACGATGACTTCCAAGCAAAAAGCTGTACTCTCTCTGTTTATGTTAACCTTCATTATCATGATTGTGTCCTTGATTCCTTGGCCAGACTTTGGTGTTACTATATTCGAGGATATTAATAATTTCTTACTGGGTCTTCCAGTGATTGGTGGTCTTTTCCAACATGCCGATCCATTAGGAACCTGGTATTTTAAAGAAATTACAATGCTATTTATGGCTATGTCAATTCTCATTGCTTTTGTCTATGGTATGAGTGAAGACGAATTTCTGAAAGAGTTTATGGCTGGCTCATGCGATATGATTACAGTTGCCCTTGTTTGTGGGGTGTCTCGTGGTATTCAAGTAATTATGAATGATGGTATGATTACGGCTACTGTTTTACATTGGGGGGAAGTAGGCTTACAAGGTTTGTCGGAACAACTCTTTATTCTATTAACCTATATTTTCTACTTACCAATGTCATTCTTGATTCCTGGTACTTCTAGTTTGGCTGGGGCAACCATGGGCTTATTAGCTCCTCTAGGTGAGTTTGTTGGAGTGGCCTCACATCTGGTGATTACTGCTTTTCAAGCTGCTTCAGGAGTATTGAACTTAATTACCCCAACTTCAGCCATTATCATGGGTGCTTTATCCATTGCCAAGATTGACTTAGCAACTTGGTGGAAATTCATGGCTAAACTTGTTGCTGCAATTATTGTTTTATCAGCAGCTATACTAGTAATTGCAACATATTTCTAAGATAAAATAGAATCTATTAAAAATAGGAAAAGTCTTTTATCTGTACTTAATAAGATAGATATATTAATTTTTAGTTTATAATTATGGACGCTAAGCTACACAAAGTAGATGGCGTCCATTTTGTTTTTTCTTAAACTTCTTATTGTAGTAATTACCCATATATTTATTACTTTAGAAAACTTTTAGTATGACTGATATTTTTTTCCAAATTTATAATATATCCCTGTTGTTAGTCTTCTAATAATTATTTTCATAATAAAGTTATCGTAACGAGCTGAATCTTTCTAGTCTTGTTCTGAGCGCATGATTAGCACTTCTACTCATTGGAACTATCCCAATGCTCTATTATGCATTCTTGATATTTGTTTTTACTTACGATGCAGAGATATGTTGAATGAGTTGAAGACGTTTGTATGCATATTTAATTTTGAAGGTAAATAGCTTTAACTGATGTAAAGGTATTGGAAAATATCGGGTGTTCACTTAGTATATAGCTTTGATGCTGTGAAGGATCAATGTATGATGTTGTTCGTTACTTTACAGATATTGCCTATATTTGAATGAAGCTTTTCTTATGTTTACTTTTATAGAAGATGATTATTGTGTGTAAGTTTTTGGCCTAATAGATGATTAACTATTTATTCAATGATTAAAAGTGCTGGGTACATTCTTTTCTTTATCGCTTAAAAATACTCTCCTTACTGGTTTATCCAGTGAAGAGGGTACATATAACTTGAGTTTATCTTTTTTATATAGTTAGATTTGTAAATTCAAAAGAACCCAAACGTTTGTGAGGTGACCCTCAAAAGTTGGACTTTTATCC
>NZ_KV802391.1:0-48617 GCF_001810675.1 Facklamia sp. HMSC062C11 | reverse complement strand
GGTATTTTTGAGACTTGTGTCACAGCCTCATTCTTTAATTCGATAGACTGAACTGATAATCACGCTGTCAAAATCAACGAGACATTGATCCCAATCCCTTTATAAGGGGCCTGGGTTGTAATATTGATTTTGTTATAGTTATTACCTATAACTGATTCTTAAGGATCGATATTTCCCAAACTCCAAGAATTCCCTTATAGTGTAGCTATGACAAGGAGATGATCAAATGACGAATTATTCAAAACGATTTTTAACAGTGGGTTCTCTACTGCGACCGCAATCCCTACTCAAGTATAAGCGCGAGATTGAACAACGAGAAGATATCAGCTATCCCTTTTATCAGGATCTTCCGGGATATGAGGAAGCTGAGCAAGCTGCCGTTAAAGAAGTTGTAGCTAAGGAACTTGAGCATGGATTGAGCGAAATTTCGGATGGCGAGTACCAACGTTCCTTTTGGCATTTAGACTTTGTATGGGGCTTACAAGGGATCGAACGATTCATCTGTGATTCAGGTTATCATTTTTATGAAAAAGATGAAAAAGGGCATAAGCATGACTTCGAAACCCGTAAAGATATCGGACTGCGTGTTACTGGAAAATTATCCGGTAAGAACCATCCCTTTATTGATCACTTTAAATTGGTTAAATCATTGGCTCCTGATCATGTAAAGGTTAAGCAGACCATCTTTGCTCCAGGACATTTTTATTTTGAATTACTGGCATTAGAAGCAATCGGACAAAAAGATCAATATTATGAGGATTTAGCCACTTTTAGACAGGATGTTGTCAATGCCTATCAAGAATTCGTTAAAGAATTAGCAGAGGCAGGCTGTCAAATTATTCAATTAGATGATTGTGTTTGGGCCAGTTTTGCCGGTGAAGGGGATCAACTACACTTAGATTCATTAAATTTTGACTATTCAAACTTCTCTAAGCAGGATCTAGCCCAACAATTAATCGATCTTAATAATGCTGTAGCAGATTATGCTCATGAATTAGGTTTGAAAGTCTATGCGCATAATTGTCGTGGAAATTACGCTTCTCGTGCTTTTACAGAAGGAGCCTATACTGAAGTGGCAGAGTTTTTCTTAGCACGCCAGCACTATGATCGTTTCTTTTTAGAATGGGATGACGAACGAGCTGGAAGTATCGAAGCTCTTGCGGTCTTCAAGGACCGTCCAGAAGTAGAGGTAGTATTAGGGGTGCTATCTTCTAAAAGCGCTGGTTTAGATGATGAAAATCGTGCCTTAGCCTTATTAGAAGAAGCAAGCAAATATATTCCTAAAGAAAATCTTTACCTCTCTCAACAGTGCGGCTTCGCTTCTTGTGACTGTGGTAATGAATTAACAGAAGAACAACAATGGGCTAAAATTGACCAAGGTCATGAAATTGCCTACAAATTTTTTGCTGAATAAAAGAAAGACGGTGTTAATATGAAAAAATTGATAAAAATCTTAGCTTTAGCTTTACTTATCCTTACGAACGTTTTCCCACTATCCTTTGTTAATGCGGAAGATAAGCCCTTTGATGGCCAAAAAGTTCGCATTGGTGTTGTTGGAAGTGAAGATGAAGAAATTTGGAAAGATGTGGCCAAGCGTGCCAAAGAACAAGAAGGTATCGATCTAGAAGTCGTGCTATTTACAGATTATAATATGCCCAATCAAGCTTTAACGGATGGATCCATTGATTTGAATGCCTTCCAACATGATGTCTTCTTAGAAAATTGGAACAAAGAGAATAAAGGGGATATCGTAACTCTAGCCTATACGGTAGCTGTGCCAATTCGTATTTATTCAACAAAATACACTTCCTTAGAGGACTTACCTGAGGGCGCTAAAATTGCGGTTAATTCAGCGCCTACGAGTCTCAGCTATGATCTATTCAGCCTTCAAAGAGCGGGCTTAATCACTTTAAAAGACAACGGCGAACTCTTACCAACCCCTAGAGATGTTGAAGAGAACCCTAAAAATATTGAATTCGTAGAGTTAGAAGCTGCTCAAATACCAGCTGTAATTGAGGATGTGGATGCTGCTTTTATTGATGACTCCTTCTTAGAATCGACGCCTTTTGAACCTGCGGATGCGATTTATATTTATGGAGATACCCCTGAAACGATTAACCTCGATCGGGTTAATAATATTGCGGCTCGCGGCGAAGATAAAGATAATCCACTTTATCAAAAAATTGTGGAACTCTATCAAACGGATGAAACCAGCAAAAAGATTGAAGAGGTCAAACATGGCGGAGCTATTGCTGCTTGGGATTTAGTAAAAGAGGCTAAAAGTGCCCAATAACTAGTCATGAGCATCGTTAAACAGACTGCTTATTTAGAGAACTGAATAACAAAAAAGGCCCAAAGGATTGGAAAATCTTTTGGGCTTTTTGCTGTAAAAAATCATAATGCGATCAATTAAATAATGCATTAATAAATGAATAACGCCTTTAATCAGCCAATTCAAGAACAATTAACTGCTAAAAAAGAGTCTTTGATGCAGCATCAAAGACTCTCAAATAAATAGATCTGGCCAAGCCTGTCGTCATCAATCGCTTAAATAAAAAGCATTAAGAAAAATGTCGGTTTTTAAATCATTGAATGAGCCAACAGCATGGACTGGTAAACAAAAGGTGTATTTAACGATGACGGTGTTTCATCACATCAAGTTGATTCAAGGCTTTCTTGAGATCAAGCTCAGCCATCTGATAAGCACGAATATCTTGATTAATCTCGGCTTGCTTCATCGCATCTTCAGCCAATGTCTTCTCCATGGAGGTCCTAGCATCATCAATATCTCTGGCCCGAATTGCCATATTTGCAATGATATTGACCTCATTATCTCTGACTTCTAGCAATCCGCCATTGATCGCAATATAATCTTCGGGTGTTTCTTGATTAAAAGTTGTTACAATGACTGCCGAAATATCTAAGGCCGTCATCATTGCAATATGATCAGGCAGAATAGTCCGTCCTCCATCTACGGATTGAACATGGACTTTAAGCGCTTCTTCATTGTACACTAGACCATTTGGCGAGACAATCTGAACTTGCAGGCTCTTATTGGTCTGACTCATGCCAATCAACTCCTAATTTTTTAGCTTTGGCAATGGCTTCGTCAATATTTCCGACATTACGAAAAGCTTCTTCCGGTAAGTTATCATACTTTCCTTCAAGAATCCCTTCAAAACCAGCAATCGTTTCTTTGACACTGACATAAGACCCAGGAATTCCCGTAAAGGCTTCAGCCACATGGAAGTTTTGTGATAGGAAAAGTTGCATCCGACGAGCCCGTTTAACGGTAAGTTTTTCACTATCGCTTAACTCATCGACTCCTAAAATAGCAATAATATCTTTGAGATCCTCATAAGCTTGGAGGGTCTGTTGTACTTGGCGAGCGACCTTATAGTGTCGTTCACCTACAATCTCTTCCGATAGAGCAGAAGAAGAGGAAGCCAATGGATCGACTGCCGGATAAATACCTTGTTCGGTTAGACGACGTTCCAGGTTAGTGGTTGCATCCAAATGTGAGAAGGTCGTAGCAGGAGCAGGGTCTGTATAGTCGTCCGCAGGTACATAAACCGCTTGAATGGAGGTGATGGAACCAGATTTAGTTGAAGTAATCCGTTCTTGCATGGCCCCCATTTCAGAAGCTAAAGTCGGTTGATAACCCACGGCTGAAGGCATCCGTCCTAGTAGGGCAGAGACTTCTGAACCCGCTTGAGTAAAGCGATAGATATTATCAATAAAGAGAAGCACGTCTTGATGTTTAACATCTCTAAAGTGTTCAGCAATCGTTAGTCCAGACAGGGCAACCCGCATTCTAGCACCAGGCGGTTCATTCATTTGACCGAAAACCATGGCGGTATTTTTAGAAACACCGGACTCTCTCATTTCGCTGACTAGGTCATTTCCTTCCCGAGTCCGTTCACCAACCCCGGTAAATACCGATAAGCCGCCATGTTCTTGGGTAATATTATGAATTAATTCTTGAATCAAGACGGTCTTACCAACACCGGCTCCACCAAAGAGTCCAATTTTTCCTCCTTTTAGGTAAGGAGCCAGTAGGTCGATGACTTTAATTCCTGTTTCTAAGATTTCAAAGTTAGGGCTCAATTCGGAATAAGCAGGGGCTTGAGCGTGGATAGGAGAACGTGGAGTCTCCTTAGAAATAGCTGGTCCGCCATCAACCGTATCCCCTAAAACATTAAAGACTCGACCAAGGGTTGCATCGCCAACCGGCACTTTGATGGCCTCTCTTAAGTCAACAACAATCATACCACGAGATAATCCTTCAGTCGCTTCCATAGCGATCGTCCGTACGGTATCGTGTCCAATATCAAGAGCTACTTCCAAAATGACTTGACGGTGCTCAAAAACTAATTCCGTTGAAAGTTCGCCTTCAATATCAGCATCTGTTAAATCCGTGACAATAAGGGCGTGGTGGATATCAGGCGTTCCAAATTCGAGAGGAAAGGAGACATCCACAACCGGACCGATTACTTGGGTAATGTGTCCAATACGCATGCGTTATTTACCTTCTTTCTTTTTGTTGAGCTTGAGCACCAGCAACAATTTCGATGATTTCATTCGTTACTTTGACTTGTCTTTCTCGATTGTACTTTAATCTTAATTGGTCAATCATAGAATTAGCATTGTCTGTTGCAGACCGCATTGCGGACATGCGAGAAAGGTGCTCAGCGGTTTTGGCCTGAAGAAGGGCACCATAGACATTAGACTCTATAAATTGAGGAATTAATCCCTCTAGAACTTCTTCAGCACTGGGTTCAATTATATAAACTTGCTCTAAATTTTCTTTTTTATCCTTTACTTCTTGAGGATCTACCCGGCGGTTGAGTGCCACAACAGGTAGCAATTTATCCACACCAAATTTGGAACTAGAACCGGAGGCGTAATGATGATAAACCAAATAAAGAATATCGACCTCTTTTTCTACATAAGCAGAACGTAATTGTCGAATAAAATAATGGGCTTCTTCATAGGTGGGTTGGTCAGAAAGGGGATAATAGCTACGGGCAATTTGATAGCCAGCATCCTTGACATATTTTTCACCAGTATGTCCCAAAGTGTAAAAATAAAGTTGATCTTTGGAATAATCAGAATTCTTTAGCCACTCATCTAAGCCATGTAATAGGTTGCTATTATAAGGGCCGGCTAATCCTTTATCCGTGGTCACTAAAAAGATCCCAACTTTTTTAATCGGACGATCCGTAATAAGGCTTTTGATATCCATTTTATTAAAGTTAGGGGGAGTGACTTTCAAGGTGTAATAAAGTTGATCAATGGTATGTCTTAGATAGTCAATATATACTTGATAGGATTGAGACATCTCAAGCAGATGATTAACCTTATTGCGCGATACCATTTGCATAGCATTTGTGATCTTCGCGGTCTTTTGAGTTGCAAGGATCCTCTTTTGAATTTGGTTAAGCGCCATTATTCATCACTTCCTGCTTCAATGGATAAATTATGGCTGAGTTTAAAGGACCGACTGACATTACTCAATATTTCTTGAAGGGCGTCTTCATCACTGATAGCTTGATTGTTTTCAAGATTCTTAAGTAAGGTCATTTCATTTCTTTCTAGATGGTCCGTCAACTCTAATTCAAACTCGTGAATTAAATTCAATGGAATATCATCATAGAAGCCATGACTTAAAGCAAAGAAGTTTACGATTTGAACGCCAGCTCGCACTGGATGGTGAAGCGGTTGTTTGAGGACTTCCACAATGCGTTGACCGCGATTCAATTGACGAGCGGTCATTTCATCAATATCAGAACCAAAGGACGAGAAGGCCTCTAATTCACGGTAGGAAGCTAAGTCCAATCTTAATGTCCCAGAAACTTGCTTCATCGCTTTTAACTGAGCAGATCCGCCCACACGAGAAACGGATAGTCCGGCATTAATCGCTGGTCGAACGCCAGAGAAGAAGAGGTCACTTTGTAAGAATATTTGTCCATCAGTAATCGATATCACATTGGTTGGGATATAAGCAGAAATATCGCCGGCTTGAGTCTCAACAATTGGAAGTGAGGTAATAGACCCGCCACCCAATTCGTCGGATAGTTTAGCAGAACGTTCTAGGAGGCGTGAGTGTAAGTAGAAAATATCACCAGGATAGGCTTCCCGACCAGGTGGTCGTTTCAGCAAGAGCGACATTTCACGATAAGCAGCTGCTTGCTTAGATAAATCATCATAGATAATTAAAACATGCTTTCCTTGATACATAAATTCTTCCGCCATCGCTGTTGCGGCATAAGGTGCAATATAAAGCATTGGAGCCGGTTTTGAGGCAGAAGCCGTCATTACAATGGTATAGGGAAGAGCTTGATAATTATTCAAGGTTTTAACGATGTTTTTAACGGTCGATTCCTTTTGTCCGATGGCAACATAGATACAAATCATATCCTTGCCCCGTTGATTAAGAATGGTATCAATCGCTAAGGATGTTTTCCCAGTTTTTCGGTCACCAATAATGAGTTCCCGTTGTCCTCGACCAATCGGTACGAGGGAGTCAATGGCCTTAATCCCAGTCTGTAAGGGTTTTTTAACCGATTGACGTTCCATTATGCCCGGAGCAGGTGCTTCAACAGGACGAAAAGATGTGCTTTCAATAGGGCCTAAGTCATCAATTGGACGACCTAATGAGTCGACAACCCGTCCTAATAGGGCTGAACCGACAGGCACCTCCATGGTTTTATAAAGTCGGTGAACAATGTCTCCTTCATGAATATGTTCGTAGGAGCCAAATATGATAATCCCCACTTGGTTGCCTTCGAGATTTTGAACCATTCCAATCGTTCCATCCATGAATTCAACCATTTCACCGTACATGGCCTGGTCCAGCCCCTTACAAAAAGCAATTCCATCTCCAATATAAGATACGGTTCCGACTTCCTCCATCTTGTCGACTACCTGATATTTTTTAATACGATCTAACACATCTTGCGTAAAATCTTTTTCTAAGGTCATTCAATCACCTCTTCCGTTTGAATGTTCTTAATTTCTTCTTTAATTTGATGCAGCATATTTTGACCGGAAAGGTCGTAGTAGAAGCGTTCACTTTGAATCCGTAATCCAATGATCAGTGATGGATCAACAATGGTAATAAAGGATTGGACGTCTTGCTTTGTAATTCGAATAAATTCTTTTAAAATTCGAATCTTGTCATTCTTTTCCAAAGGAATCGCTGAAGTTAGAAAGACCCGATCTCCAAGGGGGACTGGTTCATCCTCACTAGCTTCCGGTAATGGTAATAAGCCTAATTCTTCTAGAACTTCTTCTAATAAATCATCTTCATATTGAACTGAGCGATTATCACTGGCTGCTAGTAGTTCAAGATCATTTAAATTTTGACTTGTACGTTTACTTGGTTTGTTCATCGGCTTGCTCCAATCTTTGGATAAAACGTTCAATCATTTGCCGATGATCTTGGGTACTTACTTCACGTTCCAAGACTTTTTCCGCCATTGCTGAAGCCATTGTAACCACGGATTCTTGCATATCTCGAGCAAAACTTTGACGTTTTAATTCGAGGTCTTCCTCAGTAGACTGAATCAAGTGCGCCTGCTCTTGGTAAGTCTCGGAAAGAATGGTATCGTGTAGTTTTTCAGCTTCTGCGTTTGCTCGACGAATAATCTTATTGGCTTCAATTTGAGCATTCGCTAAGCGTTCTTCCAACTCAGTCTTTGTTTGTTCACTGGATTCTTTAGCTTTAGCCGCCGCAGAAATATCCGATTGAATTTTTTGTTGACGATCTTCAAGGTTTTTATTGAAGGGTTTCCAGGCAAAATGATAAATAACAAATAACAAGATTGAAAAAGATAAGAGAGTCAGCAGGCCTTCACCTACGATTAATGATGAATTCAATGATGTCACTCCTTTATTTATGATTAATTCGAGAAGATTAAGATAAAGGCGATAACTACCGCCATAATTGGGATAGCTTCAATTAATCCAACCCCTAGGAACATTAATGTCCGAATCTTAGAATCAAGTTCAGGTTGTCTAGCGACCGATTCAATCGTCTTAGAAATAACCAATCCGTTACCAATCGAAGCACCTAATGCAGCTAAACCAACAGCTAATGCAGCAGCTAATGTATTCATATAAATAAAACTCCTTTAATTGTTAATTTTTTTCAATTTTATGTGATAAATAAACCATGGTTAAGGTTGTGAAAATATAGGCCTGAATAGCTCCAATAAAGACAGAAAATCCTTGCCAAGCAAATTGCAAGGGGAGGGCAAGCGGCCAAGTTACTGGCGTAAAAGCCATGGCAAAGCCAGCAATTAAGCCAAGCAAAATTTCACCAGCGAAAATATTACCAAACAAACGTAAGGCCAGGGTGGTTGTATTAATCGTTTCTTCAACCACTTGAATCGGTAATTTAACGAGATTGGGGGTTAAATAAAAGTTCTTAAGATGTCCCAATAAACCCATTTTTTTAATGCCCATTAGATGGCCCGATAAGATTGAGATCACAGCTAGCGTAACCGTAACGATTGGATCTGCCGTTGGGCTACGCCAGTAAGAATATTCATGACTCTTAATTAAAAAGGGGAGTCCAATCATATTCGCGACAAAAATAAATAAGAGGAAAGTCATTCCTAAAACGACATATTGGGGTTTGTGTTGCCCCAAGGTCGAATCACAAATTCCTTCAACAAATTCAATAATGGATTCCATCATAACTTGGGCTTTAGTCGGTCGATCAACCGATAAATTGTGACTGGTCCACAAGCAAAAACCTAAAACAATCAGAATAACGATGAGCATTGCCAATAAGGTATTTAAGTTAAAGGACAGACCTAAAAAATTGACAATGGGCGTCTTTTCCATTTACATCCCTTCTTTCCAAAGCAATATGGAGTTATTTTACGCCTTTACTTAAAATTTTCAAGGCAATTGACTAAATTTTTAGCCACCCCTACCCATTATAGAATTAAATACTTGAATTGCAAATAGTCTTCATGGCTATCATAAAGCTATTTATGCTTATTTTAAGCCGAGTATGTATCATTCTAACTAATTGTCTCAAATAATTGTTAGAAATTAATTTTAACGCCAAAAGAGACTGTCACTCAATGAGTACAGTCTCTTTTATTAATCTTCTATAGGGTGGGGATTAATTGTTTGAGATAAGCCCTAAATTCATCTTTAATTTCGGGATGCTCTAAAGCAAAATGAATGGATGCTTCCAACATTCCTTTAGGATCTCCTACTTCAAACCATTCTCCTTGATAATCATAGGCCAATAGAGGATGGTCTTTTGCATATTGAATGAGGGCATCTGTTAATTCGATTTCGCCGGTGACTCCCGCTTGCAATTGGTCGAGAATGGGGAAGATGTCCGCTTTTAGAATATAACGGCCAGCTGCAGCCATATCTGAATTAACTTTTTGGTCAGGCTTCTCGATCAATCCCTTGATGCGATACATCAAATCTTGATCCATGGAGTCCACTTCTAGCATGCCGTAGCGTTTGGCTTTACTTTCATGAACCCGAACACCCGCAATAATAGCTTGGTTCCATTTTTGATAGAGTTGAATGAGTGATTGAGAAAGATTTTCTCCTTTAGTAATATCATCACCTAATAATAGAAGAAATGGATCCTGTCCAACAAAGGTTTTGGCGTGGAGAACCGCATCCCCTAAGCCCTTAGGATATTGTTGGCGGGTATAATGAATGGTTAAATTAGAAGTTTGAGTCGCTAATTCTAGTAATTGATGCTTGCCTTTGGACTTTAAATTTTGCTCCAAAGCAAAGTTGGCATCAAAATGATCTTCAATTTCCTGCTTACCTTTTCCAGTGATAATTAATATGTCTTCAATTCCTGCCGCAATCGCTTCTTCCACAATAAATTGAATGGCCGGCTTATCAATAATAGGTAGAATTTCTTTAGCAATCGCTTTGGTTGCTGGTAGAAACCGTGTCCCAAGACCGGCTGCTGGAATCACAGCCTTGGTTACTTTTTGCTGTTTTTCATGAGTCATAATGGTCTCCTCTCATTAATCAAGCTTTAGACTTTTTAAATAGTCGATTAGCCCAGGACGAAATTCCTCTTGGGAGAGGGCATAGTCGATCATGGTTTGCATATAACCTAATTTATTTCCGACATCATAGCGTTTCCCTTTAAACTCTAAGGCAAAGACACGTTGGGTTTGATTAAGACGGTCGATGGCATCGGTTAGTTGAATTTCATTTCCAGCACCTTCCTTTTGTGTCTCTAATCGATCAAAAATCTCTGGCGTCAGTAAGTAACGACCGATAATTGCCAAATTAGACGGCGCTAAATAGGGGGCTGGCTTTTCGACAAACCGCTTAACATTATAGACATCTTTTTTATATTCCCGTTCTGGATCGATCACACCGTATTTATCAGTTTCCTCAGGATCCACGGGCATCACAGCAATCGCTGAAGCATGTGTTTCATGGTAGAGTTGAATGAGTTGTTGGGTTAGGGGAATGGTATCCGTCATTAGGTCATCACCTAGCATGACGACAAAGGGCTCATCACCCACAAAATGCTTAGCTTGCAAGACCGCATGTCCCAAGCCCTTTGGGTAAGACTGGCGGGTATAAAAAAGATTGATCTCATTCAATTGTTTAATCTTTGTCAATAATTCGGCCTCTTCTTTTTCAGCCAAGGCATATTCCAATTCTTCATTCGCATCAAAGTGATTTTCGATGGGGCGCTTGGATCGACCAGTAACAATCAGAATATCTTCAATTCCAGACTGAATGGCTTCTTCAACTATAAATTGAATCGTCGGCTTATTGACTATCGGAAGCATTTCTTTCGGCATGGCTTTAGTAGCCGGTAAAAAACGAGTCCCTAAGCCAGCAGCAGGGATAACAGCTTTTCTAACTTTCATATTAGTGGCCTCTCTATCATTTTTAATCATCTAAAGGCTATTGTAACGGACTTTTATAGGGGCTTCAAGCTTCTTACATTGCTTATAAAAATGAAAAAAGTATGATATTATCTGCTTAGGACTAGTCGATGACTAAAAAAATGGCTATAATAGGTCTATCTTCAGAAAGGAAGTTATTATGAAATCATTTAATAAGTTAGTTATCGTTTTTTTGGCTCTTGTCACATTTACCATGAGCTTGTTACCAAGTGTCTATGCCACAGACTTTAATAAGCCTTTTTCCATTCTATTAATGGGGATTGATAGTGGTGGCCTGGGACGGACTGAAAAGGGTCGTTCAGATGTAATGATGGTAGCAACCGTTAATCCGGATACGCAAGAAATTGCGGTTACTTCAATTCCTCGCGACTCCTATGTTGAGATTCCAGGACGCGGCATGGATAAGATCAACCATGCTTATGCCTTTGGAGGTCCCGAATTATCCCTACAAACCGTCAAAAATTGGTTAGGCATCGAGCTGAATGATTATGCCGTAATCGATATGCAGGGGTTGGTAGATATGATCGACTCAGTGGATGGCATTGATATTGTTCCTCCAGAAAGCTTTGAGATTGATGGTTATCAATTCGAAGAAGGTAAGTCCATTCATCTTGATGGCGATAGTGCCTTAGCCTATAGCCGTGAACGTTATAATTCGGGTGGCGATTATGCTCGTCAAGAACGTCAAAGACAGATTATTCTTAGCTTTATTGATAAAGTAAGACAAGAATCGAGCGATATTCCTTCAATGATCAGTGTCGTCAACTCTCTACGGAAGTTTGTTGACACGAATGTCTCCATGATTGATGTTGGTAAATTTGCTTTGAAGCATTCTGATTTTAATCCAAACATTGAATTTAACCAATTGCAAGGTCAGGGCTTTAAAAAAGATGGCGTTTATTATGAACAAATTGACGAGTCCTCACTAGCCCAAATCAAAGATGTAATGACTCGTCTTTTAGAGAACTAGGAATTTTAAGCATTCCAATCCCGTTAACTACTTAACCTAGCTGTTATCTAGTATCTCATTTTAAAAATATTAGAGGCTGCGACGCTTGTCTCAGTCTCTTTTTTTAAAAAGAATGGATTGAAAGGAGAAGGAGATCAATGCTAAAAATTAAGCCTTGTTTAACGAATGCTCATCTGAAGCAGATTGCACTGACTTGTATGATTATTGACCATCTAGCAGCTGCTTTAATTGCACGAGGTTATCTATTAGCTTATTGGCAAAGCCAACCACAGATTGTCGAGAGCTTAATCGGTCTTTATCCCATATTACGTAATATTGGTCGAATTGCTTTTCCACTCTACTTATTTACTCTGGTGGAAGGCTACCATCATACACATAGTTTTAAACGCTATCTAGAACGCCTATTGCTATTAGCCTTCGTCTCAGAGATTCCTTTTGATCTTGTATTATCTGGAAGGATTTGGGACTGGAGTCATCAAAATATTTTTTTTGAGCTGAGCTTATGCCTCTTATTATTTGTCAGCTTGGATCATTTTAAAAATCAGCCCCTTTGGCGAATCCTCATTTTAGGATCTTTTGCACTGATCGCCCATTTATTCGCTTTTGACTATGGTTGGAAGGGAATTATAGCAGCTAGTATTATCTTTGTGGCCCATGGTCAACAATTAAGACAAGCACTCAGCATCATTCCAGCTTTCTTTTTTGAGTATAATATGCCGATGGTCTTTTTAAGTGCTCCGATCGTCTATCTCTATAACGGCCAACGAGGTAAGCAACATTCACAATTCTACTATTGGATTTATCCGGGACATTTACTGATTCTTTTTTTACTGCAACAACTCCTTAAATACTAAATTAATACATCAACCAAAGAAGTCCTCACTCCGAAATGAATCGGAGCGAGGACTTCTTTAGTGTTTAATAGAATAAATGAACTTTAAATAAAGGAAATAACTGCCCGACAGAGAACAATTCCAATCGAATAACCGAGCGTTAATGAAGTAATAATCATGAAGGCATCAACCGCTTTGATGGAGCCAGCAAGGTTATTGCCTTTCAGAATATCCCGCATGGAATTAGTGATGGAGGTTCCTGGATAGAAGGGGATAATCATCGCCCCTAGTAAGATACTTTGATTAAGATTTTGTGGAAAATAGGCATAGATCAAACCGATAAAAAGGGTCCCAATCGCCACCGATAAAATATTATAAGAGAAGTTCGTAAAATAAATATGTTTACGAATCGACTTCATCAAAGTGAGTACGGAACCTGTTAGGATGGCTACAATAAAATCAGAAGAAGTTCCGCCAAATAAAATAACGAAAGCAGCTGCTAGAATGATATTTGTATAGTCAATCAGATCCCCATAATTGGTGGTTTTAAGTTCTTTAAGGGCGGCATAAGCCTGATCGACATCAATATTTCCCGATACATAAAGACGAGAAATATTATTAACCGCATCAATATTTTGAATATTATTGGATCGCTCATTAATCCGAACGATATTCGAGAAGTTATATTGTGACTGCTCGGTATCCGTCAGTGATAAAAATAATCCTGTCGTATTTGAGTAGGAGCCAGGTAGATTAAGGCCCGATGTTTTTAAAATACGATAAGTGGTATCTTCCACTCGATATTCTTCCGCGTTAGATTGAAGCAGAATTTTTCCAGCTAGAGAAGCCAATCGCATCACTTTTTCGTAATAGAGGCGCATCTTTGAGCTCCTTTCATCTTTTTTTACATTGTAGTAGCTAAGTGATAAACATGCAAGCTTAATTCCTTATTTTAAAGTTAAATTATTTTGAATCCGATACCAATTAGGTGTATAATAATTACAGTAGTGTAATCGATTTCATATCATTTCATATAGAAAGGAGAATTAACATGAAAATCATTGATGACGGTAGACGGCTAGCCTTATTAAATGAAAAAACAGATACTCTCGCTCAAATGGACTATCAAATAACCGCAGAGGGCGAATTATGGGTGACCCATACCTTTACCAGTCCAGACCAACGAGATCAAGGTTATGCCAGTGACTTGTTTAAGGCCTTGGTCGAAAAAGCGCAAAAGGAAAAACGCCATATTATATCAACCTGTTCTTATGTCAGTAAAAAATTAACCGAAGTGGATCAAGCATACTGAAACCATCAATTAAACACAAAAAAATGACTTGACTATAAAAACCTTATACTTCCTAGAAAAATCCGACTTCGGTGACTGGCTTGAATAATCTAGGAAAATATAAGGTTTTGGTCTATTTTTAAGGCTGAATGGCTCTTATTTGCCTTGAAAAGCTTGTTTAATTGAGACCTTTTCTTCGGCATTCAATAAAACAGCAAGTTTGATGCGCGCTTTAATCCCACTGAGACCTTGCGTAAAAATGACACCCATTTGGCTTAAGCGTTTCCCACCGCCAGGATAATCATAGATATCTTCAGTCACGCCGTTAAAGGCCCGTGAGACTAGTACGACTGGGATCTGAGCTTCCATAAATTGCTCAAGTATCGGAACAATCTGAGGTGGCAAATTACCAGCACCCAATGCCTCAATGACCAAGCCTTGATAGCCATGATCAAGCACTGCTTCAAAAAGGTCCGCTTTCATGCCGGCATAAGCCCTAAGCAAAGCAACATCTTGACTAATAGCGGTTAGATGATAATGTTCATGACGAATTAATTCTTGAAAGTAAGTAACTTGATTCTTATAGAGGATTCCGATGGGACCAAGGGTCGGGGTTTGGAAGGTGGCAAGATTGGTCGTATGGGTCTTGGTGACATAGGTTGCCGTATGGATCTCCTCATTCATCACCACCAGAACGCCTTTTTGGGCGGAATGATCTTCGCGTGCTGTAAAAATGGCACTCCTAAGATTGGCTAAGCCATCAGAGCCAATTTCATTACTCGATCGCATGGCTCCAGTAACGACAATCGGAATGGGTAGATCTAACGTTAATTCCAGGAAATAAGCCGTTTCTTCCAAGGTATCCGTTCCATGTGTAATAACAATACCATCATAGCTTTTAGCTTTTTCTTGGATCAATTGGCTAAGTTCTAGCATTTTTTCCAAGTCCATATGGGGAGAGGGAATATTCAAAAAATCCAGGACATCAATGTCGGCAAAGTTTTGTAAGAGATGACCTTGCTGGTGGATGGGATTGTCTGAAGTCGGCGATACCTTGCCAGTAGTCTGATCTTGCGACATGGCAATCGTACCGCCGGTATTGATTAAGAGTATTTTTTTCATAAGGGGACCTCCTTTTATGATTCACTTGCATTATAACCGTTTTGTAAAGCGGTAACAACAGAGCTTTTATCAAATCTTGCTGATATTTTACTTGCCTTGATTAGACAATTATTAGATAATAACGATATTAAAGGAGGAGGAATAGGATGAAAGAGTATGCCTTGATAACCGGAGCCAGCTCAGGGATTGGTCGGGAAGTCGCCTATCGTTTTGCTGAAAAATACTATAATTTAATCTTAGTCGCTAGACGACAAGACCGCTTAGATGCCTTAAAAGCTGAACTAGAGGAGAAGTATCAGGTTCAAGTTGTGGTGATCCCCTTTGATCTAAGCTTGACTGATGATTTAGCAGATTTTTATCAACAGACACGTAACTATGTGATTAAGTATTGGATCAACAATGCTGGTTTTTCTATTTCAAAAGACTTGCTTAAATTATCCGGTCAGGATATTGAACAAATGGTAAGAGTTAATGACATCGCCTTGATGACCTTATCCAACTTATATGCAGCAGATTATAAGGATCATGAAGGAGCACAGTTGGTGAATGTCTCTTCTGTGGTAGGCTATGCCTTGAGTGAGGGGAATCCCTTATACTCAGCCACCAAATTTATGGTCTCAGCTTATACCGAAGGACTGGATCACTACTTAAAAGTCAATGGACATGCTATGCGTGCGAAAGTTCTCGCTCCAGCAGCGACCGCTACAGAATTTACTCAAGTGGCCAAAGGAGAAAGCAAGCCGATCGATTATAGTCAACTTTATGACCGTTATCATACAGCAGAACAAATGGCAGGATTCCTAATCCAACTATTGGACTCCAATAAAACTGTTGCTAAAGTAAACTTAAGCAATTTCCAAATGGAGTTATTAAATCCTCAATTACCAGATCTTTACGATAATTAAAAAAGACCAATCAATTACCCAAAAAGACAACTTGCATATAAGTTGTCTTTTTTGTTTTATTAATTAAGACACTAATGATCACCCTATAAAAGCACTTATCAGACGTATTTTCAAGGAGAGCTTGACACGAACAAACGTTCGTTTTAGAATAGGTGTAGAAAAGAGGTGAATGGCTATGCCAATTATTGATTACAGCCGAGAGCCTAAATCAGATATTGCTTTCGTAGATATGAAATCCTTTTATGCGAGTGTAGAATGTGTCGATCGAGGCTTACACCCTTTAAAAACCAGTCTATGTGTGATGAGCCACTCTGATAATACCCAAGGGCTTATTTTAGCTTCTTCACCGGTTTTTAAGCGAGTCTTTGGCAAGAAGAATGTCGGACGTACCTACGATCTACCTTTTTATGTTCATAATCGTCGCTTTAACTATCGACTAGCAAAGTCAAAAGGGCAGCGAACCGATCCAGCCTATGTAGCCTTTATTGAGTCCTGGGCTAGGCGAACCTTATTTGTTCCTCCACGAATGAGCTATTATATTGAAAAGAATTTACAAATTTTGCAGATTTTCACTCGCTATACGGCGGAAGAAGATATCGTTCCTTATTCAATCGATGAGGGATTTTTAGATTTAACAGCCGTTTTAAATTACTTTATCCCAGATCCCAACATCAGTCGCCGTGATAAATTGGAGCGGGTGGCTAGCCGAATTCAAAAAGATATTTGGCAAGAATTAGGCTTAGCATCGACCATTGGACTATCAAATGCTAATCCATTACTCGCTAAATTAGCGTTAGATAATGAAGCTAAAAAAATGCCGACCATGCGAGCCAATTGGTCTTATGAAGAGGTTGAAAGTAAAGTATGGCAGATCCCATGCATGACTGATTTTTGGGGGATTGGACCTCGAACACAGAAACGACTTAATAAAATGGGGATTCATTCTATTTATGAATTGGCTCATGCGAGTCCAGAGGCTTTACAAAAGGAATTCGGGGTAATTGGCTTACAGCTCTTTTTCCATGCCAATGGCGTCGATGAGAGTAAAGCACGGGAAAAATACCATCCTAAAGGGCGAGGCATTGGTAATTCTCAGATTTTACCCCGAGACTACTATGATCAAGGTGAGATTGAATTAGTTCTATCAGAAATGGCTCAACAAGTAGCCATTCGTTTAAGGCGAGCCCAGAAAAAGACTACCTGTGTGTCGATTCAGATCGCTTATGCCCATCAAGCAGAAAAAAGACCCTTATCCGCTCAAATGAAGATCGATCCAAGTCAAGAAACCCAAAGCTTGGTTCAAGCCGTACTTTACTTGTTTCGGCAACATTACCAAGGGGATCCAGTTCGGCAAGTAGGCGTACGATATAGTCAACTCACGGATCAGGCGATCCATTACTATTCCTTATTAGATCCAGAAGATCAGGTGGATAAAAGGGAGCACCTGGATCAAGCTTTAGACCAGATCCGTCATCGCTTTGGTCATCTTGCTATTTTGCCCGCCAATTCATTAAAACAAGGATCCCGGGTGATCGCACGCAGTAAGTTGATCGGAGGGCATGCAGCAGGGGGCGCAGGGGGATTGGATGGTTTATCATGAGTGTCGATCGTTCTTATTTGAATTCCAAGGCTGCACGGCATTATCAAGATCGAAAGATGGCAAAGTGGATGGGCTTTTTCTTATCAGAGCATCAAACAGCCTTAAAAAAAGTTCCACAAGCCCAAGCCATGGACTGTCTTCCCATTGATCAAGTCTTTTTACAATTAAATCAAGCTTTTATTGGTCAATACCTTATTTCTATTACTTATAAAGTGAAACGCTTTCATAACAAAGAGCCATCCTATCAAACATCTACTGGCTATATTCAAAGCTTAGATTCAACTAAGCTGATACTTGCCTTAACAGCAACACCTAATCAACAAATCATTGATTTTATTCAGATCATATCGATTCAATTAGCAGAGGAGTCTTCGAATGAAATCACGGGCTTTTAAAAAAATGAAGTTCAGTTTGATTATTTTAGTGATAATTATCAACGCTTCGAACAGGACTTTTATGAATATTCAAAATTAGCATATCCTTTATCCTTAATTGAAGAAGATATTCTTCGAACGATGGCCGAAGGACAATGCAATTATTTTCGTATCCCACAATCTCAATCAAAGGATGGTTGGCAACATACATTTGTTTTTGAAGTGACTGTTGATCCAAAAAATCCCTTGATTCGTCGTTATTGTTATTTATACCATTATAAGGATTAAACCAAGCTGACCACCAAGGTCGGCTTTTATTTCTAATAAAAATAACATAATGTATATTATGTAAACTCAAATAAATAATTTTATTCCCTCTTACTGACTAACTTAAAAATCCAAGTCTGAGTCGACTTGGATTTGCCATAAGATGTTATTTAGTTAAAAAATGGATGGCCGTCTCTTTCAAAATCTCAATGCAGTCATAATACTCCTGCAACTCAATCCATTCATCGACAATATGGGCATTTTCTGTTAGGCCTGGACCATAAACGACCATCTGAATGTCATCGCTAATTTGACGATATCTGGATAGTTCGGTGGCTCCAGCTGTGGTTAGTACCTCAATCTTTTTATCCTTGGCTGATGCTAACAAAGCCTTGACCAGGTCGGAATCCTTAGCAGATTGAGCTGCGTCAAGGATCTGGTGATAATGAATAGATAATTCTGCATTACTAGGATCTTGATTCATTTCTTCAATCACAGATTCGAAGAGCTCACAGACTTCTTTAGTCCCAAATTCAGGCACTGATCGGACATTGCCTTGGAAGACCGCTAAGTCTGGTACCGAATTAATCTGTGATCCCCCTTCAATGGTTGAAAAGACATTTAAAGTATTCCCCATCTCGGAATTATGATACTTGGGGTCTTGGCTAATTTCATCAAAGCGTTCTTGGACTCGTAGAATGTATTTGCAAGCCGTCATAATAGCATTAACACCAAGATGAGGAGCGGATGAATGGGCCGCCTTGCCCTTGGCTGTAACTTGAAATTGAATCGAGCCTTTATTGGCATAGATGGCTTGATTGCCATTAGTCGGCTCAGGAATAATAATGGCATCCACGTCATCCAAGATTCCCTCATCGACTAAGGCCTTGGCTCCAATCATACCAATCTCTTCCCCAACCGTCCCAATAAACCAAACTTCCCCCGGAAAATCAATTTGACTTTCCTTCAGTTCAATTAAGGCGATGGCTCCAGCCGCTACGCCTGCTTTCATGTCGGCCGTTCCACGACCATACATCCGACCGTCCTCTATCTCACCAGCAAAGGGATCATGTTTCCAAGCCGATACATCACCAGTCGCCACGACATCCAGATGACCCGAAATCGCAAAAATCTTGCCTGGTTTAGACCCTTTTATTTTGGCGACAATATTTGCTCGACCTGCTTCAACCGGATAGATCGTGGATTCAATCTGATGTTGGTCAAATAGTTCCTTTAAATAACAAGCAACCGCTTCTTCTCCATCATTAATAGAAGGAAATTGAATTAGGTCGCCTAATATTTTTTGATAATCTTCTAACTTCATAAGCACACCCCTTTAATAACTTTGAGTTTGTTTGGCATGGTGGTAGCCCCATAACCAAGCTACCCCAACCAAGATTGAAATAACAATCATTATATACCAGGCAATCTGGTAACTTTGTGTCAGGTCGTAGCTTCCTGCCACGATCAATGGGCCGATAGCCGTCCCTATTTGAAAAGCCGATTGAAGAAAGCCAAAAGCCTCGCCATAGGCTTTTTTCGAATAGATTGATGCCGTTACAATTGGTAAAACAACCGTCCCCATCGATAAGCCGAGTCCAAAACAAATGGCCAGCATCCAGGGACCCCATGACGTTCCTGCAAAAAGCATAGCAAAGAAAGCGAGAGTCATTGCACTAACACCTAAAATTAAGCTAACAAACAAACCAAATCGATCCGAAATCCACCCCATTAAAAGCTTGCCAAAAATACCTATCAAAAGATAAGCTGAAACAATCACACTCGCAAACTGAAGGGGTTGAGCTTCTTGTAAAGCAGGTGGAAATTGTAGACTTGCTCCATTGACTACCCCATTTAAGATGGAACCCAGCATTAAAAGGAGAAAGAAAGCGAGTTGCCAAGATTGACCAGCAGAAATATCCAGATTAAGCGACTGAGTATCCAAGGCCTGTCGTCCTTGATCAGATGGTATCGTTGGATCTTCCGCTCCATAAGGTCGAAGACCTAGGTCAGCTGGCTTAGATCGCATTAAAAAGCCCCCACATAGAAGAGCGATAATAGCAATCAATCCCGCATAAGAAAAATAAGCCCAGCGCCAAGAAACATGGTTAATCAAATAAGTAACCATCGGTGACAAGATAAAGCCCCCAGCTGAGACTCCAGCAAAAGCAATCGAAGTGGCTAGTCCCCTTTGATGATCGAACCAATTATTAATCATCATGGTAATGGGAATAGCTGTCGTTGTAATGTAAGCAAAACCTATTACAAAGGAACAAAGATAAAATTGCCAAGGATTTTGACAAAGACCATAGCCAAAAACGCCTAGCGTAAACAAGAAAGCAAAACCTAGCCATACTCTTTTAAAATGATGCTTGAGAAGAATTTTAGAGACCATAGGACCCACAAAAATCCCGACAGCTTGAACGATAGTCGTATTCAATGAGAATTGACTCCGAGAAAAGCCAAGATCCTGCGTAACAGCAATTTGCCAAGTGTTCGACAAAGAATTGACGATCGGAGCATATACCGCCAAAATTAAAGTCGCTGCAAGTAAAATGACCCACGCGTAATGAACTTTGAAGCTCGAGCGCTTGTTATGAGACAAGATAAATCACCCTTTCTAAGGAGTTTCGACAAATGATATTAAAAATCAAACTTGATTGTAAACGTTTTAACTTTTGAGGAACAGATCTGACTAATGGTTCTGTCCACCAGATACCTTTAAGTCGACCTGATCATGGTAATTGACAATCGCTCCAATCGCCGCTTCCATTCCCAACACCATTTGATCAAGCGTCAGACTTGGTAAATGGGGCCGGTCGATCACTTGCTGCGTCAAATAAGGTAAATGAACAAAGCCCGCATGCGTCTTTAAATAACGCGTATGTGTCAAATATAAGGCTTGATACATCAGGTGGTTACAGACATAAGTTCCTGCTGAATTGGAGACTTGACTTGGCACCCCTGCTTCCTTCATCGCAGCTACCATCGCCTTAATAGGAAGTTGGCTAAAATAAGCAGCCTGTCCCTTTGATTGAATCGCTTGGTCAATCGGTTGGGCTGCTTGATTATCCGGAATGCGTGCATCGTCTAGATTAATTGCCACCCGTTCTGGTGTCACTGCCGCTCGTCCACCAGCTTGACCCAGACAGACAATATAATCATAAACAGCTTGATTTAAGGCTTGACTTAAAACCTGGGCTGAACTATGAAAGGCGGTCGGCACCATAAGTGTTGTAATCCTAGCCCCATGGATGGTCTTCGGAAGAGCCTTCATCACTTCCAAGGAAGAATTAATGGGCTCCTTATCAAAGGGCTCAAAGGCTGTTATTAATAAATTCATGATTTTAGCTCCTCAATTCTAGTCCGCTGCGTGATCGGTTTGAACTTGATAATCAGTAGGATTGTTGACAGGTAGGACGATGCCAGCCTGATGGAAGGCTTCCACCAAGGCTCGACGATACTGCCCCTGAACCGAGACTAAATCATCGTAATCTCTCACCCACAATTGGATCCGATAGTAAGTTCGATTGGACCCATCCGTAAAGAGTCCCGGTTGTACAAATCGCTTAATCACTCGTTTATCCTCTAAGAAAAGATCCTCGTAAACTTGATGAGCTAGTTGGTTCATCGCTTCAAACGGGGAATCCCCATTGACAAAAAAGTCTAGCTGAATCCGAGCCTCATCCTTGGAAAAGTTGGCAACGGTTGAGATATCCCCATTACTTAAATAATGGTAAGCGCCATCATAATCCTTAATAACCGTTGTTCGGACAGAAAATTTGCGGATAGTGCCTGAAATTTGATTAATGGTAACCAGGTCACCGATTCGATATTGGTCCTCCAGAAGAATAAAGAATCCAGCGATACAATCACTGACAAGGTCTTTAGCCCCAATCCCTAAGGCGATTGACAACATCCCTACCCCAGCGACCAACGTGGAAACCGGTACCCCTAGAATCGAAAAAGCAGAATAAATCAATAAGAAGTAATAGAAAAACTTATAAATACTATTAATAATTCCGTGCAGGGTTTTCTTACGAGCGCTATAACGATCAGGGGTGGATGCCTTAGTAAAATACCGGTCGGTTAACCAGATAATGAATCGATAGGTTAAAGTAAATAAGACAAAAACCAGAACTAAATCAATCCCCTTAGAGATGAGATGGGTCCAAAAGCTTTCACTTTGCAGGTATCGAATCAGATGATTAACTTCTTTATTACTAAGTAAGTCTGAATTTTTGACAATTTCGTTGGCCGCTGAGCCAATTTCATTTGGGCTAGTCATTAGAAACTCCTTTCCAGTGCTGAACACTCATCTTAATAAGCTAGTCTGAAACAATTTGATAGATATCTTTTGAGATCTGTCCAATCATCCTTTCATTGGGAGATTCAGTAAGAATCGTTAACAAATAAGGTTCATGCCCCTCTACCAAGGCCACAGAATGATAATAGGTTCCCTCCCAAGACCCTATCTTTTGATAGGTATTAACGGGCAACACATCGATAAAACGGCCATCCCAGGCGGTCTTATCCAAGGATTCAAAGCCCCATTGTTCATCTTGTTGATACAAATAGCGAAATAGTTGGTTAATCTGTTGGGCTGACATATCCCAGGACCAGGTCTTTTCTTGGTAGACTTTTTTCACAAAACGGTCGAAGGCTTTTTGTTGTGGCTTGGCAATATAATACATCAGCATATCAGCCGCAATATTATCGGACTCAGCCATGGTACGATGTACCAGGTCTTTCAAGCTATAGGATTTACCAGAGAGTTTTTCACGTTTGAGACTGCCTGAACCACTCGCAGGATAGGACAGCGATTGGTCCAATACAACGGGATCATACTTAAAGCGATCGTTCCAGGATAAGTCGCCCTTTGCGACAAGATCTTGACAAAAAGCCACAAAAGCAATCTTAGGAATGGATTGAGCGGAAACAGCTTGGTCAGACCTCAGACCCGCTCGTAGATTAGGATCCAAATCTAAAAAACAAAAATCAACATAAACTGACTTTTTCTGATAGCGTTCAAGGTAGCGGTCAATATCCTTGAGTTGTTGTTGAACACGCCAGTCTTGTTTTTTGGCTTGAATGGCTTCCTTAAGAGTTGATTGTTGTTTAGCAGAATGCTTGAGGGCTTCTTTTTGGTCATCGGTCAACTGATTAGCCTTAGCCGTAACATTAGCCTTAGTCACGGACGCTTGTGCCACTATCAATTGACCAAACACGCTAGACCACAGGCTGACAATCATGATAAAAAATGTAAAACGACGGAAATTTGAACTACGAGACACGGCTGAGACTCCTTTATTACTAATCATCCCTCATCTTTTAATATAAGAAAAAGGCCTTATCAATCATTCGAATAAATCTGATTCTTTAGCGAATGATTGCTCTTAAAGTCTAACGATCTTAGCCTCTAAAATCAAGACCCCCTCCCCTAATAAAAAAGGCGATAACCCCCTAGAGGGCATCGCCTTAAAGCGGATAGGTGAGACTTTTTAGTCCCCATTATAAATCGTTGGCACAATATTATAATCAACGGTTCGGATAGCCCCAATATCACGACCACCCGCATAAGAAATCGATGACTGTAAATCTTCTTCCATCTCTTTTAAGGTATCAAAAATTGATCCTCGACTCGGCAAGAGAATTTTCTTCCCTTCGACATTCCGATAAATCCCCTTTTGGAATTGTGAGGCAGAGCCAAAGTATTCCTTGTAGGTCACGCCATCTTCTTGGCTCGTTTCACCAGGGGATTCTTCATGGGCCGCTAAAAGCGAACCAATCATGACCATATCCGCACCAAAACGGTAAGACTTAGCAATATCGCCATGGGTCCGGATGCCTCCATCCGCGATAATCGGCTTACGGGCTGTTTTGGAACAGAGACGAATGGCTGATAATTGCCAGCCGGCTGTTCCAAAGCCGGTCTTAATCTTGGTAATACATACACGCCCCGGTCCTACCCCCACTTTGGTAGCATCCGCCCCAGCATTTTCTAAATCTCGAACGGCAGCTGGTGTAGCAATATTTCCCGCAATAACAAAGGTTTTAGGCAAGTTCTTTTTGATGTAGCGAATCATTTGAATGACATAATCAGAGTGACCATGGGCCACATCGATTGTAATATAATCAACTGGATAATTAGCTGCCTTCAATTCATCAATAAAATGATATTCATCATCCTTAATACCCACCGAGATCGATGCATAAAGGCCTAACTCATGCATCTTCTTCACAAAATCCAGTCGTTTCTCTGGCTCAAAGCGATGCATAATATAAAAATAACCCGCTTGAGCCAACTTAATGGCTAATTCTTCATTTAGGACCGTCTGCATATTGGCTGGAACAACCGGAATCTTAAAGCGTCTTGGTCCAAATTGAACAGAGGGATCACACTCACTACGGCTCTTAACAATGCACTTATTCGGGATCAATTGGACTTGTTCATAATCAAAAGTGTTCATGGTATAACTCCTTTATAAATTGAATTAATGACTAAGGTCAAAATGACTATCAAATACAGGGTCACAGGTAATATCAATACCCAATTGCAATAATTGACGTCGGGTATCTTGCGATAAAATTACCGTCGAATGGGCTCGGGTATCGCGTAATTTAGCCAGTTGCTTGTAGGCAAGCTGGGCTGTCGGGTTGGTCACAGCTGAGATCGCTAAGGCGATTAACAATTCATTCAGCGATAGAATGGAGTGGCGTGATTCAAGGGTCTGAGCCTTGAGATTTTGGATGGTCTCTAACACCATAGGAGCGAGTAAGTCGATCTGGTCACCAATACCAGCCAACTCTTTTAAGGCATTCATCAAGGCAGCTCCGGAAGCATCCATCAAAGAAGTGGTCCGACCTGTAATAAAGCTACCATCGTGTAATTCAATGGCTAAAACAGAAACCGGTTCTTCCGCTTGTGTCCGCTCTTGAACCTCCTTACCATATTGATGAGCATAGTAAACGCAACGCCGATCATCCGTCTTTAAGTTAGAATCTTCTAGGATCAAATGCATCTTAGACCGAACGGATTCATCCGCCAAGCCCATTTTATAATCTTGTTCTACTTGGAAGTAGCGGCGAATAATTTCTTGCTGAGCCGCTTCTTTAACGACCTCTTCATCAATAATACCCGCCTTAATACAATTTACGCCCATATCCGTTGGTGACTGATATTGGGTAGCGACTGAAGCGGTATTGGCTAATATCCGCTTAATAACTGGAAACATGACCATGTCTCGATTATAATTAACCGCCATTTCCTGATAAGCATCGATGTGATAAGAATCAAGAACATTAATATCATTAAGATCAACGGTCGCCGCTTCATAGGCCACATTTACCGGATGCTTTAATGGCAGATTCCAGACTGGGAAGGTTTCAAATTTGGCATAAGTAGCCTTCACCCCATGAGCTTGTTCATGATAGATTTGATTCAAGCAGGTGGCTAATTTACCTGAACCGGCTCCAGGTCCCGTCACAATCACCAGTGGCTTACTGGTTGGTATATAAGCATTCTTCGCAAAACCTTGCTCTGAGAATAAAAGATCTAGATCGGTTGGATAACCTGGAATCGCTTCGTGGGTGTAAACCTTAATACCGCGGTTTTCCAAATTCTTCTTAAAAGCGAATGCACTCTTTTGACCACTATAACGGGTTAACAGTACCGAATTCACTTGAATTTCTAGTTCATTGTACTCTTCAATCAAACGCAAAACATCTTGATCATAGGTAATGCCATAATCCCCTCTTACCTTATTATGCTCGATATCTTCGGCATAAATACAGATGATAATTTCTGCTCGGTCTTTCATTTCTTTTAAGAGGGTTAACTTCACATCTTCATCATAACCAGGCAAAACACGCTTAGCGTGTTTATCGCCAATCAATTTTCCACCGAATTCAAGATAGAGCTTATCGATTCCTTCTAAACGTTGATAAATATACTTGGATTGTTCCTTGAGGTATTTATCATTATCAAAACCGATTTTTTGTCCCATAGATGATCCCTTCCTTTATACACAAGTTCCAGATTGTATTTTACCAAAATTCTAACTAGAAAAAAGCTTTATTCGATAATTTTATCAAATACTTGTCAACTTATTTTAAAAAACGGTTGACTAATCGGAAGAAAAAGGTATCTTTTAACCAGGAGGTAAATTATGACAACGAAAGATTTAACTTATGGCGCTCTAGGCATTGGCTTGCTGACAATAGCTTCACAGCTATCCTTTCATCTAGGGCCAATCCCCTTTACCTGCCAGACCCTCGCCGTATTTATCCTGGCTTTATTGTATCCCCTTCGCTTGTTTTTGTGCCTATATGGTGTCTATTTATTGATGGGACTCATTGGATTACCCGTCTTTGCTAATTTTTCAGGTGGCGTTGGCTACCTTCTATCCCCTTCATTTGGCTTTTTACTGGCTTTCTTGCTAGCTGGCGTAATCATCGCTTACTATCGAGACCGAGGAAAATCGACTCTCCTCGCCCTATTACTTGCTCAAGTGATCATCTATCTCATCGGCTTAACCTATATGGCCTGGATCCTGAATGGCCATCTAGCTAAAGGCTTAAACTTTAAGCAAATCTTGCAATTGGGCTGCCTGCCCTTTATTCCAGGAGATCTAGTGAAAGCCTGGCTAGCCTATCGAATCAGCCAAATCTTATCCCCTCAGCTTCATTTCTCCCACTAATTAAATAGAGAGTGAGTTTGACTAAGGACAGTCGACTCACTCTCTTTATTTTAGGCTTGAATCAATCGCAGACATTCCTCAATGACACCCTGTCCATAGGCAGCTTTAGCAATGGAATCAGCTTGCAACTGAAGCTCTAGGATGGCATTAGCCACCGCAAAACCATGACCAGCCGCTTGGATCATAGGAAGGTCATTTTCACCATCTCCAACAGCGAGAACCTCCTGAGGGGCCAATTGCAGATACTGAGCAATCCACTTAAGGGCATTGCCCTTGTCCACTTGACGACTCACAATATCCATGGCCCAATCTTCAAAACAATGATAGTGATAATGAGGGCCTAAATTATTAGCTAAGGCATAAAGGCGACTGAGTCCAACGCCACTATTGGGGTCCGCAAGAAAAACCTTATCAACTTTTAATTCCTGCCAATCTCGGGCTACTATTGGCCGATAAATCTGAGTACTCAAATTAGCCGGATTGGGTTTTTGAATAAAGTCCGTTAGATTAGCTGCATATTCCACTCCATCGACTACATAGATAACACTTATCCCCATGGACTGAGCAATCTCAATCAAGGGACGTAAGGGACCTAGGGCCATCTTAAAACAATGGATTTTTTGGCCTTTTTGCATAATGACCGCTCCATTTGAGCTCGCATAGGGTAGATCAATATTTAAAGCATCGATAAAGGGCTGAACCGACTGATTCGACCGCCCAGTAGCTAACGTGAATTTGATTCCTCGTTCCTCCAATGTCTGCCTAAAATTATCAAATCCTACAGGCAGCTGTTTCATCGGATCCAAGAGGGTATCATCTAAATCACAAATGATTAATTTATACATGACTGCTCCTTCATAAGCACTCCTGCTACTATTGCTTAACAGAGGCAGGAAGACGCTGAATAACTTGATTAATCGCCCAATGAGCGATCAAAAGATCATCTAACCAGGCAAAGGGACCTAGGAAGTCCGGTAGTAAATCCGTGGGAAGGATGATATAGCCAATGGTCAAGAGGATCACCCCTCTCAAGGGCCACGAAGTATCCGGAGCCACCAGGGCTCTAAAAAATAAAGGTAATTTTTCGAAAAGTGTTAAGGGACGTTTTTTGAACATCTAATCATTCCTTTCATTGTCTAAAGCCTCATTGCTTATGACTAATATTAAAGGAAATAAGATGTTAAAACATCCATCTCAAGTTGGATTATTTTAAGGCCTGATGCAATAACTCATAAGACCGTAACCTTGCTTTTTGATCTGGAATCGGACTATAAATCATCAATTCATCGATACCAAATTCCTTAATCTCATCTTCTAAGATCGCCTTGACTTGGTCCGGTGTCCCTTTGATCATAAAATGCCTTTGATAATAACTATCGATGAGGGCTTGATCCTTCAATGAAAATGAATACTCTTGCGCAGCCTTTGGACTTAATAGAGGCTGTGATAGATCGCTGGCTCGTTGAATTTCCATGGGTTTAGCCAGATAGTCAGCCTCTTCCGGACTATCCGCACAAATAATCAGATAGGATACCATGACCCGAGGATCTGAGAAGAAGTCGGATGGCTTAAAATTCTTCCGATATTGAGCAAATACATCCGCATCCACATTCAAGGCAAACCAACGGGCAAAGGAGTAGCCTAACCCCATCTTTCCAGTCTGGATGGCGGAGTTACCTGAAGAACCCAACATCCAAGGCTGAGCAGGCTGGCCGACTGCCTCCGGGATAGCCTTGACTTGCCCATAAAAGGCACTCGGCTTTTGGTCCATCATATAATCAAGGATAACTTGCGCTTTCTCATAAAGATAGTCAAAAGAAATAGGATTCCCTGAAGCCAAGGCAATCATCCCTGCCTGGTCAGCTCCTGGGGCTCGACCTATTCCTAAATCAATTCGACCCGGAGCTAAAAGGCTTAAAGTCTTAAACCACTCAGCCACCTTCAAGGGAGAGTAGTTAACGATCATCGTGCCTCCTGTTCCCAAACGGATCGACTGGGTCTTAGCGGCCAAGTATGCGATCAAAATTTCAGGACTAGAACTCGCATTATTAACCATTCCATGATGTTCCGACGCCCAATAACGATCATAGCCCATCTCTTCTAAAGCCTGAACCATCTCGATGGTCTTTTGGTAACGGTCAAGCGTCGTTTCTCCCTGTTCCAAGGGAAGTAGATCATGAATTCCTAATTGCATGATATCATCCTTTCTACATCTCTACATCAAAGTATCTTCGTTAATGAACTGACAGGCCTTTAATGAGACGACCAATTAGACCACCTTAATACTGCGTATATTGGTTGTAATAGTCTTCAACCACACTGAAGATCGTCGTAGGCAACAAGGTTTTTAGCAGTTGAAGATCTGTCCCACTCGATAAGCGACTTTGTTCAATGTATTGACTGAGCAAAAGATTCTCACTCAAATTATAAATCGATTGAAGAATTAACTTCATCGGACCTGAGAGCACCTGTTCTTGGTAGAAATTCAAGAGATAGCTAAAGGAAGGGTCCGCCAACAATTCCTGATGTGCGACTAGTTCTGTTCCAATCAAGTTAATTAACTCTTTGAAATGACTGACCAATTCTCGTCGAGTCAGCTCATTCGTCCATAACTCATCGGAAGCTGGTTGAACTGCTTCAATGGCCTTAATATGAGTCGGATAGAGTTCATATTCCTGAATATCAGCTTGGGTCAAATCTAAATGCCCTTTTGAAGTTGAAGCCGTTGCTTCCGCTTCTAAATGAACCATATCTTTTAAGGGATAGGTTCCCGCTAAGTCTTGCGGTTCTTGAGTTTCTTTTGCTTGCGAGCTTTCCGCTTGCAAATCAGACAAATTGAGACTAATGGAGATCGTCTCTGGATTGACAGGCGCCTGCTCGTCTTCTTCTGCTTGTTGATCTACTTGATCAAGGTAAGTCTTTTCCACTGGTTGATCACTGTCTAGCGGGTCAAGATCGATATTTCGCTCCTCAAAAACATCCTTGGGCTTAATAATTAAACGATTATCATCCTCTTCTTGTGAGCGTTCTTGAGAACGAGAATCTCGAGATCGACTTCGAGTCCCATAATCAGATGACTTGGGAGTGTGCGTATTGGCAGGTGGCTCACCCACTTCCTTATTCAAGTAGGTAAAGGACATGATCAAATAAATCAAGCCTTCCAATACAAAACAAGCATACCAAACCATCAGCGGTATCCAACTAAGCTTCCAACCAACAAGGCCCAAGCCAATAGTGATCAAGAGAGTCAGGAAGAATCTCCGATCTTGTTTGACATAGAGCCGGTGGTAACCTAAAGGCCCCACCAAGAAGCAAAGAAGTGCCGCAAATGCCGGCGATTTTAACTGCTTGCGAAATGTCTGAGGGCTAATCAATAGGAAATTAAATATTGCTTTCATAATTCACCGATCCTTATCATCCATTTAATACATCACCTATTATAACAAGGATTGTTTAATTTCCCTAGTAAAAAAATCCCTTTTCCTGCGAATAATGGTCTAACAAACGGACAATCTGCTGAAACATCGGGGGATCATAGGGACTATGGCCTGCTTCTTCAACAATAAATAACTTGGCTTGGTCTAGAGCTTGAGCGAGTTCATAGGCACCGCTTAAACGACAATCCACATCATAACGGCCATGAACAATCGCGCAGGGAATCGCTTGAATGGGAGCTAGATGGTTAAGCAGATAATTATCTTCTTGCCAGAAGAGCCCATTGGCAAAATAATGGGCTTCCAGTAAGGCAATCGACTGGTCAGATGGCGTTAATTCACACGATAAATTCTTATCGGGTAATAAATGAACCAATCCCGCTTCCCAGTCTGCCCAAGCCTTAGCTGCTTGGCGAGCTTGATCTTGGTCACCACTGGTTAGCCGTTGATAATAAGCTTGGACCAAATGATCTTGATGGGCAGGATCGATATGATTTTTAAAGGCGGCAAATTCCTCTGGATAAAATTGACCAGCACCCCCTTCATACAACCAATCAATATCACATTGACGTCCGAGAAAGATGCCTCTTAATAAGAGAGCTTCAACTCGCTCAGGATGGTGAATGGCATATAAGAGAGCTAAAGTTGAACCATAAGAACCGCCAAAGAGAATCCATTTTTCAAGGCCTAGCTGGCTTCTTAATACTTCCATATCCTCAACGGAAGCCTGAGGCGTATTATGATGCAGACTTAAAAAGGGACGACTCTTTCCAGTACCACGTTGGTCGAAAAGAATAAGGTGATATTTTTCAGGATCAAAGAATTGACGACACTGGGGCGTGATCGATCCACCAGGTCCCCCATGTAAAAAGACAACGGCTTGTCCTTCAGGATTACCAGCCTCTTCGACATAAAGCTCATGACCATCTGCAACCCTTAGGTAAAATTGCCGATAGACGGGACAATCATAACGGTATTTCATGAATGTATTTCCTTTCAAAATATAATAAGTGAGCCGATCACTTGAATCCAGTGACCCGCTCACCCTAACTATATGACTTTAAGCCTTAAAGTTTTTCGACGGATTCCACAACAAAGGCTGGTACTTGAGTCTCTTGAACGGAGTCAATAGATTGTAAGTAGCCCTTCACCCGAATGGATTGATTCGTTTCCAAGTCTTTTGGCTCCTGAAGAAACTTCAAAGCAACCAATTGATCACTGTCTTGTGAATCCATTAAGAGTGACCCCAAGGCCTTGGCACCTTCCACTTGTAGATCTTGCGTATAGAATGAGACAAGTTCGCCCTGCAATTGACCATGAGCCCCTTTTTCTTGACTTAACAATTCCTTAAAAGTCAAAGTTGGATGGTCTGTAGCAGGTGTAGCTTCAATGGTCACCGTTTCTCCAGTCAAGTTAACCGCTTGGTCTTCCTTAACACTCGCTTCCGGTTGTTTAACTGAATCATCCAGACCTAAGTCAGCCGGCTTATTACCTAGTGGGTCAGCGACAGGCTCCCCTTGATGCGTGAGATGGTCAATCTCTTTTTGATGCTTGCGCCGGTAGTAGATAAAGTAAATAACCCCCACCACAATAATCAAGATTAAGATCCATGTCTTTGTATCCATAGTCATCACTACTCCTTTCAATGATTAAGCTTAGTATACTAAAAATAAAACTGAAATGAAAACGTTTCGACTTGAATCCTTTCAAAAAAACCAGCCCTCTTTTATGAGAGGGCTGATGGCAATCCATTAGTTTAATCGACGGCTCGTCTTTTTGACCAGTAATGGATAAATCAAGCTAGCCACAAAGGCCCCTACCATTCCTTGGAAGAGATTCATTAGGAAACCCCCACTCGCTGTCGCAAAATTATATAACAAGCTATCCACAATCAGATAGCCAAGAGCCATTAAAGCTCCTGCTAGGATACTGGCTAACCACTTGTTGGACACTTTATGAATAAGGTAGCCAGCTAAACAACCTTCTAAGCCCTTAACAACAAGCGTAAAAGGCGCATAGAAGGCATAGGCCGATAGGAAGTCAGCCATAGCTGAACCAATTCCACCCACTAAGAAGCCAACCCCCGGTCCAAATAAAAGTCCCGAAGTAATCACAATTGCATCTCCTAAGTTAAAATAACCCGATCCATTAGGGATAGGAATTTGAACTAACATCGTGGCCACACAGGTTATCGCAATCAATACTGCTACCATCACTAGAGTAAAGGTCCGTGTATCTTTTTTCATTAATATTCCTCTTTCATTCTTATATTTTAGACTTAATGACTAATTAATCGAATCAAGCTCTAACAGTAAATCACCCGCCGAAACTTGCGCACCTTCTTCAATATGAAGGGCCTTTACCTTACCGTCACGGGGAGCCTTAATGGCATTCTCCATTTTCATGGCTTCACTGATCACAAGCGTTTGGTTTTGTTTAACGGATTCGCCGGCTTGGACTAAGACCTTGGTGATCGTGCCCGGCATCGAAGCCGCAATCTGATTTGGATTTGATTTGTCAGCCTTAGGATTGACTGTGACTTTCCCTTTAAAGGACCGGTCCAAGACTTCACTACGATAGTTCAAGCCATTAATTTCAAAGTGAACCGTCTTAAAGCCATTCGCCTTGGTTGGACCAATATTGACCAGTTCAATCAAGATGGTCTTACCCTCCTCCAATTCATAAAGAATCGATTCATTGATATCCATTCCATGGAAGAAGGTTGGCGTGTCTAAACGCCAGATCAAGTCATGGGCATCCACAAACTCTAGAAAAGCTTTGACAACCTTAGGATACAGCGCATAGGACAAAACCAAACGATCAGTAATCGCCTGATTGGTCATAAGTGCTAATTCTTCTCTGGCCTTATCAAAATCATAAGGCGCCAAATGATTGCCGGGTCGGTCCTCATAGGAGGCTTCTCCCTTTAAGACCAAGGCCTGAAGCTGCTTATTCATGCCCTTAGGTGGCTGTCCAATCTCTCCTTTCATAAAGGAGACCACTGAATCTGGGAAATCAAGCTCTGCTCCCCGTTCGTAGAGACTACTTTCGTCGAGGTCATTTTGAACCATAAAGAGAGCTAAGTCTCCGACAACCTTGGAGGAAGGTGTCACCTTGGTAATATCTCCTAATAGTTGGTTAACCAATTTATATTTATCCAAAATCTCATCAAAACGATCGGCTAAACCTAAAGACGATGCCTGAAATTGGAAATTGGTATATTGCCCGCCTGGCATCTCATATTCATAGACACCGGGCCAAGGAGATTGGAGCTTGCTTTCAAAATCACGGTAGTATTGGCGAGTTAGCTTCCAATAATCCGCTAATTTTTCATTGGCCTTGATATGGGCTTGGATATTGTTCGATCGACCTTGCCGCAAGATCTCTAAAGAACTGGCATTAGGCTGACTGGTAAGACCAGAAAAGGCCTGATTAGCCACATCCAAAATATCCACCCCAGCGTCAATTGCCCGTGAATACATGGCCAAGGCATTACCCGAGGTATCGTGGCTATGAAGATGGATAGGCAGTGCCACTTCTTCTTTCAGAGTCTTGATTAATTGATAGGCTGCTTCTGGCTTTAAGATACCTGCCATGTCTTTAATGGCCAAAAGATGTACACCCAGCCCCTCTAATTCCTTAGCCAATTTGACGTAATAGGCCAAGTCATAGACGCCCGACCGTTGGGGATTGAGAATATCCCCCGTGTAACACAAGCTCCCTTCAACCAGCTTATCGGTTTGTAAGGCCGTCTCAATGGACAGCTTCATATTTTCGACCCAGTTTAAAGAGTCAAAAATCCGAAAGACATCAATGCCACTTTGAGCGGCTTCATGAATGAATGCCTTAATCACATTATCCGGATAATTGGAATAGCCTACCGCATTAGAAGCTCGAAAGAGCATCTGCAAGAGGCTGTCAGGGGCTGCTTGACGAATCGCATCTAATCGTTCCCAAGGACTCTCCTTGAGGAAATTATAAGCCACATCGAAGGTAGCTCCCCCCCAGACTTCGAAGGAGAAATAGTCCTGGAATTCCTGATTCATATAGCTAACCGCTGGTATCATATCCACCGTCCGTAAGCGTGTAGAGATCAAAGATTGATGCGCATCCCTTAGGGTCGTATCCGTTAATAGTGTCCGTTCTTGTTCCTGAATCGCTTGAATAACCGCCTTGGGGCCTTGTTGGTCGAGCAAGTGTTTAAAACCAGACTCATTGACGGAATGATTGCTTGATCGTAAGATAGGTCGCTTGGCAAAATGCGGCTTGTGGTCTTCTTTTTGGACACCTGGGAATCCATTAATAGAGACATTCCCAATGTATTGCAAGATCTTGGATCCACGGTCTCTTGAAGGAGTAATTTCAAAGAGGCTCGGTTTATGATCGATAAAGCCGGTATCGTAATTGCCTTGAACGAAGTCTTCATCCTGCATAATATTTTGTAAGAAGCCAATATTCGTCTTCAATCCACGCACTCGCAATTCAGACAAAGCACGCTTCATCTTATCAACCGTCGCTTTAATCGATGGTGCATAGGTAGAGATTTTAACCAATAGAGAGTCATAATAAGGTGAGATGTTCGCCCCTGTAAAGGCATCCCCTGCATCCAGTCGAACCCCATAGCCCCCCGGTGATTGATAACCCGTAATATGGCCAGCATCCGGTGCAAAGTGATTGAGTGGATCTTCCGTCGTAATTCGACATTGAATGGCATACCCATCCAATGGGATCGCCGTTTGATCAGGAATATTGATCACTGGCCCATGCAAGTCTTCCCCTTGAGCAATTAAGATTTGTGTCTTAACAATATCAACATGGGTGATTAATTCAGTAATCGTATGCTCCACTTGTACTCGAGGGTTTACCTCAATGAAGTAAAAATCATCCCCCGCTACCAAAAACTCACAGGTTCCTGCATTAAGATAATGAACATGCTTCATTAATTGGAGTGAAGCATGAGTTAGTTTTTGCCGCATACCGGGTGATAAGGAGAAGGAAGGGGCGACCTCCACCACCTTTTGGTGACGACGTTGAATCGAACAATCTCTTTCATAGAGATGGATTAAGTTGCCTGCCTGGTCTCCTAAGATCTGAACTTCGATATGCTTAGGGTTTTCGATATATTTTTCGACATAAAGTCTGGCATCGCCAAAAGACTTAAGTGCTTCGGATTGGACTAATTGATAAGCATCAGCCGCTTCCTGGTCATTAGTCACCTTGCGCATCCCCTTACCACCCCCACCTGAGAGTGCCTTAAGGATCACTGGGTAGCCATAGGTCTTGGCGAATTGATAGACTTCCTCAACCGAGTGAATCTCTCCTTGACTCCCTGGAACAACCGGAATACCAGCATCCATGGCTGTTTGACGAGCAGACGTCTTATCTCCGAACATCTGTAAGTGTTCGATCCGAGGACCAATAAAAATAATTCCCTCTTCTTGACAGCGTCTTGCAAAAGTTTGATTCTCACTTAAAAAACCATAACCCGGGTGAATAGCGTCCACACCCTTTTGCTTGGCTAAGGCAATAATGCCCTCGATATCCAAGTAGGCCTGGGTTGGATCCATTCCCTCACCAATTAAATAAGACTCATCCGCCTTTTGCCGGTGAAGGGTTCCAATATCTGCGGTTGAATAGATTGCGACGGTTTTGATATCTAATTCTTTACAAGCACGAATAATTCGTATAGCGATCTCGCCCCGATTCGCGATTAAAACTTTTTTGATAGTCTGCATAAGCGCTCCTTTCTGAGTGTAGCGTCTTCATCCATTATACCCCATTATGGAAAAAGAAAAACCAAAAAAGCCCTTCCTCAGATGAGAAAAGGCTTAGTATTTATCGATCTTACTCACCCCATTTGAATAAGATCCTTAGAGTCAAGCACTCAGGCGATCGACGAGTACTTGATGGCTTAACTCACTTTAGATCCAAGCAAGTAAAGCCAATTCAATTTGCTTATAAGTATAATACAATTGCCATAACCAGTGCCAGTATCCTGTTTTTGATGGCTTGTTTGACGCAATTTGGCAAAGACGTGCTATCAGAAGCGCTAATAGATTGTCCTTTTCCTGTGGACGAGCTTCTTTTAGCAAACCTGCTACTAAGCGATCAAATACATCGTCACTTGCTTTAGCTTTTTTGGCTTCTTTAGCAGCTTGTCCAGTCGCTTTTTTCGAAGAAGTCCGATTTGCCTTTAAAGGAACAAGACTAGCTTGAGCCTTACTAGAATGAGTGACTTGTTTGCTTGTTTGGCTAGTTTGACTTTCAGAGACTGACGATTGATTCTTATTGCCATCTAGCGCTGGCTTCCTTGAGTCTTCTCGATCGGATTGATGGTTTTGATCTAAGTCAGCTTCTTCCTCATCCTTAGTTTCACAACTTGGTTGATTCTCTTCGGCTTCTCCTGTTTCTTCAGCTGGACTTGGATTTTCTTCACCAGGTACTTGTGGTTCTTCCGGTTGTGGTTCTTCTTCTCCAGGCACTTCTGGTTCTTTCGGTGTTTGTGCTTGGCTATCTTCAAAAGCTTGAGCTCTTGGGATAATGTGAGCATCGATTAATTCCGCATTAGTCTTAGCTGCTTCAATCGCTTGATCCAGTTCTTTGATTTGAGCTTCTGTTAAGTCATAATCCTGACGAATCTTAGCCTTTAAGGCAGCTTTAGCGTCTTGTAGACCAGCTTCTTCAGATGGACTTGGGCTTTCTTCTCCAGGTACTTCTGGTTCTTCCGGTGTTTGTGCTTGGCTATCTTCAAAGGCTTGAGCTCTTGGGATAATGCGGGCATCGATTAATTCCGCATTAGTCTTAGCTGCTTCAATTGCTTGATCCAATTCTTTGATTTGAACTTCCGTTAAGTCATAATCCTGACGAATCTTGGCCTTTAAGGCAGCTTTAGCGTCTTGTAGACCGGCTTCTTCAGATGGACTTGGGCTTTCTTCTCCAGGTACTTGAGGTTCTTCTGGTTCTTCCGGTTGTGGTTCTTCTTCCGCCTCTTTAAGCGGTAAGTCTTGAACTAGAAGGGTCTGAATGCTTTCATTACCCTGAGCATCATCATAGGCTTTGAAATTCAATTCAGTGCCGATAACTTGATCTGGTATATAATAAGTCTTCTTACCCTTTAATTCCCATGGCTCTAGGGTCAAGAATGTCGCATCCAAACGTTCTAATAAATGATTATTAGCCCAGAGTTCCAAGTAGTTCATATTCTCTTGGTAATCAATCTCGAAGGCCACATAACCTGGACGATCAGAAGCCACTTGTTGAATCGACTTGAAGATCGGGCGTTGACCATCCAAACGGAATTGCCGTTTAATATTATGACTCACGAGGTGATCCTTTTCAGATAAAGTATAGACCGTTACATCTAACCAATATTGGCCAGATACAACACCCGATACCCCTTTATCGGTTTGGTGAAGATCGGCCTTACCGGCAAATTCAAAGACGGTGCTATCCAAGTCTTTGCTGGCATTTTGCGTATGAACCTTAACTAGTTCATAAGGAAGGTTAGCTAAAACTACTCGACCTTGATCGTCTAATAGGTTGACTTGTAAATCATGAATTTCCTTGAAGTTCATTAACTCTCCGTTGAATTCAATCAAGCCCGATTCCTTATTATTCGCCAAATAATAATTTGGATTAATGAGTTTGATTTTTGGTAATTCTTGAGTAGTCACACCTGCTTGATCGGTGTAAGGACCTTCTTGTTGGCCAGGTAATTGGACTGGATTACGGTCCACCTTGTCTTCTTCTTGGCCTGGTTGATCAGGCTCTTGAGGTTGATTTGGTTCTTCTTGGCCTGGAGCTTCTTCTTGGTCAGCTGGTGGATTTGGATCCTCACCACGATTGATCATTAAAGAAGTCACATTACCTGAATTGTCATAGACTAACAATTCAAACTCACCCCACAGATCGCCTAACAATTCATCCAAGTGATAAGTCACTTCTTCATGAAGCGTCCGTGCTTTGCGTTCACGATCGATTGGAATCCAACCGAACCATTGATCACTACCAGGGTGATAGATCTCTACACCAGTTAAGCCTGAACCTTGATCGGTCATCTTGACTTGAAGTTGGTCATTGTCCAATTGGGTTTCTACAAGAGGCTTCGTATTATCGACAATAATTTCATATTGATAGACTTGGCGCTTAGCTCCTGGGTAATCAATAACCCCATTAATCTCATAGATATAGCTGCCTTCAGCGACTTTTTGACCTAGGATATTGGTCAAATCCCATGCAGCACCATCTAGCTTACTTAAAAATGCATATTGGTTTTGATAGATTCGACCGGCTTTCCAGACTTTATTATCAATCATTAATTGACGAATCACACGACCTTCTTGGTCTTTAATCAAGTAATGAACATCGGTCGCATTCCGTAAGAAAGAAATTACCGGCACGACTTCATTAGGACCATTATTAACTTGTTTCCAAGTATTAACGAAAACATAACGTTTGTCGTCCACCTTGAAGGCATTCCAATAATCATAGCCACCCTTAGGATTTGAAATCACAAAGGCAGTCTTATCAGTACCCCCATTTGGATAGTCGATCGGCTTGAAGTTCGATTCTTCGCGTGGATTCTTAGTAAAATCATGAATCTCATCCACGAAATGAGGCGCTGACCAATCCCCCTTAAAGCCTAAGAATGGCAAGGAAAGACTCGGATAAAGAGCTTCATTAGCAGAATGGAAGAAGAAGTAACCTTCAACTAATTGTTGATTAGGCACATCAAACGTAGATAAAGTATAGTTCAAGTCTAACTTTTGACCAGCAGCCACAGAAATACGTCCTAAAGCTGATTTTTGTGCTAGGGCGTTTGTTTCTGTGTAGCGACCAGACCCATCTACTTGGCTAGCTAGTAAAATATATTCCACCGTATATTCAGCATCGATCTTTCCGGTGTTTTCCACTTGTAACTTGGCTTGGAATTCATCCTGAACCTGACCGATTTCTAACTTACCATCCGCAACTTGGTCGTGATCATTTTGAGCCGTCACCAAAACACGGTTAAGAATCGCTTTATAGATGTTAACCATTCCCGCTCCTTGTTGGCTTGGGCCATAGTAACTAGCATCTGCCTTAGCCTTGTTGTCTTTAGGAACAGCGGTGTTCATTAAGATTAACTTAAGCATTTCTGCCGCACGAGGATCGGGCTGTCCTTGGTCGCCTCGCTTAAGAATTCCTTCTTGATAGAGATGTTGCAGTAAGAGAGCAGACAAACCAGCAATATGTGGAGTTGCCATGGAGGTTCCTGACATTGTTTGATAACGATTGTCAGACATCAAGCTGTAGATGTTTCCTCCAGGTGCCGCAATCTCTGGTTTTAGGCTTAAGTTACCAGTTGGTCCCCAAGAAGAGAAGTCGCTTAAGTCACCGGCTTTAGGAGAAGGTAACGAGGTTTGTCCTTTAGGAATGCGAACTTGTGGGTTCATACCATTCAAGATGGCCTCTTTTAGCTTCAAGCCATCCTTCATCCGAATGAACATGACTGGCTTATCCGCTTGAACATCAATCCCAATCATATTCATGGCAAAGTCTGCTTCCGCATTATCATAGATAACGACCCCAGCTGCACCTTTTTCAATCGCAATCCGGTATTTCTCACCAAAAGAACTTTGACCCCGTTGAATAAGAACATACTTACCAGTTAGATCTTCATCGGCAGCATATTCCTCTTCCTTACCTAGGTCCTTAAGAACAATTGAGTGATAGTCATTATGATAGATCTCTTCAGCAGGGTTCGTCCCCATCAAATTCTCTTGTTGGTTTGAATCCTTGTAATCGAGATAATTCGACATCAATTTGTTATTCTCGAAGGAAGCAACCGATAAAGAATTCTCTTCACTAGCCGGACTACCGACTAAACCTTGGTCAGGGTTCTTGTCTAGGTTATTGTATTCCGGATAATCAGGATAGTTATTGCCTATCCAGGAATTATTGTGGTCATTCCCTGCCGCAACCGCAATGACGATACCGTGTTCTCGTGCCTTCTTAAACATTTGATTCAAAGGCGACAAGGCATCCGTCGAAAAACCGGCCATAGATCCAAGTGACATATTAATCACATCGGCGCCTAGTTTAATCGAATCATCAATGGCTTTTAGGTAAATATCGGTATAAACCACTGAGGTCAATTGGTCATTCGAGAAGGCCTTCATCACCAAGAGTTGAACGTGCGGTGCAACTCCCTTGATGCCACCATTTTCTAAATCACCATTGGCACCGATCGTCCCTGCCACATGCAGACCGTGCTCATTGGTATCCTTCACAATTTGATTGCGATCCGCATAGTTATAGGCGTAAGGAATCTTGTTAGATAGCCATTGACCCGGCAGATTCAATTCTTTAATCTTAGCCTCCATGGTCTCCTTGTCATAGCGTTTTTCGACGCTATCTTCAAGGACGAGGTCTTTGTGGTCCGGATCAACCCCGGTATCAATAACGGACACCACCATATTTTCCCCTTGGTAGTCAATACCGTGAGGCAATAATTGATCCAATCCGGTTTGATCCGATGAATTCAACATCTGTGTCCCTTGCTTTGGAGCTTGAATGGCTCCTTGCTCGGTAACTGCCTTGACCTCTTTCAATGTTTTTAGAATATCCACTGCTTGCTTGGATGTCCGCGTTGAGAATCCAGCAAAAGCCGTTGAATAGTCATAATCCACCTTTAAGTCAAAGCCTCGATCTTTCATCAGGCCTTTCACCAGGTCAATTTGTGCTTGAATCCGTGTTTTAGCTAATTGACTGGCCGCATTAAAGGCTTCTTTGTCGGCATAATCCGCTTGATCTAGGGCTGTATCGCTATTTAATTCCACGATTACTGCCAGATCCTCTGCCTCAACCGATTCAGTTTGAGCTTCCGTTGACTGTTCAGCGCTTGCCGTGCCTTCTAGTGAAGACTCGGCAGCTTCTTCTGAAGCTTGGCCTGCGACTGACTTTTCTTCAGGCAAGCTTGTCTCAGTGACCTCACTGCTGGTCGCTTGAACAGCGTCTTCCTCCACTTGTAAGGGAGCTTCATTCGACGCTTGAGCTTCAAGGTCTGATTGCACAGGCAGGCTTGCTGGATCGCCTTCAGCAACCGCCGGCGCGGGTGTATCTTTTTCATGAATTTCTTGGCTAGAATCAAGATCTACTTGATCATTTAATGGGGAAGTGATCGGAAGATCTTGGCTAACTTCGATGCCATCTGCTTGTGGCAAATCCGTCGCTTGGACACGACCTGTTGCCATGGACATTAAGAGCATGGACGATAGTAACAGCCAAGAAATCGTTTGAGGACGTTTCTTCACCTCAATACCTCCTTTTTATTAAAATTTGCTAAGAAATTCCATATCCTCCTTTCTGTGATAATATAAGCATTGTAAGCGATATCGAAAGCGTTGTCAATTCCATATTTAGAATTTTTATTAAAAATATTAAAGACAATGTTAAGCCTTAATTAATCTCTCAATTCATGGTAGACTATCCGTAATAACAAGCAAGAATTAGAAAGGACTTATTATGCTCACTGATGAATGTGCCTACCAGACCCTACATGCCATGATGGACCTCTTCCCCGATGCTAAGCCAGCACTAAACTTCGATAATCACTATCAATTACTCTTAGCTGTCATGCTCAGCGCCCAAACAACTGATGTTCAAGTTAACAAAGTTACTCCCGCTCTTTTTAAGGCTTATCCCACGCCCTTTGAGTTAGCAAAATCCAGCCCCAGCGAAGTTGAGACCTATATCAAGAGTCTGGGCTTATACCGCAATAAAGCGAAGTATCTAGTCCAAGCCGCCCAACAATTAGTCAATGACCATCACGGCCAAGTACCAAACTGTCGCAAGGATTTAGAAGCACTGGCCGGAGTCGGTCGTAAGACAACCAATGTCGTCTTAAGCGTCGGTTTTGATATTCCAGCCTTTGCCGTTGATACCCATATTCATCGAATCTGCCTTCACCATAAGATTGTCGATCAAGGTGCCACAGTTAGAGAGGTTGAACGTCGGGTCTGCCAAGTCTTAGATCCCAAGGACTGGCGTCAAGCCCATCAATCCCTCATCCTCTTTGGCCGGCAAATCTGTCATCCTCGAAATCCAGAATGCCATAACTATCCTCAACTCTATTGCTGCCAGGAAGAAATCGAATAAATAACAACTAAAAAGGACTCCTTGGTCGATTACTCGTAAACCAAGGAGTCCTTTATGATTTGCTTATTTAGAAGAACCATCTTCTAAACGTCCTTTATTCTGATTGAGTTCAACCCGTCGTCCTTGACGATAGCCTGTTCGATAGGACTGACTCGTCTCCGCATAGACCGGTTGATTAAAGGCCAAGGAGCCTTTGACCTCACGATTAAACTTTTCTTTGACCGCTTGAGGTGTCTGGATCACTAAGGCATAGCGTTCATTTTCTGCTTGCAGATCGGCTTGTTGCTGTTTGAATTTTTCCGCTAGACCATCCAAGAAGCCCAGATAATAGGCCTTGCGTCGGTCTTTTTCTGGAATATTTTCTTGTTGACGCTTAGGATCCGTCAGGTAGATCTTGGCATAATAGCGCATCGCTTCCGCCGCTAGATGATAAATCTCATAGGCTAGCTCAATATCTTCTGGATAGCCCATGAAGACAATCTTACGCTGAATCGAAGATTGATGAGGGAGCTTGTTGCTTTGCACATAGAGCATGCAACGGAAATTATCCGCAATAATTCCAGCCAGCGTCTTCTCCCACCAATAAAGGCGCTTATAGACCGATAGCGACTTGAGTTGAATCTCTTCAGGATGTTCCTTAGAAACCTGATCTTGCGAGATTTTATACTTGACCATCAGCTTTTGTGCCATCAATAAGGCCGTCTGACTCTCTTCATCATTCTTCCCATCTTCGGCTAGGGATAAGAGATGACGAATCTTTTCAAGGATTTTTTCAGGGGTCTTAGACATAGAGATCACCCCTTTTTATTGGTAAGGAGTCAATCATCGCTTGCATCCTTGCGGGAATCGGACAAGTAAAGGTCATCCATTCCTGACTAACCGGATGACGAAAGCGAAGTTGATAAGCATGCAAGTACTGACCATCCGTCCAATGAACATAAGGGCCTTTTTGTCCTTCTAATCCACGGCGGTATACAGGATCCCCGATAATCGGATGACCAATGGCTTCCAGGTGAACCCGAATCTGATGGGTCCGCCCCGTATGTAGTTTTAAGCTGAGTAAAGAATAATATTCTCCCACCGCCAATACACGAAAGTCCGTCCAGGCTTCCTTACCTTGAGCATCAACATGCCATCGTAGTCGGTTCTTGGGGTCACGCTTAAGGGGCAAGTGAATCTCTCCTTCGGACTCCTTGACCTGTCCATGAACCACCGCCAAATAGGTCCGAGCTAGACTATGATCCCCTAGCTGTTGACTTAGGGCTTGATGCGCCTGATCGGTCTTAGCAACCACCAAGAGCCCAGAGGTATCCTTATCAATTCGATGAACAATGCCTGGTCGATAAGCAGCGGATCCTTGAGCCAACTGACCATTCAGATAATAAAGAAGTCCATTGACCAAGGTTCCTCTGGGATGGCCTTTCGAGGGGTGAACCACCATTCCAGCAGGCTTATTAATCACTAAGAGGCAGTCGTCTTCATAGACAATATCCAATGGAAGATCCTCAGCTAGAACAGCTATGTCTTCAACCGTCTCTTGATCGGGACTTTGAATGCTTAAACACTCACCCCCTTGCAATTGGAATTTGGCCTTTTGAACTTCTCCATTTACTTGAACCTTACCCGCTTGAATCAAGTCCTTCACTTGCGTTCGACTGACTCCTGGAAGAAGCCCTGCCAACACCTTATCTAGACGTCCTTGATGGTTAACTTGCTGATTCAATTGAATTGTTTGATCCGTAATCATTCAACCCCTCCTTTCTTTCGAGAATCAGTTATTAATAGCACAATGAGCAGAAATCCCCCCAAGGTCAAGGCCATATCTGCCACATTAAAGACTGGAAAATCCATAAAAGTCAAGTCAATCATATCCACGACATACCCTAAACGAATTCGGTCTAGCAGATTCCCCAAGGTCCCCCCTAGAAGCAAACTGTAAGTCAGCTTGGCTATCCGCGAATCCTGGGCCTCATATCGCCATAAATAAAACAAATAGGCCGCCGCAAGCGTGGAGATCGTAATCAAGAAAAAACGCTGATTCGCAAAATGCCCCCAGCCTGCCCCGTCGTTATGCAGATAGAACCATTGGAACAAGCCCTTAATAGCAGGCCTAGCTTCATGTAAAGCGAAGTTTGTTTGAATATAAAATTTCACTGCTTGATCTAAGATCAAGACTCCCAAAATGATCAAAATCCCCATACAAAGCCCCCCACTTGTCGACTTGCTGCTTAGTTTGTTATAATAGCCCTGTTTATAATACTCTTTATTATAAACCAATCCGAAGTGGAATAGCAATTAAGACATTGCAGTCCATTTAGATAAGGAGTTAACGATGAAAAAAACAAAATTAGTGCTCATCCTCATCTCAATCTTGTTCTTAGTAAGCGGCTGTGGTCGTTCGATTCAGCGTGCTAATCGAGCCATCGGATTAATCCAAGATCATGTCACCAATATTATTGGTAAGATCTCTGAAGTCCAAAACCGAGAATTTGATTTACAGGCGAACTTTGAAGCCACCCTCAAGCAAAGCGAGGACCTCAGTGCCTTTTTAAGCAGTGATACTCCACTGGCCGAGAACATCAGCAAGCGCCAAGCTCTGATCGATGAGATCGCAAAAAGCCAAAACACCCTCCAAGAGATGGTCGAAGAATTGAACAGCCTGCCTGATAAGGAACAGCTTCCCAAGGAACAAGTCCAAAAACTGATTGAATATGTTAAACAACTTAATCAAGATCTGAACACCTATGTCGCACAATACCGGACGAATCTCAAACAAGAAACCGCAACCTTTAAGGCCTTAGCCAACACCAAAACCAATCATGAGTCCTTCTTCAAGGTCTTCAATAATATCAACCAACTCTATACAGAGAATAATATGAATCTCGACCAGGTGATCGCCAACTTCGATCCCTTGAATTCCCTCTTAGTAAACCTCAAGGTCTACCTGGTCAACCTCACTGAAAAATCCTAAAGGAGGGATGAAATGTCTATTAAGCGTCAAAGCAACTCAGTCAAAAAAATCCTGCTCTTAATCGCTTGCTTAGGTCTGGTAGCCTGTCAATCCTTCAAAAATAAGGACCAAGCTACTCAAGCAGAAGATTATTCCATGCCAGAATTAAAGCCGACCTACTCCAATGATGAAGTCGTCGCCTTTAATAATAAGCTCAACCAAGGTAAAGCCAATCAATACGAGGGATTAAAACCCTATAATAAGCCGATCCTAACGGCTCCAGAAGAACTCCCTTCTTCCCTCTTCTATGATTCCGGCATCCAAATTCCCTACCCCAAGGAAGGAGTCAAGGGAATCTACCTGCCTCAAAGCGTCTTTGGCGATCCTGAACAATTCAAACAACTCATCGACTATATCGACCAAACCGCCCTCAATGCTGTCGTTATCGACTTTAAAGATGACTACGGCAATATTCTTAGTGACGTCGATACCAAAAATGAACTCATCCAAAAACATGTCACTGGCAATGTCGACTACAAGCAAATTCTCAAAGAATTAGAAAAACATCAAATCTATCCAATTGCCCGGATCGTTACCTTTAAGGACAATCGCTTATCTGACGACAAGCCCGACTTCTCCTTTAAAGACAGCCAAACCGGCGAGATCTGGCAAGATGGCAATGGGTCCCAATTTATCAATCCCTTCTTGAAGGATGTTTGGGACTATAATGTCCAAGTTGCCATCGAAGCGGCCAAGCTAGGATTCAAGGAAGTTCAATTTGACTACGTCCGCTTCCCTGAAGGTTTCGAGACGTTTGCCAGTCAATTGACCTATGACTTGGGAGATTTTGCGGCCTATGTCACCGATGACCCCGAAAAATTCGGTCAAGAACGTGTCTACGCCATCAATGGCTACCTGGAATATGCTAAAGACCAGTTAGCTCCATACGGTGCTGATATCTCAGCCGACGTCTTCGGTTACACCGCCATCGCTCAAAATAGCGCCGATGTTCGCGGGATCGGACAAGACTTCAAAGACATGGCCGAACGCGTCGATGTGATCTCCTCCATGATCTATCCATCCCACTGGGGTCCCGGCTTCTTCGGGATTGCCTATCCAGACTTAGAACCCTATAATCTGGTCAACCAATATATCTATTCCGAGAAACTATTGCTCGATACTGTATCTAATCCGGTTGTCACCAGACCTTGGTTACAAGACTTTACTTCTTATGGAATGCCAGCTGGTACCTTCCAAGAATATGGACCGACCCAAGTTCAACAACAGATCGTTGCCCTGGAGGAAAATGGGGTCCACGAGTTTCTCCTTTGGAATGCTAATGGCATCTATACGCAAGGTGTCGATTACGCCCCTGAATCTTCTGGCAATGATTATTACTACTAGACGAGCCATCATTTTAAAAATCCTGATCCATTGGATGCACGTTCAATGAATCAGGATTTTATTTTTTTAAATTTCCTAACAAAGAATGCCGATTATCTAGTCCAAAAATAAAGACTCTCTATTCGCCGTTAATAATCCCTACGAAGCCAATTAAGACCAAATAAGGATCTTTTTCTATCCAAAACGAACCAACACCCCTCTAAAGCGATAATTAAGCCAATATAAGCTGTTTCAACTCAAACAGGACCAATAAGCGATCCTTTTCACCTATGATTGATTGAAAGTACCAAGAGGCAAACGGCTAATATCTAAAATCAATAATCAGCAGGAATCAAGGAGTACGGAATCGGACATCATTCATTCATAATCATTCACATTTACATTATTATTTTCATTATCTTTATCTTTTTCATTATCATTCTTATTCTCATTATCATTCTCATTATCGAATTGCTGTTCAAAGAATTGGGGTTTTCACCAGATAATTGGGGATTTGCATCTTTTTCTTAAGAAAGCCCAAATATTATGGGGATCCAATGAAAGATCCGTCAAATAGAAGGACCGAACGGATTGTTATAAAATAAAAACGGCAATTAACTTTCAATGAACTTGTCTATCAAAATTCGCACGCAAAGACCATTCTCCAAAAGCAAACTAAAAAACCGACTGTCCTAAGACAGCCGGCTTTTCAAGAGAATTCAACTTATTTGCGGCGACCTTTGTAGATGAGGATTGCTCCTCCAATGACTAGACATAGGACTGCTAATAATAGAATTCCAGTGAGATTGTTTTCACCTGTTTGAGGTAATTGTGGTACCCGCTTTCTTTCCTTCGGCTCTTCCGGTTTTTCAGGTTCTTCTGGTTTTTCAGGAACTTCTGGAATTTCAGGGGTATGAGGAGGTTCTTCTGGTGGAATATTTGGAATGTATTCATTAGTAATCGTGAAGCCATTCGTTTGATCTCCACTAATTTCCTTCTTATATCCTTGGACCTCATCTTCCTCGACCGTATAAGTATAGCGATTGCCATCTTCATCGGTTGCTGGAAGATCGAGCCATTGATAATGCACATTACCATTTGATAATTGAATCGAATTTATTATCTTACCATCTTGTAACAAGTGAATCGTGATAGTTGGATGATCACTTGGACCACCCTTCCATTGCTTGGTCACTTCAATCTGGGTCTTAGGAATTACGAATGTATTGGTAACCGTTAATCCATCTTCCAACTTATCGAAGTGTTCCAAAGTCAATTCATTACCTTGATGATCGACTTCTTTGACGAAGTAGATATAGTCTTGACCTTGGTCATTGGTTTTAGCAAGTTGATTCCAAGTCACCGACGCTTGATCGGTTGTTGCCACTTGCTTCAAGTCACCAACAGACTCAGCTTGACCATTTTCCCCTACCTTACGGAAGAGCTTGAAGTAGACTTCTTGGCGAAGCTTTTTCCCATTGACCCAACGCTTAGTCGCTGTAATATCAATGGTATTTGGAACGTAAGTATTAATGACTTCCAAGCCTTTTTCTTCTTTCTTGAAGTTTGGTAAAATCAATGGATTTCCTGATTTGTCGACTTCTTTCACGAAGTAAGTATAATCCTGTCCTTCGTTATTCGTCTTATCTAAACCGGTCCATTTAACTGGATCCGTTCCAACCTCCAAGATATCACCAACAGACTCAGCTTGGCCATTTTCCCC
>NZ_KV802390.1:0-8351 GCF_001810675.1 Facklamia sp. HMSC062C11 | reverse complement strand
TACATAACTCAGCCCAGAGTCTACGATAGCCAAACAAATTAAACAAAAATAGTGAAGTGGACCTGTTTGACATACGAATTTTAAAATCCTCTAGGGTTGTCGGTCTCAAATACTTCACATCTACTATAAAAAAATAGTAGTGTAATACCACCGTCGTGGATACTACACTACTAATTTTAGTATGTTTGACATAGAGCCATTATATATTGTTATACCGGATAAATGTAAGATTCACTCTAGCCCCTCCCTGCACCTAAAAGTTAAGCAAACAAAAAAGATTGAGGTTCGGTAGCAACGCTCTGGAAGCCTGAAAGGTTGGAAGGCGGACTGCGTACGAAACTCAATCTCAATGCAATCTATATTCAAAAGGGGCAAGGAGGAGCTAGGGTAAAGATAACAAGAACTTAACCCTTTTATTTAACTAAGTAATTTCATACGCATCAATCTGTGATGCTAATCTAACCCATTCATCGGGATAGCGACTGTTCATCTTTCTTTCTTCCTGAGTCAGTTTAATATCTGAAGGAAGATGACTTAGTATCACCCTCTTAACTTGCGCTTGTTCTGCTAAACAAATCGCTTCTTGGGGAGACATATGTCCTCTACCAGAAGAATGATTACTTCCTTTAAAGTTTGTTGCATCACAGATTAACAAGTCTGCTTGATTACAAGAATCGATTAATCCACTAAAATAACTTGTATCAGCAGTATAAAAAAATAATTTAGACTCATAATTCACTTTAAAACCAAAGCATTGAATAGTATGCATTACTGCTACCGCTTGAATACTTATCCCCTTATGATAGTATATCTTATTTGGTTCTATAACTTCTAAGCTTAGTGAATTTAATTTTAAATGCTTTGTAAAATCATTAAGTGATGGAACAAAGACTTTTAGCTTATGGTCCACATGATGGTTGTTCAATAATACCTTCCATGCATGCTCATATGTAAATATATCTGTAGAATGATCATGATGCCAATGACTTAAAAATATTGCATCTAGGTCTTGATATCTTATTTGTTGGCTTAATTCATGAGCACTAGCAGATCCCATATCAAATAATATCTTACTATGGTCCGTTTCTATGAGATAGCTTGAACTTCCTCCACCATTTACAGGAAACCCGCCCCAATATCCAAGAATCTTTACTTGAAGCATTTATTTCACCTCATTAATTCTGGGAATAATCACTACTTCCTCACCTATTGAAATCTTATCTTTAATCGGCAGAACAACCGTCAATATTTGATCTCTTGTTTCAAGAGTATATCGGTACTCTTGACCTTGAAACTGACAAGTCTCAATCCGACCAACTAAGTTAGACTCTGTTGATCTATCATCGATATAATCTAAAGTTATTTCTTCTGGTCTTAATAAATAAAAGTTTTTCTGACGTATATTCATCGGTGTAGAATTAAAAGGCCATAATATTTTTGAGTTTTCCAATCGAAATCCTTCATTTGACCAAGAACCCCTGACTAGGTTTGCCTTACTTACAAATTCTGATACAAATACTGTTTCAGGATTGTAGTATATTTCTTCTGGGGTACCAACCTGCTCAACTCTTCCCATATTCATTACAATAATACGATCTGCCATAGCTAGGGCTTCGCTTTGGTCATGAGTCACATAGACAATCGCTGCATTGGTATGATGATGAATTTTTTGAATTTCTCTACGCATTTCAATTCTTAATTCTGCATCTAATGCACTTAAAGGCTCATCCATCAACAATAATTTTGGTTCTGGTGCAATTGCTCTACCTAGAGCAACTCTTTGTTTTTGACCACCGGATAACTCAGAAGGAAAGCGATCCTTTTTTTCTTCCAAATTAATAATTGAAATCACTTCATCAACTCTTTTTTTGGGATCTTTAACATAATCATTCCGAGCAAACCGGTCGTACCTTAAAGGAAATTGAATATGTTCTGCTACTGTCATATGAGGCCATAAGGCAAAATTCTGAAACACCATAGCTACATCTCTTTGATTTGCTTTCAAAGTATTATTAGGACTAGAAACTATTTTATTATTCATTAATATTTGACCGTCACTTGGACTATCAAATCCAGCTAATAACCTCAATAGTGTTGTTTTACCGCACCCAGATGGTCCAAGTATCGCAACAAATTCTCCTTCCTTAATTTCTAAATTAATATCATTTAATGCAGTAAACTTATTAAACCTTTTCGTTAGATGTTTTATTTCAATACTCATAGCTTACCTCTTTCTTTCGACAAACTTTTGAATAATCAAGATGACCAGATATGTCAATATAATTAAACCAACAATAACGCTTGAAAAAGCAGTAGCGTTTAATGTATATCCTGCTTGTTGATAGCTTAAAACTTGGACTCCAATCGTTTTTGAACTTGATGAATATAGCAAGGAGGATACAGTGAGTTCGGTCAAGGCTTGTAAAAAGACTAAGACGGTTCCACTAAGAATACTTGGTAATATCAAAGGGAGCATCACCTTCAACCATTTCCCTCTTCCTCGACTACCCGAAATCTCAGAAGCTTCTTCTATCGATTCATCAACTTGACCAAAGGCTGTTATCGCACTTCTAACTTGAACAATCATAAAACGAGTTATATAAGCAATATATAAAATCCATATCGATCCATAAATTCCTGGATTCCAACCGGGAAAAGGCTGCATCCAAGCAAAGATCATTGATAGAGCGAAAACTGTCCCAGGTAAGGCATATGGAATTGTAATGAATGCCTCAATGACTCTCAAAAAACCATTATTAAAACGAACCCTAAAGTAAGCAAAAACACTGGCAAAGCATAAGATAACTACTGAAGAAATACCTGCTAGCTTCAATGAAGTAAAAATAGCAGACTGTGTTTGAGGATTGTTTAAAACAAACTCATAATTTTTTAGACTTAAATTTTCTAAAGAAAAATCTAATCCAACAGCCTTAATTAATGGTGCAACTACTAAGGAAATTAACGGTAATATTGAAGTTGTAATTAAAAATAACCACAACAACATTTCAATTAGCCAACCTGAACGTCCCAGGATATATCTTGGTTTTAAATCAATTTTACCCGTTTCCAATGCTCTTGATTTTCGTGTAACCATCCATTGAAAAGCCATAACAATCAAGGCAATTAGAGTTAACAACATGGATAAAACCGAAGCCCTATTAAAAGCAGTTGGACCAAACCCAATAATTTGTTGATAAATATAAGTAGTTAAGACATCGATGTTTGCGGGAGTCCCTAAGAATGCTGGAATCCCAAAGTTATCCAAACACCCCAAAAAGGCTATAAACATTCCTCCAGCGATACCTGGTAACGCCATAGGGACCGTTATCCTAGAGAAGGCAGTCCAAGAAGAAGCTCCTGAAGCTTTAGCAGCTATTTCAGCATCTCTAGGAATCTGCCTAAAAGCATTAACTGTAAACATATAAACAAGTGGGTACATGGTGATTCCCATAACAAATATAATTCCCCCAAAATTATATAAGTCAATCTTTCCAATATTGATTCCGAGTAGACCAACTATTTTAGAAAATAACCCTTTTGAACGAAAAAATTGAACCCAAGCTAATGAGGATACATAGGAAGGTATAACAAAAGGTAAAAAGATTAATAGTTGAATAATCCCTTTTAAATGTAGATTAGTGTAGGCAATTAGCCATGCAATCGTTACACCAAGAATCGTTGCGATAGTCATGGATCCCAATACAACAATTAGTGTGTTCCCTAACACTTCCCAAGTTCTAGAATCACTCAATATTTCATTATAAAAATCGAAACTTAATCCATTTTCTCCCGAAAAGCTCATCCACATTAACCTAATAACTGGTAAAGCGAAGAAAATAAAGATTAATAAAATAATGCCCAAGCGACTAAATTTTGTTGTTAATTGAAGAAAAGGAAACAACGTTGCCGTTGTCCCCTTTTCATTTTTCTGAAATTGATTTTTCAAGACAAGTCCCCTCTTCTATTGAGCAAATAATTGATCAAATTCTTCCTTATCTGACTCACGGTTTTCAAAGAGCTCTTTCATGTCAGCAGTCAATACATTTTCAATTTCATCAACAGCCTTTAATCCCTCAGGAGCCTGAATACCTTTACGTATAGGAACATAACCCAATTCAGCTTGCAATTCTTGACCTTCTTGGGAAAGAACAAAGTCAACAAATGCTTTAGCAATTTCTTCTTCTTCAGTTGATTGCATAATTCCGATTGGTTCAGTAATTACAGGAACACCATTTTTTGGATAAACGAATGCCACTGGGGAACCATCATTAACAGCTCTTTGAACTAGATAATCGACAATCATTCCATATTGTTTTTCACCAGATGCCACGTTTTCCAATACTCCACCATTTCCCTTAGTCACTAAAGGATTATTTGCTTGAAGAGCTTTATAAAAATCCCAACCAAACTCATCATTACGAGTTAAAACACCTAAATTATATGCCGCTGCACCAGAATATAAAGGACTTGGCATAGCTAATAAATCTTTATTCGCTTCGTTTGTGAATGTTTCCCATGATTCAGGAGCTTCAGATACAAGATCTGTGTTATAAACAATACCAGTAGCTAAAATTTTAGTTCCAGTATAATAATCGTCTACATACTGAGAATCAATTTCTGAAGCTTCAGGAGACACATAGTTCAAAAGTAAGTCTCTTGATTTAAATCCTTCAAATGTTACAGCATCTGCTAGCAGTACAACATCCGCTAAGACTTGACCAGCTTGTTCTTCAGCATTAATCTTGCTGACAACTTCCTCCGTTCCTGATCTAAAAATATTAACTTTTATGTCCGGATATTTTTGGTTAAATGCTTCAACTAATTTAGCCGCATCTTCATCTGGTTGAGAAGTATAAAATTCTATCTCACCAGATAAATTATTGTTACCTTGAGCATAAATGGTATTTAAACTAGATAAACATCCTAGAAAAATAGTAGCAATCAGCAATTTCACAATTTTTTTCATATTTATTGCTCCTTAAAAACTTCTTCAACTTCTTTAAGTAATTCATGATCATTTTTAAATATATCAATAGGTGATACTGTCACATAGCCTTTACTAACCAGGCTATAATCAGCGTGCTGAACTTCGTCCATTTCATTAATTCGATTTGATAACCAAAAACCTCTAGTTGCTCTAACATCTTTAATGTCAACTGGAATCAATTTAAATCGCTCTTGTCTCAATTCCATTGGAACAACCTTAATTCCTAAATAATTATCATAGGATCGGCTCGGGAAGTTAATGTTAGTAAGACTTCCATTTGATAAAGGACGACTTAATACTTTCTTCAAAACTTCCTTCATCACAGGAATCGACTGCTCAAAGTTCAAAGAATAATCACTATCTCTAGAAAGTGATAATGCAATTGATGCAATACCATTGCAACTTCCTTCTCTAGCAGCTCCTATTGTTCCAGAATAAAAATAATCCTTTCCAACATTTGCTCCGTGATTAATTCCTGTCATAATAAGATCGGGTTTTTGATCGAGTAAGTGATTTAACGCAACCAGAATGCAATCGGTAGGACTTCCATCAATGGCATATGCTTTGATGGCACCAACGAATTGATCGGTTTGTTTATAAGTGATTAAATTCCTGGTTGTAATTGATTGACCATAGCCACTACATTGTTTACTTGGACAAGCGACTACAATCTCATGGCCTAAATCATTTAATAACTTTACAAGAATATGAACACCCTTAGAATTTATACCATCATCATTAGAAATCAGAATTTTCACTTTTTATTTTCTCACCTCTTTTCAATTTCATCATGTAACAATTCTTATAGTAGCAAACTAATGTAAAAATAAAGTAAAATTATTGTAAATTTTATGAAATAAAATTCTCAACTTAAGTAACAGCGAATATAAACCCAACTTCCCCCTCCCCCCCACTGGAATCAGGAGGCTAGATAAAAAGAATTGAGGTTCACCTTATCTAGCTCTGGAATCTTGAAAGGCTGGAAGGCGGACTGCGTACGAAACTCAATCTCATTGAAATCTATATTAAAAAAAGGAGCAGGGAGGGGCTAGGATTTAACTAACTTATACTTCACCCCATCAAATAAGAGGTAGTTTTCGACTGCTTCCTCTTTTTTCTTTTGGGGAACTTCTTTAATCGGCTCTATCACTAAGGGCTTAGCCATTCCCTAAAGGCATCCATCTCCGCCTTTGTATATCTAGGACAGGCGGTATTATTATTATTGACCTCCCAATGCCCTTTAACATTCTTCACATCAATACCCAACTCATCTATCAGCTTACGCGTGGTCCAATCCCGGATCCTAATCTGAGCCTCTGAATAATCATCTCTAGAATTGGCCTCAACAGAGATATGAATAGTAAACCATTATTATCGCCCACTCCTCAGGTAATGCGTTCAGGGTTATTGTTCCAATACAAGACTCCATCGCTATCGATGTAATAGTGATAGCCACCTCTGCCCCAACCACGATCGTTACGCCAGTAACGTTTGTGGTCCCAAATCTTGCGGTTATATTGACGAGGCACAGCTGTATAATGCCAGACAATCGTCGTAATATCGCTAGGCGGGCGATCGTAAGATTGGCCGCCCAAGGCCTGATATCTTCTGTCAATCATTTCAGGCTGCCAAGCTTGGGTGGCTAATTCTACATCATACTGGGTTAAATCATAGTCTTCAATCACCTTAATCAACTTGTGACCATAGTTCGGATCCCCTACGTAAATCCCCGCTTCCTCTTGATAAGTCTTAGCCAAAATCGCTTTTTATAGGCTGTTTGACGGCGGTAAGGCGTTGAGGTGAAGAAAGGGGAGGCGTGATCCGCAATTGACTCTTCTAATGAGCCGTATTTTCGGAAATACGACTCATATAGCTTGCCGTCCGCTTCGAGGGATTGATGACTAACCTTCGGCCCCTGCCAGGGGGGCAGAGGCCTTGATGCCAAAGCCATTATATGACTTCTTATATAATTCAGACTCCCCTGCCTGGGATTCCACCACGGATTAAGCCATCCGTGTAGCAACAGAAATGGACGAGGAATACTTTTAGAATAAGGATGCTAAGTTTTTTAATTTTTCTTGCATAATAATGCTCCTTTCTAATGGGCTGGTAACTTTGGGTCTTTATCGTTAAAATTCTGGCTGGAAATTTGAAGAATAGTTCCTAAAAAGGACGTAATAACATTAATGGTCATTACCGGCTGATCGATATTCGATAAGTGATAAATATCCCCGATTCCCTTGGTTAGAACTGCTAGGGCAGGGAGAAAGATTAGACTAACCACTTCCCTAAGTCGTAGGTCTTGTTATCTAAGTACATAATGACTCAACTCCTTTAAGCTATTGGATATTTAATGGTTTTGGGCATCGACCTTACTGAGGGGGTCATCCTGCTGGTTGCCCCCCTCAGTCAACTTGGTGACGATCTTTTGATGCGTAGAATGACTCTTTGAATGGCAGTAATCAGACTGATCAATTTTTGCGACAAAGTCACTACCACAATGATTGCCCCAACATAAACACCGATTTCAAGTAAATTCATCTCATCCCTCCTCTACATGAAAAAAGGGACAGGACTTTAATGTAGTGCCCCCAAAAAGTTGGACCAAAATCTAATTTTTTGGGGGTATTTATATTGGCAAAATATAGTTATGAATTTAAACGAAAAATTGTCGAAGAATATTTAGAAGGAGCAGGTAGTTACAAATATTTAGCGAAAAAATATCAGGTTAAAAGTAATAGTACTCTACATAAATGGGTTAATGCTTACCAAATCCTAAGTGAGGAAGAACTATTGCGTTGTCGACAAAAGAAAGTTTATCCTGTTGAATTCAAGTTAGAAGTAGTACAACCTTACTTGACAAGTGAGAAAAGCTATCAATCTCTAACGAATCAATATGGTATTAATCATCCCTATTTATTGACGCGTTGGGTAATCGACTTTCGCAAATATGTGATTGATGGACTCTTACCAAAACAACAAGGGAGGCCATCGAAAATGTCGAAAAAAGAAAACAAAGACATCGCTATCTCCATCCGCTGATTCGGCGCAACGTTTAAAAGAACTCGAAGAAGAAAATTATCGATTAAGAATGGAAAATGATATTTTAAAAAAATTTTGGAGGCTCAGATTAGAAAAGAGGAAGCAACAAACAAAGAACGCTCGAAATTAGTCTATCGCCTCCGTCATCAATATAAGTTGAAAGATTTATTACAGTATGTCGGCTTAATCAAACAAACCTATTATAATTGGGTCAAGAAATTTGACCGTCCTAACCCAGATCAAGCCATTGAAACACAATTATTAGAACTTCGGGAACAACATCCTAACTATGGCTATCGTAGACTCTGGGCTGAGTTATGTA
>NZ_KV802389.1:25217-68204 GCF_001810675.1 Facklamia sp. HMSC062C11 | reverse complement strand
GCGGTCGATCGTTACACTAGCAAGGTAACAGGTTCCATGCATGCAGGCTATGTGATTACGAATACTTATCTTCCACCTGAAGAGCCGAAGATTCCAAAGACGCAAGTCAAAGTAGAAAAGGTATGGGAAGGTGGCAGTGAAGACCGTCCAACCATTACGATTGAACTTCTACGCAATGGTCAAGTGATTGATACGATTCAATTAACGAATGGTCAACGCAGTCATGAATGGACCAATCTGGAAGCTAAGGATTCCGAAGGTCAAGCATATCTTTACACGGTAAGAGAGTTAGCGGTCGATCGTTACACTAGCAAGGTAACAGGCTCCATGCAGGCAGGTTATGTGATTACGAATACCTATCTTCCACCTGAGGAACCGAAGATTCCAAAGACGCAAGTTAAGGTAGAAAAGGTATGGCAAGGCGGCAGTGAAGACCGTCCGACCATTACGATTGAACTTCTACGCAATGGTCAAGTGATTGATACGATTCAATTAACCAATGGTCAATTCAGTCACGAATGGCCCAACTTGGAAGCCAAAGATTCGTCAGGTAAGGAATACCACTATACGGTCAGAGAATTAGCGGTCGATCATTATATTAGCCAAGTGACCGGTTCCATGCAGGCAGGTTATGTGATCACGAATACCTACCTTCCGCCTGAGGAACCAAAGATTCCTAATGAACCAGGAGAACCCGAAGAACCTGAGGAGCCAGAAAAACCCGAAGAACCTGATCAGCCAATATTGAAGTCATCACTTCCAGCAACAGGTGAATCAGACTTGACGGCTATCTGGTTAATAGCTACTCTTCTTGCTCTGATAGGCTTTTGCTTAATTGTCGATTCTATGAACTCGAATAAACGCTAAAGGGTGTGACTATTCACAGCCCATAAGACTCAAGCAATGGTCTAAGCACCATTTGCTTGAGTCTTTTTTGTTTGATAGCTGATCTTTGGCTTTTAAGTTTAGTTATTTGTTTCTTAACGATTCCTTTTTAATGTTTTGGACGCTTATTTTATAGATTCAGAGAGAATAATAATTTTTGTAATTTTATAAACTTTACATATTTGCCAGCTATACTGAATTCTAGTTAAATCAGAAAGGAAGATTTAAATGAAAAAACAAAAAACGTTAACGATGGCCGTTTTATCAGGAATGTTATTGGCTCAAACAGCTTTACCACTTGTTCAGACTTTTGCTCAAGAGGACACCAGTCAAGAAACAAGTCAGGAAATGGAATCGGAATCAGATGCAGAATCAATGACTGAAATGGAATCAAGTCAAGGATCAGCCGCAGAAACTGAAGATGCTAGCCAAGGTGAATCCTCAGCAGAAAAATCGGATAAGGATGAAATTCCAACGGATCCCGAAGAATTGAAGGCTTTAATTAAGGAATACGGCCATAAGATCACTGTGAATGGCCATCAAATGAATATCTATGAAATGGGTGAAGAACATAAAGGACAGTCTAAGACGCTCGTCTTTATGCCAGGTCTTGGTGAAGCTTCGCAACCATTAACTCATAAGAATCTCTTAGATTTATTAGCTAAGAAATATCATATTTTAGTGGTAGAGCCTTTTGGTTATGGATTATCTGATGTGAGTCACGAAGAAAGAACAGTAGATACGATTATTGATGAATTGCATCAAGCACTTCAACAAGAAAAAGTAGATAAATATTTATTAGTGGCTCACTCCTTGTCCGGTATTTATGCCATGAAGTATGCTCAAAAATACCCTGAAGAAGTTCAAGGGGTGGTTGGTATGGATACCTCTACACCAATGATGAATGGATTTATGGACATGCAACATGAGGAAGCACCAGTGGATGATAGTGGGGCAGCAACTGATCTTCCGGAGATCCCTGATGTGGATGATGAAGTGAACGAGCAGTATAAGCTGATCGCTCAGTTGAATTTGAATAATGAAGATGTGGCAGATGAGAGTGAGCGCTCTAACCAAGTCTTATTGGATAACAAGGACGAAAAGATTCCTGCAGGGATTCCTGCTTTATATCTTTTAGCACAAGACTCTTATGAAGATATTGAGATGCGTCGTGAATTCATGGATAAGATTACTGAAGACTGGGAAGAACAACATGTTTCGATGTCCGAAAATCCAGATGAAGTTGAGACTCATGTATTAGAAGGAGACCACTTAATTTACATGACCCAGTATGAGGAAATGGCTCGTTTAATTGATGAATTTGCTCAAAAGATTAAGTAGAAAGGACGGTCCGATCATGAAACGGAAGAAATCACTGTTAGCCTTTTTAATGATCGCAAGTCTATGTCAACCCGCAACCACTTGGGCAGCTGAGGTTGATTTGTTGGATAAGTATCCCGTAAAAACGCCACTCTTTACCCAAGGTTTAGAGTTGGATCCAACAGGTAAGGAATTGATCTTGGGAACAGGCTTAGAGGGAAAATCTCAACTGGGCAAGTTTAATCTTCAATCAGGTGAATTAGAGGATGCCAAAAATTTGCCAAATAATTATTTTGGTGAGGGAATTACCTTTACCCCTAACGCTTTGTGGCAGTTGACCTGGAAGGAGAAAAAAGTTCTTAAGCGGGATCCAAAGACCTTTGAAATTTTGGATGAGATAGATATTAATACCGAAGGATGGGGAATCTGTTATGATCCAGATGAGAAGGTTATATGGCGGTCGGATGGGACGTCAACCCTTTATAAGCACGATCCTGAGACCTTTGAATTACTGGGTCAAGTGAAAATTATGAATGGTAAACTGGCTGCCTCAAAATTGAATGAATTGGAATGGGCCAATGGTCATATCTATGCGAACCGATTATATCGTGATGAAATTTTAAAGATCGACCTAGCGTCTGAGTCGGTAGTGGAGACTTATGATGTTCGTCCAATGCTTGATCAGACCTTAAATGAGGAAGAGATCGCTTCAGTGGATACCTTGAATGGGATAGCTCATATCGAAGGTGATGAATTCTATATTACGGGTAAGCTTTATCCCTATATTTATAAAGTTCGCTTAAAATAAAAGATAGAGTATTTAACCATAAAAAACCCGGCAAGTTAACTTGCCGGGTTCATTTTCATGATTTTGCGCTTAATTATTTGTTTTCAAGTGGAATATCTTTATTTTCTTTAGTTCCATCAAGTGAGTTTTTCACATTGGTGTAACCTTGTTCTTCTAAGTATTCTGCGATAACACCTGAACGGTTACCAGAGTAGCAGTAAGTGATAATTTCAGTGTCTTTATCTTCTGGTAAGAATTCAAGGGCAGTTTCAGGTTTTTCGCTATCTACATGGTGAGCCCCTTTAATGGCGGACTTATTGAAGTCTTTTTCCTCACGTCCGTCAATGAAGATAACATCATCATCACCGATTTCATCCATTAACTCATCAGGTAAGATGGATTCGAAAGTCACTAATTGATAGTCAAATTCATCAACACCATCAGCGTTTTGGACTTTTTCGAAGCCATTATCTAATAATAATTGAGCAGAAGCGGCAGAGTCTTCTTTGGTAGCAGCAATGACAACCACTTGCATTTTTTTGTAGTTTTCAAGACGTGGAAGGCTTTCTTCTAAGTCATCGGCTTCAATATTGATAGCATGTTTAACGTGACCTTTTTCGTAGGCATCATCGTCACGCACGTCGATAACCAAGACTTTTTCTTTTTGTTTGTTGTCTTGTTCAATTTTTTCGAGTTTTTCACCCTCGATGACTTCGATATCAGCGGCATGGATTGATCCAACCCCTAAAGATATCACTGTTGCTAAAACTAAAGCTGATTTAGTTACATTCATTAATGTTTTACGCATACATACACTCCTTAAATATTAGTGATAACTTAATTATAACATAGTCTTGAAAAGCTCACTAATTAAATGCTCTGATAGATCAATTTCATTTATTAGTTATACCTATTTCTTTTCATTAAGAGATTAGAGATTGCTATGTTATACTGGCATTATATTAACTTTTGGAGGTCATTATGGCAAGTAAAGTATATTGGGTGTTTGAAGTGCTAGTTCTTATATTGGGCTGGTTGATCAATCAATATTCTCGTCAGAGGATGGGATTATATCGGCATCTGTATTTTCGGCTAAGCCAAGCACAACAAGGATTTTTAGCAGCAGAATATCACGGCTATCTAATTCTCATCGGAGTGGTTCTTATATTAATAGCGATCCTTGCCCTTTGGCGTACTAAAACTTTGATTCAAACTTGTTATCGTTTTTCTTGGCGAGGCCATTGGATCATGGTGACTTTATTGTCGGCATTGGCTCTAGGTTTACTATGGAGATTTTCGATGGAACAGTCTTTCTTGATGCTGCCTTATTTCATAGTGGGTATCACTGTGATGGCCTTTATAAATTGTTTGATCGCTCTCGGTATTCGTCATTTTCATCCTGCCGATCAAGCTTGCTAAATAAAGGAGTTTTCAATGAATCAGTCAGCAATTATCTATTTTATGAAGCTGCCTAAGAAGGGCTATTCTAAGACGCGTTTACAGAATTTTTTACCTGCGGATAATATCCTTCATTTATGCACTTATTTAATTCAGCATAACTATCAGGTGATACAAGAATATCCGGCGGATGTCTATCTCTTTGCGACACCTCAAGAGGAATTGGATCAGGTCCCTGATTATCTAGATATTGACTTGGGTCGGGTTTTTCCACAGTTGATGTCGGACCATCTGGGTCAGCGAATGGCTCAAGCGATGGAGCAGGTCTTTCAATTGGGTTATCAAAAAGTAGCTCTTATGGGCTGTGATTTGATTGATTTAGATCGATCGATCTTGAATCAGGCTTTTGAGGGTTTGGATCATTGTGATCTGGTTTTGGCTCCAGCCCGTGATGGCGGTTATGGCCTAATCGCTAGCAAGGCTTTTCATCCTGAATTATTTAATTTGAAACACTATTCCCACGATCAAGTCCTTCGTCAAACTTTGGATCAAGCTCAAGCAGCGGGCTTAACCTGGAACTTAACTCGGACCATTTTGGATATCGATGACCGTGATGATGTGGCTGCATATTTGACAGGGGATCCGTCAGCGACGTTCTTGAACCAAGGAGAATATAATGCGAATTTTATCTTTGATCAGGGGAAAAAATTACTACGTGTTGCCCTGGGGTCTCAGATGTACTTAAAACACCAAATTGTCTATGAATATCAAGCCTTAAAGGCCCTGGAGCCTTCAGGGGTGGTACCCAAGGTTTATGATTGTCAGGCGGAGACGGATCTGATGGGATTAGGCTTTTTGACGGAAGAATTTCTTCCTGGACGTCCTTTGAACTATCAAACCGACTTGAATAAGGCGGCAGAGCTTCTTGCGCGTGTTCACCAAGTGGATATCAATCGGGGGAAGGACTTAATTCGAGCTAATCAACCATTTGAGCTGATGTATCAAGAATTTCAGTCCATGTTCAAGCACTATCAAGATTGGCCACAAAAGGATTCACAAGTCGAATCAGTTATTTTATCCTTGTTGGACAGCTTGTCTATTTATGACCGCCAACTTCCCTTAGAGGACCCTTGTATTATTAATACCGAGTTAAATTCCCATAATTTTTTGATCAATGAGTCAGGACCTTCTTATATTATTGATTGGGAGAAACCGCTGATTGGTGAGCGTGAACAAGATTTGGCCCACTTTTTAGCACCGACAACGACGCTTTGGCGAACGGATCAATTGATTGAGGGGGAAGATCTGGCTGATTTTGTGACTGCTTATAACAAGTATTCAACCGTCCCTGTTAAAGGAGACCGCTTAAAACAGTACCTGCACTTTACCTGCTTACGAGGCGTCACTTGGTGTGCTATGGCTTATGTTCAATATCTAAATCAAACGAAGGTGAAGGCAGCAAATTCATCCGCTTTTGCCACAATTGAACGCTTTATCAGCCTACCATTTCTCGAAAATATTCAGACCTATATTAATGACTTAGAGAGGTTGCTTCAATGAAGCCAGAACTTTCACTGATCATTCCCGTCTATAATGAAGCCAAGCAAGTAACCCGTCTTATAGACCACCTGCACGTCTTTGACCGTCAAAAGGTAGAAGTCCTGTTCGTGGATGGGGGATCTTTGGATGGAACCCCTGAACATCTTACACAAGCAGGCTGGACTTGCATTCATTCTGCTAAAGGAAGAGGTCAGCAGCTTCATACTGGTGCTTTGGCTAGTCAAAGTGATCGCCTGCTCTTTTTACATGCGGACAGTTATTTTAAAGAGGATCCTTTGGAGGCCATTATTCAAGCTCTTAACAAAGGTAATGCGGGTGCCTTTCCTTTGCGATTTGATCCTAGCAGCCCTTTGTTAAGTACGATTGCTTGGGGATCGAATTGGCGACTAAAGTATCGCCGTATTGCCTTTGGCGATCAGGGGATTTTTATGACTCGTCAGACTTATCATCAGTCAGGGGGCTTTAAATCTTTAGCTTTAATGGAAGATTATGACTGGTCAATGCGTTATAAACAAGCTGGTGGGCGGTTTATCATACCTCCTCTATCAATTTATACGGCTTCTCGTCGCTTTAAAAAAGGGGGGGCGCTTAAGACCCTATGGACGATGCAGTATTGTCAGCACTTATTCCGTCAAGGTGTTTCGGTTGAACAGATTCAAAAGATTTATCAAGAAAGGGGATAAGCATGAAGAAGCGTAGCTTTAAAGAAAAAATTATAGCCAAGGGGGCAGAGCGGATGGTTATGACGCTGGAAGAACCTCCAAATATTGTCGACTTAACCAAGCCAATCCAAGATTGTAAGGTCGCCTTTGTAACCACGGCGGGCGTGCATCTGAAGTCAGATCCGCCCTTTAATGTCAATGGAGACCATACTTATCGAATGATTCCTGGGACAGCAACGCCAGATTTATTAACGATTACTCATGATCACTATGACCATAAGGCCGCTGATCAGGACTTGAATGTTGTATTCCCCTTGGATTTATTGCGTCATTATGCACAAGAGGGGCGTATTGGGTCGGTGGCACCACGTAACTTTGGTCTAATGGGATATATTCCCAGAACGGATCTTTTGATCAATGAGGTCGCTCCAGATATTGCCCGTCAATTGGTAGAAGATCAAGTCGATGTTTGTTTGATGTCTCCAGGTTGATACATCTGTCATCAGTCCGTTGGACTAATACAACGAGAAGTTGAAAAACAAGGGATTCGCACAGCTTCTATTGCCCATCTACCGCGTTTGATTGAAAAGGTCCGTCCACCGCGCTTTTTAGCCATTGATTTTCCACTAGGGTTAACTTTTGGGGATGCCTTTGATGGACCGGGACATCGCCATGTTTTAGATCAATTGATTCAAGTTGCCATCGATGGGGGACCGGAAGAAGAAGTTCCCTACAACCCCTTATAATGTGAGGGAACTGGGAGCTTTTCTTCTCTAGACTTATCAGAATATTAAATATATAAAAAGATAAAAACGGTATATGACATACGTAAGCTTATTAATATAGCTTTTTTAGCATTAATAAGTAGGTTAATTGCCTTGCTCGAATCATTTCACTTGTCAGAATGGATTTGTTAGAATACCGATTGGATAGAAAGTTTTTGAAGAGTGTGCTAAACGAAGGAGGTGCAGGATGGATTATTTTATTTTATTTTTAGAAGGAATCATGACTTTTGTGTCTCCTTGCTTGTTACCCATGTTACCTATGTATATTGCTTACTTTGTGGGGGCGGAGGAGGATGCTGAGTCTAAGCCCTTGATGAAGGCTTTGGGATTTGTGGCAGGCTTTTCGCTAGTCTTTATGGCCTTAAGCTTGTTTGTTTCAACGCTAGGGCACTTTCTATTGATGCACCGAGCCTGGGTGAATGGGATTGCTGGACTCATCTTAATCGCTTTGGGGCTGGATTATTTAACGGGGCAAAAGTTGATGGCCAAGTTAACGCCCAAGCATTCGGGGGGAGCGGTCTTGAATCCTTTTGCGTTTGGTATGTTATTCGCTGTATCATGGTCGCCTTGTGTGGGGACTTTTTTAGCGGCTGCTTTATCTTATATTGCTACCGTTGGTTCTTGGGGACGGTCGATTGGGTTGATCCTTGCCTATTGTTTAGGTCTAGGAATTCCTTTTGTCTTATCAGCTCTTTTATTGGAAGAAAGCAAGCGGGTTTTGGGCTTTATCAAGCAAAACTACCGCTGGGTTCACCGTATTTCTGGTGTTTTACTCATTCTTTTTGGAATCATGATGATGTTTGGTTGGTTAGAAAATTGGCTATTGTCATTGGCATAGGAGGTAAGTATGAATAAGCGATTAATGTATTTGGGATTGAGTCTAGTGGCGCTTTTATTGATTGCTAGTGGCTTTTATCGTCACTACCAAAATGGAGATTCGTCAGATTCCCTAACTAGTTCTCAGACTACAAGCACGACTGAGACAAGTCTTGAGACCACCGAGACTACAGAGGAGAGTCAAGAAACTAGCAAGAAGTCTGAAACGACGAAGACCACAGAGGCGAGTCAAGAGACTAGTAAGAAGTCTGAAACGACGAAGACCACTGGGATGAGTCAAGAAACTAGCAAGAAGTCTGAAACGACGAAGACCACTGGGACGAGTCAAGAAACTAGCAAGAAGTCTGAAACAACGAAAACTACTGAGAGGACGAGCACTAGTAAGACGACTTCTACTAGTAAGGAAGGATCATCGACTAAAAAGACAAGTGAGGATGATGAAGATGCATCCATGTCCAAGGCGGATTTTTTAGCTTCTATTGAGCCTAAGAATTTTCGCTTCATGGATCAAGAGGACGAGATGGTTGATTTCGTGAAGGATTCTAAAGGAAAGCCGGCGGTTGTCAACATCTGGGCAACTTGGTGTAATCCTTGTCGTCAGGAAATGCCTGAATTCCAGAAGGTTTGGGAAGATTATCAAGAAGACGTTAATTTTTATTTAGTGAATGCTTTAGATTCTAAGCCGACTGAAACCAAGGAAAAAGTCAAGGACTTTTTAGAAGAACTCAACTTTAAAATGCCAATCTATTATGATTATCACTTAAAGACGATGGCAGTTGCCAATGCGGTCTTTTTCCCAACCACCCTATTTATTGATTCAGAGGGCCAGGTCGTTCATTATCAATTTGGCCAGATGGATCAAGCTGCGATTGAGGAGCAATTGCAGAAATTACTTAAGAATTAATCTTAATTTGTGGAAAGGGGGCTTTGTTTTTTAGCGTTATTATTTTTGAGGAGGAAATTATGAAAAAGAGTCAAATTATTGTAATTATTCTTGCTGTTGCTGCTTTATTAGCCTATTTCTTCGTGCCATCGGTTAATGGCTTTATCAATCAATCGGTTGCAGCCATGAAGTCTGTGAACTTAGAAGATACGATTGCCTTTATTCGTTCATATGGTTCGATTGCTGCGGTTGTTTCTTTCTTCTTAATGATCTTGCAATCGATCATTTCGCCAATTCCAGCCTTCTTAATTACCTTATCGAATGCAGCCATCTTTGGCTGGGTTAGAGGAGCGATCCTATCTTGGACTTCTTCCATGGTAGGAGCGGCACTTTGCTTCTATATCGCTCGTATTTTAGGACGAGATGTTGTGGCTAAATTAACTTCTAATACGGCATTAGAGTCATTGGATTCCTTCTTTGAAAAATATGGGAAGTATACGATCGTCGTTTGTCGTTTATTGCCATTCGTTTCTTTTGACTTGGTATCTTATGCAGCGGGCCTTACCTCAATGGGCTTTTGGTCCTTCTTCATCGCTACAGGGATTGGTCAATTACCAGCAACGATTGTTTACTCTTATATCGGACAAAACTTCTCTGGTGGAGGAAAACAACTCTTTGTAGGTCTTTTATTACTCTTCTCTGTGTCAATTGTTATCTATATTATTAAGAAGGTATACAATGATCGACAAGCCAAGCAAGCCTAATTTTTCATGGGAGAAGCTGTTCAAGATCATCTTGATCGGCTTGTTATTGATGGCCACCATATGGATTACAGTTAGTTTTTCACCAGATCGGGTGAGAAGCTTAATTGAATCGGCTGGCGCCTATGGTCGCTTGGTATATATCGCTCTATGGGTTTTCTTGCCGATTGGATTTTTTCCAGTGCCTTTTCTAGCTTTTGCCGGTGGTATGGGCTACGGCTTGATTGAGGGGTCTATATTGACCTTTGTGGGAGCAGCCCTGAACTTGACCTTTATGTTCTTTATGTCACGGTATTTGTTCCGTGAAGGGCTCCAATCCTTCCTCTATCGGAAATACCCTAAATCCAAAGAAATTTTAGCGGCGGATCGCTCACGCTTAAATTTTGTGCTCGCTTTGGCGCGCTTGATGCCGGTGATCCCTTATAACATTGAGAACTATGCCTTTGGTTTGACAGATATTCCATTCTGGGATTATCTCTGGGTCTCTCTCGTATTTATCTTGCCGGGGACTTTCATCTATGTCAATGTGGGGGACAAGGCACTGGAGCCGGGAGATTCCTCATTCGTTATTTCATTGGTCTTATTGGCGGTCTTAGTGGTGGGAACGACTTTCCTTGGAAAATACTTAAAACAGCCTAAAAAAGATTCGGTCAAAAAGGAGGAAAATCATGAAGGTCGCGATTGATTTTGATAATACCTTTTATACACCCAATCGAGACGTGGATGATGGTTTGGCCTTGATGTATCTTTTGGGGTCCTCTCAGGTTGATCTAGTGGGGATCACTTCTTGTTTTGGAAATGCCCCGATTGAAGAAGTCGACCAGTCGACCCAGCGCTTAATTGAAGCGCTTGGCCTTGAATCGATTCCTTATGCTAAGGGGGCGAAAGAAGCAGGGGATTATTTAAGCCCGGCTAGCCAGCTATTAGTGGATTTGGCGGATCGTTATGCGGGAGACCTTTGTTTGTTAGCGACAGGATCCTTAGCCAATCTCCAAGGAGCTTATTTAAGAGATCCGCAGTTTTTTGATAAGGTTAAGCAGATTGTTTTAATGGGGGGAACCGTGGCGCCTTTAATCTTTGCGAAGTCAGAGATGTTGGAGTTGAATTTTTCTTGTGATCCACAAGCCACATTAACGGTCCTTTCCAAAGGGAAAAATGTTTCAATCTTGACGGGAAATGCCTGTTTAGATGTCCTATTTACTCGTGAGGATTATGATCAGGCTTTTGCTGGACAAGAGTGTCGTGTGACACGATTAATTGAGACCTATTCAGACCCTTGGTTTGTTGATAATGATTTGGAATATGGAATCAAGGGTTTTTATAACTGGGATAGTTTGGCGGCGGCCTACTTGGTAGATCCTCAGCTCTTCCAAGATAATTTGGCTAGCTACCGAGTGTCAATTCAGAGTCTATCAAAGGGGTCACTCTTGGCTGACCAGGAAGACCCAACCACCTATGTTGTCACTAAGCCGATTCGCCAAGTGTCATTGAATTTGCCACGGGTAAAATCAGCGCAAGCGGTCAAGCAAGCACTCTTTGACCGCTGGTTGGCGGTAGACTCTCAACTTGAAAGGAGGCGAATTGATGGCAAGTGTTAAGCAGATCCTAAGTGGGTTATCAACGGGATTTATGGCAGCTTTATTAGCTGGTGCCTTGATGTCTTACTGGGTTTGGCTGGAGATGCGTATCCATACTTGGGTCTTGTGTTGGCTCATATTGGCTTTATTCATCATGATCAGTGTCTTTTTTAAGATCAAGCCGTTACTTTTCTTTATATTAGAAGCGGTTATAGTCGTTTTAGTCTTTGTGAAATCTCCCAATATATTTATATATAATGTGCGAGATATGTTCTTCTTAGATATGCCATTTGATCAGATTAAGTGGCTGACTTTAACGATTGTTGCGGTCTTAAATATTATCATGTTGTATTTACTTTCAGAACAAAGAAAAAAAGCATAAAAGAAAAGGAGTTTATCTAATGAAAAAAATTATGAATAAAATTGCAGCCTTTGCAGCTGTCTTTACTCTAGCCGTATCTTCAATGACACCCGTTTTTGCGGATGAAGCACTTCCTACTAAGGAAAATCCAATGGTAGTGGATAAAGAAGCAGGAACGATCAAGATCTTGGCTCATGTTAATGGAAAATATTTAGAAACATCTACTCGTCATGCGGTTGTATTTGATGATGGTAACTTCGGTGGCAAATCGATCTATGGAACGACTGCCAATCAAAATGACTTTTACGAAGCTTTATTAGAAATCGGTGCAGAACCTGGTAATAATATGACCGGTGAAAATGCCGAAGAAACCCATGTTGAAGGAGATATCATTGATATCAAAGTAACTTGGGAAGGTGCCGATAAGGAATATGACATTGCGGATACCATTGTGGATTCAAATGGCAATGACATTGAGTTCCACTTCGGAGGAAACAAAGATAACGCTAAAGAAAAACATACAGGTTGTATCACTTGCTTAGATTCTTGTCCAGTTGGCTTGATCTCAAATACAACTTATACTTACGGCGCTGTCGAAAAACGGGGCGAAGTGAAATTTACTGGTAACCCAGATGTATTACCTGAAGATGGAACGGAAGTTATCTTGACTTATTCCATTCGTAAAGCACCTGTAGCAAGTAGTTGCTGCGGATAAAAAAGGTTTACATATAGAGAACCCCAAGAGTTTGATTTTTAATCTAACTCTTGGGGTCTTTTTTGCTATTTATTATTGAATTTGTAGGCTTCAATTGATCACTGATGATGAGAGGGTAAAGGTGTTTATAGAGTGTTAGTCAAGAAATAGGACATCTAGAAGAGGATGATCTCTGCCGAGAGTATCATCCGCTTATGAACTAATTGGCATAAAAGAGCGATATAAAGTCCTAATACTGATAAGGAGCAGGTTTTACTAGCGTTTTTGATCTTTGAAAATGTATGAAAGAAACGATTTACATGATCTTTACAGTAGTTTTACTTAAAAAATACATTGGATTGATAAGATAGGTGTGAAATTCAGAAGGATTTCAAAAAAATAAGAAAAGAGGAGTATTGAGAGCATGAAAAAATCAATCTTGATGACCTTATCAACAGCCTTAGTCTTATCAGCATTGAGTCCTGTTGCGGCTTTAGCCAAGCAAGAAGAAGGGCAATTTTCAGAATTGCCAGTTGTGGCATTAGAAGAAGGTAGAGCACTCACAGAAGACCTAAGCTTAATTAGCGAAAACCAAGCGAAATATGTCTTCTTATTTATTGGAGATGGTATGGGAAATATTCCAGTATCTGCGGCTGAATACTTTTTAGGACCTGATAATGGGGATGAAGGCAAAGGACAAGCCCAAGCTCAACCTTTAAATTTCTCTCAATTTCCAGTGATTGGTTTACAAAATCCAACGGATGCTGATCACTATGTTCCCGATTCTGCAGCAACTGCTACTGCTTTTGGAAATGGTGTTAAGATTGATTCAAATGTCATTGGTTTAACACCAGGTTATACCGAACAAACAGAATCTGTGGCTGAAAAAGCAAAAAATGATGGTAAGGCAGTAGGGATTTTATCTACCGTTACTTTAAATCATGCGACGCCAGCAGCCTTTTATGCCAATGTAGAACACCGTAATAACTATTACGAAATTGGCGAACAAATGGCTTTATCAAACTTTGACTATTTTGCGGGTGGTTCTCTAGGCCGTCGTACTGGTGATAATGAAGATCAAAAGGACCTCTACGAAGTATTGAAAGAAAATGGCTATACTGTGGCAGAAAGCAAAGAAGACTTCGAGGCCATTACTGCTGAAACAGGTAAAGTATATGCCCCTTCTGAAGTAATGTCAGATGCGGATGGCTCTTCTATGAAATATGCCATCGACCAAGAAGAAGGCGAACAAACCTTAGCAGATATGGTAGCAAAAGGTATTGACGTATTATCTACTAATGAAAATGGCTTCTTCATGATGACTGAATCCGGTAAGATTGACTGGGCAGAACACGCTAACGATGCAGCAACAACTGTTAAGGAAGTGATCGACTTCCAAAATGCTATCCAAAAAGCGGTTGATTTCTACTATGAACACCCAGAAGAAACTTTGATCGTTGTAACTGCTGACCACCCAACCGGTGGATTTACTATTGGCAACTCTGAAACAGGTTATAATTCCTATTTCCACTTATTAAATAACCAAAAAGTTTCTCAAGAAAAATTTGATACCATTTTTGCTGAAGCTTTAGAAGCTAACCCAGAAATGACCTTTGAAGATTTCCTACCAACGCTTGAAGAGAACTTTGGTTTTGTTTTTGACCTTGAAGCAAGTGAAGATGTGAAGACTTTTGGTGAAGTCGAAGCGGCTGAAGAAGCGGGCGAAGTGGAAGAAAAAGACTTAATGTTAGTGACTCCTTATGAATTAGAAGAATTAAAATATGCCTTCGAACAATCTAAATTACCATTCAAAGAACGTAATGCTGGTCAAACAGACATCATTAAGGGCTACCACTCATACCTACCAATCTCTATTGCTTCCACACGTTTACTGGCTCGTAAGGCTGGCCTAGCCTTTACAACTGTTGACCACTCTCCAGAACGTGTACCTGTGTATGCAATTGGGGCCGGTGCTGCCATGTTTGAAGGAAATTACGAAAATATCGACATTGCTTACAAGTTACTCGCAGCCATGGGTCTTTATGAAGGCGGCGACACAAAGGTCGATAAGATTTCTGTAACTACTAAGGCTGGTGCAGGTCAAGAAACTGTTTCTAAAGAGATTAGCCAAGAATCTGTTTCTTCCGAGAATATCCAAGAAAATTCAGAATCGAGTGAAGCATCCGAAGAATCAAGTGCAGACAGTTCCGAAGCAGAAAGCTCTGAAGTAGAAACCGCACAAGAAAGCTCAGAGGAATCTTCTGAAGAAGCGGCTGAATAACTAAGCCTTCTGACAAAGTGATAACTTTAAGCACGGGGGGTTAGAGCCCTGTGCTTTTTAGTTTAAAGGAGTAATTATGTACAAAAGATTTATCAAGAGTTTGATATGCCTTATCGTTCTGTCGATGACGGGCTTAGTTCATGAAATTCAGGCCATGGAATTAAAGGATTTACCCTTTGAAGGTTACTATCTCAATCAAGAAGATAACGCCATTGAGGGATTGGTATTTAAAGGGAATGAATTGTATGTTTATGTCAAGGTCCTCGAAGCGATAGACGAAGACCTGGCAGGTTACGAGGATTTAGCCCAGCTAACGGAATTTCACTCTTTTCCTTATCCAGACTTAAATGCCTATAGTCAGTCGGTGAAGCAGGTCTATCTGGAAGAATTTAATTTACCTTTTGATCTGCAGGAAACTTACAAAAATCTACTAGATCAAATTGACCCTAAGATGTCTCAAGAAGATGTGCTCCACCTACTTAACCAGAGAATTCCAGGTATTTATTATGACCAAAAAGCAGGATATCATTATTTTATCATTGCAAGCCCGCTTGTCACTGAAGTGGATGATGGTTGGCGAGTATTTCTATTCGGTCAAGAGCTTTTCACTTTTAAACAAGTAGGCCAAAAGCTACTTGATCAAGCTGGCCGAGAGTTCGAGTACGTGGATGGCATTATGCCCCATTAGAAGGAGGAATCATGAAGCATAAAATAGTCACTTATCCACTGCTTCTTAGTTTATTGGCGGGAGCTTTTCAAAGTTTAACGCCGATTCAAGCGAGTGAGTCTTCAACGGCGGATTCAACAGAAGAGGTCCTCCAACATTCCAAAGCGGGGACAAAATCAAAGGACGAACATGCCAATCATGGCCATCATCACGATCATGATCATGATGAAGAGAATGAAGACTTGCCTGATCATATTCAATCCATCAAGTCTTCCTTTGTCGATAACCATCATCATGGGCATCGTTTTAAACGGGCTAACTTTATCCCAGAGGAAATTTTGAACCCCGATGATTCGACCTACCAAGCTCCTAAAGAAGTAGCAGATTATCAAGGCTTTTATCAAGGGGCTCTCCGTATCGAGGATCTCGATCTTGATTTAAAGATTATCTTATCCATCGAAGAGGATGGACTTTTTAACTTGGCTTATTACTTTGTCCAGGATGAAGCCAAGCAAGGTCAACGCTTTTATGAAGATGGTCAAGGAGAGCTGCAATCACGTCCAGCAATCTATCAAGATCTGGTCATTATGACTGGCGGTTTGAAGGTAGGAGAAGGTGGACTATACGGCGGTCTGATCCGTAAGACCCTTTCGCCGGTTGTCTTATTAGGTCAAAAAGGCCAGCCAATTGCTCTATATCCTTATACGAATATGGCTTATGACTTAAGAGAAACTTATAGCAAGTATCGTATCTACCAAAATGTGGGTCTTTACTTGGCTGAGGGCAATGTTTATGTCGATGTGAATCATCTGATTGGCTTGGATTCGAAGAACTCCTATCAGCTGGAATTAGCACCAAGCAAGGAGAAGAGTGAGGATCATTTCTTAGTTGAAAAACATAGCTATGAAATCTTACAAGAATCCTTTGATCGCTATTTAGTCGATCATAATGATTTTGCCTTTCATTTTGAAACAGCTAATGACTTTCTTCAAGAAATACTAGCGATGCATTTACAAACTAATCGCTCTTTTCCATTAGATACAAAGGTTGAAATGGTGGATCCAAGTCACGTCAAAGTTGACTTGGGAGAAGGTCGATCCATTAAATGGACATTTATGATTGACCAAACAGAATTGTATGTCTATGATGGTAAGTCGCTTTATTTAGCGGAAGACCTTCATCATGCAGGCGGAATATACCACGCTGACCAATGGTTAAAGTCTAAAAATTAAAATGAATGAATTTGCGCCTCCTAAAGTAGAAAATCAAGACGGCAACTACTTTAGGGGCGTTTTTTATTTTGCTAGGCAGCCATATTTGGCCGGGGTTAATGAATCTATTATTGAGCTACGAGTAATCGAAATTTAACGATGTGGTTAAAGAAAAATCCTCGCTCTCTTATAAAGAACGAGGACCTCTTGTAGGCTCATTGACCTTTTAAGGCCTGGTCTAGACCAATTTCTTTGGATAGTTGATGCCATTTGCTTCCTTGATAGTAATCTGTCTTTCGCGTAGCTTCAAGACTAGTTAAGTAGCCTTCTTTGAGCTTCTGAATTAAGACGTCTTTTTGTTGCAGGATCATCCCTTTAACAGGTATAAGATTGGTGGGATGACTGGCATTGAAAATGGACTTTAAGTCTAATTTTTCTAGGAGTCGGATTTCTTCAAGGACGGTTTGGCTAGGTTTTAGGCGTTTGAAGCGTCCTGAGATGACATCCTTTACCAGGTCAGCCCCCTTGAAGAGGACCATGGTGACAACGGTGAGTTCATCGGGCTGAACTTGATTTAAGAACTCAGCGGTTTTGTCAGCATGTTCCTGGCTTAATTCTTGTCCACCTAGGCCGACCATAATATAACAAGTATAGTGGATGTCTAAGGCTTCTAATTTTTTTAAGGCCTGCAATTGGTGGTTGGCTGTGACTCCCTTACGTTGGAAATGCAAAACCTGATCCGAACCGGATTCGATTCCAATAGAAATCCGGTCTAAGCCAGCTTCCTTTAGTAGGGCCAGATCTTTTATGGGCTTGTCTAAAATATCCTTAGACCGTGCAAAAGTAGAAATATAATCCACTTGGGGAAAGGAATCATGGATGCAATGCATAATCTCGAGTAGGCGCTGAGTGGGTACACAAAGGGCATTGCCTTCAAGCAGGGTGAACTTTTTAGGGACATATCTTTTTCCTTCATAAAATTTAGCACGCTCTTTAATGTAGTGTTTAATATCTGCTAGTTCGAATTCTTGATATTTGAGTAAGCCGTTCAAATCACAAAACTTACAAAAATTATAATTACAGCCTGCCGTTACCGGGATACTTTCATTATGCATTTCTGGCATGGGAGTGTAGTATTCTTTGGGGTAAAAATCATAGATTGAACTCACAGGATCCCTTCTTTCTTACTTAAATCGAAAATAATTAATTGCCAGAGTCGATAGAATGGGTATAATTCAGGATCGTTACTCGAACTACTACTTACTTGTTTTATAATCCCAAGAAAATTTCTAACAAGGTTATAGTCTAGGTCGACAGTTTTTATTAAATTGATCGGATTATTTATTGTTAACTATATAGTCGTTTCGAGATCATTTAACTCCGTATTCAACTATCATTATATCATATCTAGATATCTTTCGATAATGTAAGCGGTCTTGTTTTTGATCTGAATATTTTTTAAGCTAAAATTTGATAATTATGACTCCATCCTTGTAAGATTAATTTCTAGACATTTTATTTCTTCGCTAATCGTTTATTTCCTCTTTAACTTTATTATCATCAGTTGTCATTTGAAGCTTTCTATCTAAATGTTACTTAGCCAGAAAAAACTCAAAATTTGGGCTTTCAATCTAACTATTTGGGGGCAACGCAGTACTATAAAGGAGGATTTATAGGGCCAATATAACTCGGGGCTTTTCTTTTTGGAAAGATTTTAATTTTCAACTTAATACTTGATTTTATCGGTCAGAATTGCTAATATGTTAAGCGTGCTTGAGAAAGCCGTTAAAGGGAGCGGATGGGTTCTGGTGTTCCCTCTGGTCTTCAAAACCAGTATGAGGCGTTAAGAGCGTCTTGGGTGAGTTCGATTCTCACACGTTCCCGCCAGGAATATTAGCTAGCCAGTTGTTTAACAGCTGGCTATTTTTTATGCTTGTATAGACCGGATGGAGTAATTACTAGGGCTAGATAATAATCAATGATAGAATCGGATAGCGATCGTCAGGAAAGATGCTAAAAGAGACTCACTGGACCTGGTATACTTTTCCATAGATTTTGCGATAGACTTTCATTTTGATGGAAATTGTGCTATTGTATAGATAGTAAGTAATGAAATGTTATGGAGGTTTTAATTAATGGATGCTGTATTACAAAAGTTTGTAGATCAAGGTCTTTTTAATGAACAAGTTGCTCAATATATCGAAGAAGCTTTCGATAACAAGGAATCAGTGATTATTGCTGGACACCGTTCAACTGGATCACGTCCTTTGATGGCTAACATCATGCAATTAGCTAAGAAAAAACATGATTCTGTTCAAGTGCGTAAAGCAGAAGACTTAGAAAAAGATGGCGAATACTATCTTATCTTTGGCGCACCAGCTGAAGAAGTTGAAACATTAGTAGGTGAAGCCTTGAAGAAGGGTAAAGCTTTCGTAACACTTAAAGAACCTGAAACTCCAGTTTCAATCCTTAAAGTCATGAAGGGTGTACTTAAAGAAGTTGAAGGCTTTGACCACAAAGTCTTACAAGTATCTTTACGTAAAGATGGTACCGGAGCTTCTGCTGTGCCTTTCACTGATCGTGTTGACCGCTACTTCGTAAATGAAAAAGGTCGCGTTAAATCAGAAAAATTAGACTTCTAATTCCTTTAATCTTAAGCTAAGCCTGCAGGCTTAGCTTTTTTTGTTAGGGTCAGACAATTGAGCTAGCTTGCATAGGCCTTTGCCTACTATGATAATTCAAGGCTCGATTATATAAAAGAGTAGACTTTATGAGCCCAAGCGCTGAAATTATTTGTTATTCGTTGTATAATGGAAATATAAAGTTAAAGAAAAGAGGGATATAATGGTAGATAAACATAAAGAGGTTACCGAACTAGAAATTTGTGGTGGGTGAAACGCCAAGATAGGACCAGGCAGTTTGTCTGAAATTTTAGGCGGTTTACCTAAACAATTTGATCCCAATCTTTTAGTGGGTTATGATTCCAGCGATGACGCAGCGGTTTATCAAGTGTCTCCGGATGTAGCCGTGATTCAAACAACCGATTTCTTCCCTTCAATGGTGAAAGATCCTTATGATTTTGGTCGGATTGCAGCAACCAATGCCCTTTCGGATGTTTATTCGATGGGTGGGAAAGTGATTACCGCTTTAAATCTTGTAGGCTATCCAGATAACACCCAGCCTTTAGATAATCTAGCTCAAATTCTAAAGGGAGGCGCTGAAAAGGTGCTTGAAGCTGGTGGGGTACTTGCTGGGGGACATACCATTCGTCAAAGCAAGCCACTCTATGGCTTGGCGGTAGCAGGTGTCGTTCATCCTGATAAGATTGTGACCAACAACGGCTGTAAACCAGGGGACGCCCTGATTGCAACCAAGAAACTAGGTGTCGGGATTGTTACCACAGCCCATAATAAGAACTTGATTTCTCAAGCAGCATTTGATGAGGCAATTCAATTTATGACCACCTTGAATAAATATGCAGCCGAGATTATGTTAGATTATCAAGTGACTGCTTGTACGGATATTACCGGATTTGGTATTTTAGGCCATATGATTGAAATGGTTGAAGGTCACGCTTCAGCTGAAGTGGAAGCCGCTAAGATTCCTTACATTGAAGGAGCTTATGAAGCAGCCCGAGCTAATTTGACAACGGGTGGTGCTAAGCGTAACCGCCAATACTATGAGGACCAGATTGATTTCCATATAGCTGATCCAGCGATGGAAGAAATCCTCTTTGATCCTCAGACTTCGGGTGGTTTATTAATTACTGTTCCTGAAGATCAATTAGACGGTATTATGCAAGCTTATCAGAAAGCCAATATCCAAGCTGCCCACATTGGTTATATTACACAACAACAAGACAAGGCAATTATTGTAAAATAAGAAAGGAAATGTACAATGGCAGAATATATCGTAGTTATTAACAGTGATAAATTAGGTAGTGGAAATGATGATTTAGGACATACCTTGATGAAATCTTTTGTGAGTGTATTAGCACAAGCAGAAGAGCTTCCTAAGGAAGTCATCTTATATAATGGGGGAGTCTTATTGGCTAAAGAAGGCGCAGATACCGTTGAAGATCTACAAAGCCTGGCTGATAAAGGCGTATCGGTGAAAGCTTGTGGAACCTGTACTTCTTTCTATGAAATGAAAGATCACTTAGCTGTGGGTGAAGAAACCAATATGCGTTATATCTTGGATGCCCAACGCACAGCAGCTAAAGTTGTATATCCTGCATAGAGCGTCGACGAGGAATCGTGCATGAAAAATGTCGTAATAGGAACGGCAGGTCATATTGATCATGGGAAGACCACGCTGATTAAAGCCCTCACCGGTATCGAAACCGATACGACTAGAGAGGAAAAGCAGCGTGGCCTTTCTATCAATTTGGGTTTTGCCTATATTGATTTAGAAAATGGTGAGCGGGTCGGGATTGTGGACGTTCCTGGCCATGAAAAGTTTATAAAAAATATGTTAGCTGGGGCGGCTGGAATTGATTTGGCCCTACTAGTGATTGATGTCAATGAAGGAATTATGCCTCAAACCAAGGAACACGTAGCTGTCTTAAGCCTTTTAGGGGTGGATGATTTTATCATTGTTCTGACCAAGGTAGCTAGTGTGGATGCCGACCTCAAAGAATTAGTCTATGAGGATATTCGTGAGCAGTTCAAAGGAAGTAAACTTGAAAATAGTCCGATTGTTGAGACGGATGCAGTAGCTGGGATTGGCATTGACGAGCTGAAGGCATTGATCCAAGACCGGGTGGATCATATTCAGCGGAAAGCTGAAGATTTGCCGGGACGCTTGAATGTTGACCGTGCTTTTTCAGTCAAGGGCTTTGGAACGGTAGTAACTGGAACCTTGATTGATGGTGCAATTGAAGTGGGAGATGAAATGACCATTTATCCGGTGGGGATTCCTACCCGGATCCGGACAATCCAGATTCATGAACAAGATCAAAAAATTGCTCATGCTGGGAATCGTACCGCCCTCAATTTGACCAAGGTTGATTTGGATCAAGTTGGGCGGGGAGATGTTCTATCGGCAGCCCCGCTAGAGGCATCTTATATGATTGATGCCAAGGTTCGATGCCTTAAAGAGGCCAGCCAACCCATGGAATTATGGGACCGCGTCCATGTACATATTGGAACGCGCGAAGTGATTGGTCGGCTAGTACCGATTGGGGTTGAACGGATTATGCCGGGTGAAGAGGCCTTTATTCAACTTCGGCTTGAAGAACAAATTGCTGTTAAGAAGGGTGACCGCTTTATCTTGCGTAACTTTTCGCCAGTCGTTACTATTGGCGGGGGCGAAGTATTAGATGCAACGCCTAAAAAGCATAAACGATTCAACCAGGAAGTCATTGAGTCCCTAGAAGTCATGGAAACCGGTTCGACAGTGGATGTTCTCCTTGATTTCTTGGCTAATCGTTCGACTGGATTTACTTCTGTCAAAGAGATGTCTGATTATTTAGGTGAAGAAATGAAGGCCGTTGAAGGCTATGTTGCCGAGTTAATGGAGAGTGGTCATTTGTTGAAATTTGGCCAATTTTATATGGCCAAGTCCTCTTATGATCAATTAGCTGAGAATATGATCCAGCTCTTGGAGACCTATCATAAAGAACGCAATATGGATGCAGGAATGGCTCTGGAAGAATTTCGATCTAACTTTTCTAAGTTGCCTGCCAAGGAATTAAATGCCATCATTCAGAGCTTGGTTGATGCAGAAAAGCTTGAAATTGATGGCGACCTTATTAAGTTGGCAGGTTATCAAATAGCTATTTCACCGCAACAAGCCAAGGCTTATGAAGCGATCACTCAACAATTAGCCGAGAATCCATTTGCACCATTGACTTTTGAAGAAGTGGTAGGCAAAGATAAGGTTAAGCGAGAAGTCTATTTACAAATGCGTAAGAATAATGAATTTTATCGTTTAGATAAGCAAACTGAGATTCGAACGGTCTATTACAATGAAGCTTTGGATCGACTAGCGGAGTATTGTCAAGATCATGGAGTCATTGAACTGGCTGACTTCCGTAATTTATTGGGAACTAGCCGTAAATACGCCTTGTTGATCTTGGATAATTTTGACAAGCGGGGCATCACTAAACGGGTAGAAGATCATCGAATTCTTAATCCCAAGTATGCTGAGAGCATTGAGGAGGCCAAGTTATCATGAAACATTTATTAGCAAACTTACCCAAAGTGGATAAGGTCTTGGCTGATGACCGGATTAGCCAGTGGCAGGACCAATTGGCCGGGGCTTATATCAAGGAGACGATCCAAGTCGAGATTGATCGATTAAGGCAAGCGATTCTTCAAGGAGAATTGAAGGATGAAGGTCAAGTCGCCTTTGATCAAGTAGTATCTCAAATTGATCAAGCCTTGCAGGAGCGGATTCAGCCTTCTTTGAAGCCAGTTATCAATGCTACTGGTACCGTTCTACATACTAATTTAGGTCGAGCACCCTTGTCTCAAGAGGCAGTGGAGGCTATCCATGCGATTTCCTATTCTTATTCGAATTTAGAGTATGATCTGGAAGCTGGTAGTCGGGGATCTCGTTATAGTCATCTAAAGGATGTCTTGAAGCAGATCACAGGTGCGGAAGATGCATTAGTAGTTAATAATAATGCGGCGGCTGTTTTATTGATGTTATCGGCTTTAACAGCTAATCAAGAAGTCTTAATTTCTCGCGGTGAATTAGTTGAGATTGGGGGATCCTTTAGAATCCCAGATGTGATCACTCAAGGTGGAGCCATCTTACATGAGGTTGGTGCCACTAATAAGGAACATTTAAGCGATTATGAAGCGGCCATCAATGAGAATACTGGGGCTATTTTGCGGGTACATACCTCTAACTTTGCACTGGTAGGGTTCACTGAAAAGGTTGATTCCGCTGACCTGGTACAACTAGCTCATGATCGTGGACTTCTAGCTCTTAATGACTTGGGGTCCGGACTCTTTATGGATATGCGGCAATTTGGTTTGCCCTATGAACCAACAGTTCAAGAGTCGATTGCAGCTGGTTATGATATTGTGACCTTTTCAGGAGATAAGTTATTAGGAGGCCCTCAAGCCGGTATTATTGTGGGTAAAAAGGTCTTGCTGGATAAATTACGGGCGCATCCTTTGACGCGGGCTTTGCGGACCGATAAGGTAACCTTAACTGCCCTGGAAGTGACCATGCGACAATATTTAAAGGACGAGATCGCTTTAGAAAAAATTCCGGTTCTGCAAAAGATCAGTCAATCTTTAGAGGAATTAGAAGTCAAAGCAGAGTCTTTGAAGCATCAAATTCAAAGCCTCTTACCAGATTGGCAAGTTGACTGCCTAGCTGGGCAATCTCAAATTGGAGGAGGGTCCTATCCAGGAGCTACTTTGCCGACCGTTTTAGTACAGGTGCAGCACCCAACTTGGTCGGCTGCCCAATTAGAAAGTTACTTACGAGGTCAAGCCAAACCGATTATTGCTCGCATTCATCAGGATGCAGTACAGTTCGATGTTCGAACCTTGCTTGAAGAAGAAATGAGCGAAATTGCACAGGTCTTAAAAGAAGCGTAGTTAATGATTAACCGGCTTTTGATGCGGTGATTTTTTCGTCGCCTCAAAAGTCGGTTTTTTATGTGTGTAGCAAGCCTTCAGTCTTGTATCAAGGTCACAGATTTTGGCCTTGTATTATTCAGATACTTGATAAATACACTCTTTTTATATTTGATCATTGGTTTAGGAGAATCAACATTGAAGAGCTTCCAGTAACTATGATATAATGGTACCGTATTCAGGTTTTATTTATTCGAATTATAAGGAGGGATTATATGACAAATCTTGATCATATTAATTGGTTAGAAGAAGTGGAAAAACGACAAGAAGATCTCTTGGCTGATCTGTTCCGCTTATTGAAGATTCGTTCAGTCCGTGAAGATGATAAAGCGAGCGAGGAAGCTCCAGTAGGGCCTGGACCTTTGAAAGCCCTAGAAGAATTTCTAGCAATGGCTAGGGAAGATGGTTTTGAAACGAAGCAATTCGGTCCACTTGTTGGACGGTTAGAAGCCGGTCAAGGGGAAGAAGTCCTGGGTATTTTAGGTCATATGGACGTTGTGCCTGAAGGAACTGGTTGGGATACGGATCCATATGAACCTGTTATTAAAGAGGGGCGGATCTATGCTCGGGGTTCCTCCGATGATAAGGGACCTACGGTAGCAGCTTATTTCGCCCTTAAATTATTGCGTGAATTGGGGGCAGAATTTAAGCAGAGTATTCATCTAATTGTTGGAACTGACGAAGAGTCTGGCTGGCAATGTATGGATCATTATGCCAAAGTGGAAAAAATGCCGGATTATGGATTTTCACCAGACGCTCAATTCCCTATTATTAACGGTGAAAAGGGAAATGTCTCTGCCTTAATTAGCCTAGCTAAAGGTGAATCAAAAGAAGGTCAAGCCCACTTAATTAAGTTAGAAGCTGGGATTCGAGCCAACATGGTGCCACAAGATGCGAGTGCTGTGGTTGATTTTTCGAATAATGACCAAGCTAAGACGGCATTCGAGGCTTATCTTAAAGATCTACCAGTGAGTGGTAAAGCTCAGGTTGAAGCGGATGGCTTGCACATAGAGCTAGTGGGTAAGGCCGGACACGGTTCAACGCCAGAAGTTGGAGAGAATGCAGGAACTTATTTAGCTAATTTCTTAAAAAATTATGCCTTTGATAATCAAGCAGCCCAAGATTTCTCACAATTAGTTGGAGAAATTTTGCATATTGACTTCGAAGGACGTCGTTTAGGTGTAGCGATTACTGATGAAACGATGGGGGCTCTCTCAATGAATGTGGGTATCATTCGTTATGATGAAGAAGAGGGTGGCTTTGTTGATTGCAACTTCCGCTATCCAAAAGGAACGGACTCTGATAAGATCAAGGGACAAATTGAGAAATCCCTAGCTAATCTGAATCTAGAAATCAAGATGTCGCATGCTAAAGAGCCGCATTATGTGCCAGCTGATGACCATCTGGTGAAAACACTGCTCGATGTATACCATCACCAAACAGGTCTTGAAGCGCATGAAAAGTGTATTGGTGGTGGAACATATGGTCGTTTAATGAAACGTGGGGTAGCCTATGGGGCCTTGTTCCCTGATTCGATTGATACCATGCACCAAGCCAATGAATTCTTAGCATTAGAAGACTTGCTTCGTGCAACCGCGATTTATGCTGAAGCTATTTACCGCTTGGCTTGTTAAGATTTTGCAATTCAAAAAACAGCGCTTCAAGTTGAAAGCTTGAGGCGCTGTTCAATTTATAATGGATAAGGAGGAAGGTCATGGAATGGATTCAATCAAAAAATAATGACCGAGTAAAGGGCTGGCGTAAACTCCAAACTGCTAAAGGTCGCAAGCAAGCAGGAGCCTATCTTATTGAAGGGCCTCATTTGATTCAAGAAGCTTTAAAAACTAGCCAAGTCATGGAGTGGCTCCTCATTCGTGAGGATTGGGTGGATGAATTAGGGCTTATTGAGGGTATCGATGACGATCGAGTGATTCAATTGTCAAAAGAGGCCTTTGATACCTTAGCCATGACTCAGCAATCCCAAGGGATTATGGCAGTCCTTCAAATACCAGGGACCAGTCATTTTGGCCTGAAGGGAGACCGCTATCTCTTGTGTGATGGCGTTCAAGATCCTGGAAATCTAGGTACCCTTATTCGCACAGCTGATGCTGCTGGCTTATCGGGTGTCGTGTTAAATCAAGGGTGTGCCGATTTATATAATGATAAAGTTATTCGATCTAGCCAAGGTTCATTATGGCATTTGCCGATCCTACATGGTTGGAGAAATGATCAAATCTTAGAGGCTATTCGAGAAAGTCAGCTGCCGATCTATGCCTCAGCCTTACACCGACAAGCCCAGTCTTATCAATATCTTACTGGAAAAAAAGGCGTCCTGGTCGTAGGAAATGAAGGCCAAGGGGTTAGTGAGACCTTTTTACAAAGAGCGACAGAAAGGGTCTATATTCCCATGCCAGGTCAGGCGGAATCTTTGAATGTGGCAGTGGCTAGTGGAATATTAATGTTTGAATGGGTGAAAGCTTAATAATTGAGCTTAAATAAAGCAAGAAAAAGGCTACGGTCTGTAGCCTTTTCGTTATTTAGTCTTCAATAGAAATCTGATGGGCCCATTATAATTATAGGTCTAGAGGCGTGATGGGAATCTTTGCTCGTTCTTTTAAAAAGCGAGCTAGATAATAAGCTAATTCTAGGTCCATTAGTCCATGAATGAAGCTGGAGCAGCCGATGAAGACAAAGAGGGTTAATAGATAATGCGCACCTAAATCAGCCAGTCCGATACTGGTTAATAAATAAACTACTACGACTTCACCCATACCATGAATAAAATTGATGACTAAAGAGAACATAAAACGTCGTCTTCTTTGACTTAATAGCCTTGGGTGCTTCATCAAGTAATAACTGCCTATACTGGCAAAGATTAAATGGCTAAGGGCACGCAAGACGATGACCAGGGGCATACCAGATAATAGGAATCCCAGCGCGGCGCCAATAGCTACCGTGATAGCACAGTTGGGTGAACGAAACATGGCTAGTTTGATCGGGACATGGCTAGCCAACGTAAAAGAAGCGGGACCTAGTACAAAACGGATGGGCATGGTGGCAGGAATTAAGATACCAAATGCTGTTAATATTGCCATATAAGTTAGGTTTTTAGTTTTTGATGGATGATAGTTAAGATGGGTTGCCATGAGATCCTCCTTTAGAATGATCTCAGTGTAAAGCAAAGTTTGTCAGGTGTCAAGACAGGTGATACATCTTCGATTGTAGTATCGATCGATCATAAGGCAGAACTTTAGTCTTGATAGAGAATGCCCAGCTCCTTGAGTCGATCTTGTACTTGGCGGAAATGCTCAAAGTCTCGGCATTGGATGGTGTGACTATGAAGGCCTTCTGTGAGTGACGATAATAGTCTGGATGGATCTTGCTTGATACTTTCCATGAAATAATCAATGTCTGCCTGCTTCTCAATGGGTAAAGGGGCTAGGAGGAGTCCGTAGATGGGATGGTCGACTTCTACATCGATGAGTCGGGCTCCTAAGTCAATAATAGCTTGGAGTTCGGTGGCTGTTTGGTCTAGTCCGTGTTGGCAGACGATCTTACCGGTGTAATAACTTGTGTTTATTAAGTGAGACGTTAGGAAATAACCTTGATTGCTGGCGGTAATCGCAATATTGGAGGCTCGAAGGAGTGCAATGTCTCCAACAATGACTTGACGACTGACCTGGTAGCGTTGGGCAAGTTGCGAAGCAGTGATAGGATGGGATTGTTCTTTTAAATCAGCTAAGATAGCTTGGCGCCGTTCTTTGGCTTTCATGCTTAGACCTCCTTTTTCTCTAAGTATAAGAAAGATTTCCTTCTTTGGCGAGGGGAAAGAATAGTTATTGGTGGATTCACCTCAAAAAATAATCGAATCTTTACATAAAAGTCATCTTTTTAGGGTATAGTAGAATGGTAGGAATGAGAGGGGCGGTTAAATGATTAGCAAATGGAAAGATGATCGTGAGTATTTAGATGATGTAGCGGATTTGATGGACAATCAACAGGTTCAGTCACTAAAAAATTATGTCCATCATCATTATACTAACCGTTTAGACCACTCGATTGGTGTGTCCTATCGGTCTTATCGCTTGGCCAAGTGGTTGGGCTTGGACGCTAAGGCAACGGCACGAGCGGGACTCTTGCATGATTTATTCTTTTATGATTCTAAAGATAAGAAGACCGTTGGGGGACGGGGGCATAATTATGAACATCCAAGAATTGCTTTGAAGAATGCCTTAGCAATTACCCAGTTATCCCCTAAAGAGCAAGATATTATAGTAAAACATATGTTTGGAGCGACCTTGGCTTTACCGGCTTATCCAGAGTCTTATATTGTGACCCTCATGGATAAATATTCCTCGATCCGTGAATTATTGACGGGTATGAAAGAGGCAGTCAAGCATAGGGCACCTTTTAAGTATTTTGTTTCAGTGCGTTAATTGAAGGAAAAGCCAATTTTTGGGTTCTTGACTCTATATCTATTTCAAGTTATACTTGAACCAATATTAAAGGCTAAGATGAAGTCCAAGGTATTTGTGAATCCTTTCAGGGAGGCTGGGTTGAGTGAAAACCAGCTAGGAGCAGCAGACCTTTCGTTCAACTTCGGAGTCGATCTGTTAATAGTGGTTCACTAGAAAAGGATACCTTCATTGGGGTTAACAATGTCAAGTGCCTGAATGGTCAGCCGTTTAGGAACTAGGGTGGTACCACGTTTGCGCGTCCCTTTTGGGAGGTGCTTTTTTTTATTGACGTTAGCTTAAATGAAGGAGGAATAATATGGTAGATCAAATGCAAGAACTTCAAGATCAAATCACAAAATTATTGGAGTCCGCATTAAATCAAATTCAAGCGGCGGAGTCAACTCAGATTCTACAACAAATTCGAGTAGATTATACGGGTAAAAAGGGTCAATTGACTCAGGTTTCCAAAGCCATGAAAAATCTGTCGAATGAGGAAAAACCACAGTTAGGACAAATGATTAATTATTTTCATCGGGAGTTCAATCAGGTGATGGCCTCCAAGGAAGAAGCTCTAAAGGCCAAAGAATTGCAAGCTCAGTTGGCAAGTGAACGGATTGATATTACCCTTCCAGGACGTCGAAACTTTCAAGGAAGTCGTCACATTATTACTCAAACACGGGAAGAGTTGGAAAATCTTTTCTTGGGGATGGGCTATCAAATTGTAGAGGGACCCGAGGTTGAATTGGATTCTTATAACTTTGAGAAGATGAATTTGCCGAAGAATCACCCTGCTCGTGACATGCAGGATACCTTCTATATTAGCTCAGAAGTTTTAATGCGGACCCATACCTCACCTGTTCAAGCACGGACCATGGAAAAGCACGACTTTGAAAAGGATGGACCGCTCAAGATGGTCTCACCGGGTAAGGTCTTTCGGAGAGATAATGATGACGCCACGCACTCCCATCAATTCCATCAAATGGAGGGCTTGGTCGTCGCTGAGAAAATTACATTAGCCGATCTTAAAGGGACCTTGACGCAATTTGCTAAAGCCTTCTTCGGTCAAGAGCGTGAAATTCGCCTTCGTCCGTCCTTCTTCTCCTTTACAGAGCCTTCAGTTGAAGTCGATGTGTCTTGCTTCAAGTGTGGCGGCAAGGGCTGCAATATTTGTAAAGACACTGGCTGGATTGAAGTGTTGGGAGCAGGGATGGTCCATCCAAATGTGCTTGCCATGTCGGGGATTGATCCAGAAAAATATTCTGGCTTTGCTTTTGGTGTCGGAATCGACCGTGTGGCTATGTTGAAGTATTCAATCGATGATATTCGTCATTTCTATCAGAACGATTTACGTTTCTTAAGTCAATTTAAAGGGGGTCAAAATCGATGCTAGTATCTTATCGTTGGTTAAGTGAATTATTGGATCTTTCTGGCTATCAAGCTGAGGAGATTGCCGAAAGAATGTCCCGAACGGGGATTGAGATTGAAGGAGTAACCAATTTAGCGGATGATTTGAAGGGACCTTTGCTAGTTGGGCAAGTAGTAGAACAGCATGCTCATCCGGATTCGGATCATTTACAAGTGACTCAAGTGGATGTGGGTCAAAGCGAACCTTTACAAATTGTCTGTGGTGCACCTAATGTTCATCAAGGAGCCAAAGTCATTGTAGCTTTAGTAGGGGCAGAGTTACCAGGTGGCTTTAAAATTAAGTCCTCGAAGCTAAGAGGGGAAGTATCCAATGGAATGCTATGTTCCTTGCAGGAAATTGGGTTTTCTGATTCGGTAGTCGCTAAGGAATTCGCAGATGGCATTATGCTTTTACCGGAAGATGCGCCTATTGGGACCTCTGTTATTGAATATCTAGCTTTAGATGATCCTATTTTAGAATTATCCATCACTCCCAATCGGGCAGATGCTTTATCCATGTATGGAACGGCTTATGAAGTTGGTGCTATTGTTAATCAAGAGCCTCACTTTGATTATTTAAGTCTTCAAGCGGATCAGGTTGCAGCGATTGACTATTTGGATCAAGTTCAAGTCAAAGTATTAGATCCTAAGATGAGTGCCCATTATCAGTTGCGGCTCGTTAAGGGCGTGTCAGTTAAGCCAAGTCCGATCGCTTTGCAAATAAAATTAATGAAAGCGAATATTCGTCCAATTAATAATATTGTGGATGCGACGAACTATAGCTTAATTATGTATGGTCAACCTCTACATGCTTTTGACTTTGATGCTTTGAAGTCTAAGTCAATCTCTGTGCGTAAGGCTTATCCTGATGAGACCCTAGTGACCTTGGATGAAGTAGACCGTCAGTTGGAAAGTTCAGACTTAGTGATTGCTGCAGGTGATCAAGCGGTAGCCCTAGCTGGGTTGATGGGTGGTTTATCGACACATGTGACCGACCAGACCAAGACGGTATTAATTGAATCTGCTGTCTTTGAGGGTCAGACTATCCGGCTCAGTTCTCGGCGTCTAGGCTTACGTTCAGAATCTTCAAGTCGCTTCGAGAAAGGGATTAACCGCGATTTAACGAGTTTTGCAGGAGAACAGGCTTCAATTATGATGGCTCAATTTGGACATGGACAGGTCGAAGAAGGAGTAGTTGAAGTGATTAACCAACCTGCTCAAGCTGTTCAAGTGACGGTTGAAAAATCCCAAATCTCCGATAAGTTAGGCATTGAATTGACGGATAACGAGCTACAGGATATTTTTGATCGATTAGGATTTGGACTGACTTTTACCGAAGAGGACTTTACCGTGACGGTTCCTGCAAGACGTTGGGATATTGCGATTCCAGCAGATATTCTTGAAGAAATTGCTCGAATTTATGGTTATGATAAGATTCCAGATACCCTGCCTCAAGCAACTGGTAAGCCTGCTCAATTGACGCGTCTTCAAAAATTGATTCGGGCCAGTCGGTCTATTCTGGAATCCGTGGGCTTGACCGAGTGCGTATCTTATGTCTTGGTTTCCGAGAAAGAAGCAGCCTTGACAGAACAAGCAGGGATACCTGTCAAATTGCAATATCCGATGTCTGAAGACCATGCTGTTTTAAGGCAGTCTTTATTGGCTTCTTTATTAGATATTGCACAATATAATCGGGCACGTCATAATGGACCTCTTGCTTTTTATGAAATTGGTAAGGTATTCTACGGTCAAGAAGTGGAAAATACACAGCCTACAGAGATTGAAAAATTATCGATCCTTTTATCTGGTCAGTCTCAAGCGTCCAACTGGTATCAAAAACAAACAAACTATGATTTTTATGATATTAAGGGAATGTTAGAAAGCTATTTTGATGATTTAGGCATATTAGATCGCATTCAATTCCACGTGGAAGAAGAAATTTCCTTTATGCACCCAGGTCAAACCGCTCGAGTCTTCTTTGATGGTCAATCTATTGGTTATTTGGGACAAGTCCATCCTCATTTAGCGAAAGATTTTGACTTAGAGGCTGCGACTTATTTTGCCGAATTGAATTTGGAACCGATCTTTAATGAGAAAGTCGCTGACCTTACTCAAACCCCACTAGCTAAATACCCAGAAACTAGCCGTGACTTGGCTCTTTTGGTTGATCAAGCAACGGCTCATCAAGACCTGGTGGATATCATTAGCCAAGCGGCAGGGGAACATCTGATTGAGTTAGAACTATTTGATCTCTATGAAGGAGATCGGATTGAGGCTGGTAAGAAGTCATTAGCTTATCGTCTAACTTTCCAAGATTCGACTAAGACTTTGACAGATGAGGAAGTCAAGGCAAGTATGGATCGGGTTGAAGAAGCTTTGAGGCAAGTTCAAGGCTTAGAAATTCGTTAGCCAAGTCTAGTTACTATAGTGATTTAGTTTCAAGTAAAAAAACGCCATTCATTCCGATAAGAGAGGAATGAATGGCGGTTTGTATTTTTAATGAACAGTTTGCATTTTACTAAAGGCTGTGAGGTAGTTCTCATTGATTACGGCTGTATCTGTTAGCATATCCACAGGGTGTTGGTGGTAGGGGGTAACAGCTAGGATTAAGCCTAACCAGGGTGCATAGTAATAAATGATGCGGCCGAACACTTCACGGACCAAGAGACTCGACCAAGAAAGGGTCTGACGATCCTTATCAAGTGGCACCACGCGTAAATTAAATAAGATTTTACCGGGTGTACGTCCTCTAAGAAAACAAGTAAATAAGAAGAAGTAGCCAATATAGATGAGGATCGTTATGATACCTGTGAATGAATCTCGATCGGATAGTGACCAAAGATTGAGAATTAAACGACTGAGCCATTGAACGATAAGCCAATCTACCAGGTAGGCGCTAATTCGAAGCCCAAAACCAGCAAAAACTTCCTGAGGAAGTGACTGATAATTAAATTGATTCAAATCTTTTAATGAGCCAGGCTTTAGTGGGGAAGTGCTTTGATTCTTACTTTCAGCTTGGCCCTGAGACTGAACTGGATCCTTTGCTTTGAATTTGGGCTTTAATCCTGCTTGAATGGCCGCTGATTCTGGCTTTTTTAGATCTTTGTCAGCGGGAGCTATCACGCTCTGTTCAGAAGTAGGAGGCGTATCGATTTGAGATTTAGCCACAGGATCAACCAAACTTTTATCGGTTTGATCGAATGTTTGGTTCTTTTCATGCTCCTGCGTCTTTTTGAGTCGTTTTTGTAAGTCATCATTGGAAATAACGCGGATATCGGAAGACTTAAGGCGTTTAATCGATGCTTTAATCGAAGTTCCTCTGAATACTTGTTCGATCTGATCTTGTTTAAGCCGGGCTGTGGTCATATTAATAACCACCTTCCCAGCGATACTCTACTTTCGGTAATTCTAACCGTTCAGCTCGGTCGATGATCTCATTAAATTGGTCGAGATAAGATTTTTGTCCCTTCATGAAGCTAGAGAAGATGCCAGAGAACGTTTCATTATCCGATACTTTCTCAAAGACTTGGGCATCTTGAAGATCGTTGTCCGTTCGCACTTGATCGATGACTTGACGATAGTACTTAATTCCATCAATCAGATCATTGTCGACTGCTTGTTGGGCGGTATAGACTTGTCCGGTAGCGAGTTTGCGTACTTTGTCTTCTTTCATGTGGCGTCCTTCCATGACCACTTTGACAAAAGTCTCAAAACTTTCGTCAATCATATTCTGGAAGATGTCTTTTTCTTCTTGAGTCATTTCACGGGTGCTGGATCCCATATCCTTTAGGTCGGCTGATTTGAACACATAAGATTCGATACCGATTTTGTTGAGTAATTTGCTGACATTTTGACCACTGATGATAACCCCGATCGAACCTGTTAGGGTCTCAGGAGTAGCATAAACCTTATCGGCTAACATGGCATAGTAGTAGCCGGCTGAGGCGGCCACAGACTTCATGCTAGCATAGACCGGAATATGACGTTCTTTTTGGATTTCTTTAAAGAGGTCATACGCTTCCCGTGTCTCATAGACGGATCCCCCTGGGGTGTCGATCTCTAGGACGACTGCTGCAATACTTTCGTCATTTCGAATCTGTTCAATGGTATCAAGGATGAGTTCTTGATTATAAGCAGAATTGTTGCCACCAATGACCCCTTCAATGGGGATAACTAGGATTCGTTGGGAGGGGTCGCCTTCTTCGCGTATTTTTTCGACGTAGTTCTTGTCTGAGAGGAGACTTGTCATCTGTTGATTGAACCAGTCCGTTTTGTCTTCGCTGGAATCTTTTTGCCTAAATGAGTTTGACAGGCTTGCTGCCACCAATAAAATGACGGCAAATGCAATAACAATCCATTTTTTCTTGTTCATAATTGATCCACCTTTCTAAGCTTATTTTAACATCTTTTGTTGTAAGGGTATACCTATTTGATTACAAATGCTGGCGTTCAAAATCATCCAGCATCTGGCGAGCTTGATCGGAAGTCTCTGCTTCCATGAGCTGAATCCTTAGGTCATTGGCTCCCTTAAACTCACGGATATAAATTTTGAAGGACCGTCTCAGAGCGGGGAAGGGCTTAAAGGGGTAGCGATCAAACTCATCAAGATGATAACGGAAAAGATCGATCAGTTCTTTGGCAGAGTGGTCTCTAGCTGGATCCTCAAAAGCAAAGGGATTCTTGAAGATTCCTCGACCAATCATAATTCCATCGATTCCATATTCTTGTGCCAGGTCCAAGCCTTTTTGTCGGTCTGGTATATCGCCATTAATCGTCAACAGGGTGTTTGGGGCGATTTGATCGCGCAGTCTTTTTATTTCTGGAATTAATTCCCAATGAGCGGGGACTTTGGACATTTCTGTTTTAGTTCGTAAATGAACGGATAGGTTAGCAATATCTTGCTTTAGCAAATGAGCTAACCATTCTTTATATTCCTCGGGATCTTGATGACCTAGCCTTGTTTTAACCGAAACGGGCAGACCACCTTCTTTACTGGATTGAATTAACTGTGCGGCTACTTCTGGTCGATGGATTAAGCCAGCTCCTCGACCGTGTTTATAGACATTAGGTGCGGGGCAACCCATATTAATATCGACTCCTGCAAAACCCATTTCTTTCATTCCTTTTGCCATTTTAGCGAAATACTCTGGTCGATCTCCCCATATGTGGGCAACAATCGGTTGTTCATCGTCTGTTTTGACTAAGCGTTTGCGTAGGGAGTCTACGGCTACTGGGTGACAATAGGATTCGGAGTTCGTGAATTCTGTGAAGAAGACATCTGGTCGTCCTGCTTTAGCAACGACATGTCGAAAAGCGACATCGGTCACATCTTCCATCGGTGCTAGGATGAAGAAGGGGCGTTTAAGTTTTTGCCAAAAATTAACCTGCATTAAAAAACCTCCAATTTGCGATTCATATAAAAAATCCGGTTACAGGCTGCAAACCGGATCTTGTTCGATAAATAGTGCTTTAATTTTAGCATAAAGCATTCTTTCTGCAAAGAAAGCTGAATGAATAAGCTGCTATGAAAAAGCTTAGATAAATTGTGGCTAGCCAAGAAGGATAGAATAGCTAATTCATTTAATAATGATTGTCACTTAGGCTGCTTTGGCGAGCTTTGACACGATCAAGACTTGCTTGAAGATTTAGAGGGCGAGCTTCAGCCTCTTGGAGGCTTTCGCCATAATGGCGGATAGACTGAACCCATTCAGGTTTGATCTGCCAGATGTTCCCTTGGGTATTAAATAGTTCAATGTGGTCAACATCAAAGATACGCCACCAGGATTGCCGTACTTCCTTCTTGAGATCTTCATACATCCCTTGGAATTTTGCTTGGAAGAGATAATGTCCTGATTGGATCCCTAGAGCTTCCAGTTTGGCTGTATGTTGGGCTTGGTCCGCTTCATCTAGTGGGACATAAAGGTAATTGAGGACATAGTCCCATTTGAGACCGTCAAAATAAATCACTTCTTCCCTCGGAAGTCTAAGATGATAGACTAAAGAATTTTCCTCTGGCATGAGGCTATATTCCTTGTAGGGAGAACCCCAGATCGGAAAACGGCTAGAATCGGGGCGTGCTACAATTGTTTGAGCCATTTCGACAAAGGTCTGATAACGCTCGATGAAGAAATTCGCATCTAGTCCCATATGGAGGCGGACGTAAAGTTCTTTGTTTGTAATAAACCCTTTATTCATTAATTCATAGATAGAATTCTCATGTTGGCGGGTATAGAGGTCGACAATTTCGGTCATTCTTTGATTCCCCTTTCATTTTGGTGATAAACCTATTTTATCAAAAATAATTTTTAAATAAAAATAACTTGCGACTTTAGGAATAGTTGCCTACAATCTTAGGTAACTAATAAAGGAGGCATTGCCATGAATAAAGTTTCCCGTTATTTTAGTTGGGTTATTATCATAGTCTTGTTAGGTAAGTTGGCCATCAATCCGTCGATCGTTCAAGCGCAATCACTTCCGGACTGGCTAAATTCAGCTGTTTCTACGAATACTAGTCTTGAAGTAGCCTATGCTGACTACCAAAGTGTCATGGAGGATTTAGTATTATAAGACTTGGCAAAGATGGAAGAAGGTACGAATCGTGAGACCTTCGATCTGAAGGTTAAGGATCGACTGGATGATTCTAAACGACGGGTTGAAGAATTGGGAGAAGGACTCGTTCGTGTGGTCTACCCTTACCAAGATCAAGCAGAGTTGGACTTTTACTTCTATTATGATCACTTGACTTATACGGCTTGTGTTAGTCTAGAAAACCCTCTTCACTCGACTCATCGAGGAGTGAGTGATGCCACTTTTCAGGCATGGTCTAAAGGGAGTCCGGTGGAAGATTTGATTCAAGATTCAACTTTTCAACTTCAAGCTTTTGGTCAAATGCTAGCCGATAAGCCCTTTTCGATCATCGCTTGTTTAAAATCAACTTCTTCGCAAGGGCAAGATTTGGAAGCAGGTTTTCTTATAATTCAAGATGGGCAAGTGGTAAAAGCCGCTAAGGTGGATCCGAGCTCCTTAGATCATTTTGACTATGCGGATTTACAAGAGACGATTTTGAGGCAAGTGATTCAGTAAATAGGTTCCGGATTAAAGTTGATTAGAACCAAGAGTTCGTTATTATTGGAGTTAGTTAAAAAGCCGCTACTTTTCATTGTGAATAGTAGCGGCTTTTTGGATTTGATGATTTATAGTCGGGGTGAACTTCGCCAATAGTAGATGCCAAGAGCCGTGACGATGCCTTCGCTAAGGGTCATGGATAACCATAGACCAGACAGCCCTGCAAGATGGGTTAAGACTAGTGCTAGTGGGAGTACTAAAGCAAAGCCTTTTAGAATGGCTAGAACTTGAGCGAGTCGGGAGCGATTGCTGGAGATAAAGTACATAATTAATACGGTATTAATGCCAAGAAAGAGGCATTGGCTGAAATAAGGACCAAACGCCTGGTAGGCAACTTGCACCATTGCTAAGTCTTCTTGATAGTTAAAGAGGGCAATCAATTCATGAGGAATTAGTAAAGCCACACTATAGAAGACTATGCTAACAAGGATGACAGTTATGAGTGAATAATGAAGAATGCGTTGCAGGCCTTTAAAGTCACGAAGGGCGTAAAAACGGCCTAATAAAGGTTGGGCTCCCATGGCAATTCCATTGTAGATCGCAATAATGACGAAAAGTAAATTGACTAGGATACCATAAGCTGCCACTCCTGTATTGCCAGCTAGATCCAAAATCAAAAAGTTAAAAACTAGCATCACAAGGCCCACGGATAATTCAGAAATGAAGGAGGGGAGCCCAGCGGATAGAGCAGCTTTTAATCTTTGAAGTTGAAAAGCTTGGACCTGGAAACTAAAATTGGGTTTTCCTTTAATGAGGTGCCAACTATTGACTAGGATGCCAAGAATCGGGGAGAAGGCCGTAGCTAAGACAGCTCCTTTCATCCCCATATCAAAGATAAAAATAAAGACATAGTCAAAAATTGTATTAAAGAGGCTACCTGCCAACATGGCATACATGGCCAGCTGTGGATGGCCATCATTTTTAACGAAGAGGGAGAAGAATTGATTCAGAATAAAAAAAGGGGCAAACAGTAGCACATAACGTAGATAGACATGGGTACTTTCATAGACATGCGCGTCGGCACCTAGCCACTTGGTTAATTGACTAGAGGCAATGAGCCCGATGAATAAAAAGAGTCCCCCGATGATTAAGCAAGTGATGAGTCCAGTCGAATAAGCTTGGTTTCTAGCCAGGTGATTATTTTGTGCTTTGGCCTGGATAAAATAGATCGCAGATCCTACAGCTAGCATGAGTCCGCAGGCATTGACGAGATTATAAATGGGGAGGGCCAAATTTAAGGCAGCGATGCCTTCGGGGCCAACCCCTTTAGCAATAAAGTAAACATCCGCCATGATATAGATAGAGATACCGATCATACTAAGGGTATTGCTGAGGGTGTAGTGGATAAATTCTTTGAGATCTTGCATGGGGTCACTCTTTTCTAAGGTCTTTAGCGATCATCATAGCATGAAGTCTAAAATAATGTCAAAGCGGTAAAAAGTTCTAAAAGTGCTTGACAGAAAAAGTGTATCAAGTATATAATACACATAAGCTGTATGAAGCATTTAATACACTTAGTTAAAAAGTTACAGGGGGGGTAAAATGGAGTGGAATGATAAGCTGCCCGTCTACCAACAAATGAAGGAATATTTTATTGATGCGATCCTAGCGGGAACTTATCCCTTAGGGAGTGAGCTACCGTCAAGACGGGCTATAGCGTCTGAATTTAAGGTTAATCCCAACACGGTTCAGCGAGCTTTTAAAGCTATGGAGGAAGAAGGGGTGATTGTAACCTTGGCGAATGTACCGAGTCAAGTGACTCAAGATCAGCTTCTATTGAATCGATTGAGGAGGCAGCGACTAAGGCAGGCCATTGAGCAATTTTATCGTCAAGTGCAGGCCTTGAATGTTGATGAAAAAGTTATGTTCCAAGCATTAGAAGACTATTTAGAAGAGGAGGCATCCCATGATTGAATTGAAAAGCGTATCAAAATCTTACGGGAAGAAAGTGGTATTAGATCAAGTGGATTTGCAGATTCCAAAAGGTCAAGTTACATTCTTGGTTGGTGAGAATGGTTCAGGAAAATCGACCTTGATGAACTTGATCATGCGCTTGATCCCCAAAGGAAAAGGAGAAATATTGCTTGATGGTCAAGTGATGACCGAAGCAGATTATAATCGAGTGGCCTATGTCCCAGACCAGATTATTGTCTTAAAAAATCAGACCATTCAGCAAGCACTAGATTTTATGCAAGATTATTATCAGGCTTTTAATCGGTCCAGAGCTTTGGAGATGCTTGAATTTTTTCATCTTAATGCTGAAGATCGAATTGATGAACTCTCTAAGGGAAATGTGGCCAAGGTAAATCTCCTATTGGGTCTAGCTTTGGATTCCGAATATATCTTGATGGATGAGCCTTTTGCGGGGATTGATTTATTTACTCGCGAGGAGATTAGTCAGGTTTTTTGTTCCAAATTAATTGAGGGTCAAGGGGTCTTGATCTCTAGCCATGATGTGCAAGAGGTCGAATTTATGATTGATCAGGCTGTCTTTTTACAAGATGGGCGGATTGTGGACCAATTACAGTTAGAGGATTATCGTGAAGCCACTGGTAAGGGTCTGATTGATCGGATGCGGGAGGTGTATCGAGGTGAATAAATTTTTAATGTTATTGAGCGATGAGTTAAGGCGGGCCAAAGGCTTTTATATATTCTTGTTAGCTTTTGCGGTGATCGGTGAATTGGCCGCTTTGATTTTGGCTTTAGTCAAACAGTTTCAGATCGATCCCATGGGCTTGAATAATAAAATAGACATAGTAACAGTTCTTGATCAGTCAATGCTAACGGTCCTAGTGATTGGCGGTGTGGTATTAGCCATGATTGTTTATAGTATATATACTTGGCTTAGGGAGTGGCGTTTAGAAGGTGCTTATATCTACCGACTGTTAAGCTTACCAGGCTCACGGATGTCTGTTTATATGGCTAAGTTGTTTTCCATCTTATTGATGGTAGCCGGCTTGTTATTGGTTCAGGTTCTGATGCTTCCCTTGATCAATTTAATCGGTTCCTTCTTCCCAAGAATCTTTCGAGTCATCGCCTGGCCTCAAGCCTGGGTCCATGCCTTGAACCTGGTGTATCTCTTGGTACCAGTGGGAATCACAATGGGAATTTACTATTATAGTGCGGGGATTAATTTTTTAGTGAGTCTTTTTAATCTTTGTATTATTATTGGTTCCAAGAAATCTCATGGCTGGCGCAAGACCTTGTTACTTGGGGGACTGTATTTTATGGTCTTTGTATTGTTACAGCTAGCTATCGTGATGACGGTTGTATGGATGCCTCTTTTGCAATCTGAAAGTTCTTGCTTCTTTATCGTTGCGCAGGCTCTGATGATTGCTCTGAATCTAGCAGGGGCTAAGTACTTAATGAATAACTATATTTCAATTTAGGAGGGGTCATATGCAACGAAAAAAACTAGCGATTGGAGCTATTGGAGTGGCTTTGGCATTTGTCCTCATTGTTTGGAGCTTGCCTTTATGGGCCTTGAATCAAGTTCAATTAAAGGAGATTAAGGGACAAGCCGAATTGTTAAAGGATCGGCCACTTAGTTTCTTCTTAGAGTCACAGCCCAATACGCCTTTGGAGCGGATTGATGTCTATCAAGGTAAGTCCAATTCTTTAGAGTTAGATTCTTTTATGAATGTCGTGGATCAAGGATCCATTGACAAAGAAGCGATCTATCGTCAATTTCCATTACCAAATCGCCCGAATTTAGAGGGATTTACCCCTTATTTTAATAATCAACTTTGGATTAGAAATACGGGTCCACGTCAGTTGGCAATTGTCAAATTAAATATTGCTGAAAAGACTTATCATGAGACAAGTTATGCCTTAAAAAAGACGCAATTTCCTTATATTAGTCAAGCTGTGCATACCAATCAGGCAGATTATTTGATCTATTCGGCGGATGGAGGATTGTGTGTCTTAACCCTAGATGCTAAAACTGGTGAGGTTAAAGATGAGCGGTTCGTTGAAGGGATTGATCCATCTTATTATGCCATGAGTACGATTCGTTCAACATCAGATTTTATTCTGGAACAAGACCTCGACCAATCCGCTTCATCGATGATTGATCCGGAAGAAGCCGTTAACTTTCAAGTCTATCGTCTAAACCCTGAAACACTTAAAGTTAGCAAGACTCCTTTAAAAATCACAGATCGTCAGAGCCAATATTATTTTTATCAAGATCAAGTTTTTAAGGTTTTATTTTCCGAAGGTCAAGTTCAAGTCTCACAAATGAGTTTTAATAGTACGAAAGAGAAGCCGCTTTTTGAAGATATGTCGATTTTAGATCTTCAACTTGAAGGGGATTATCTTTACCTGATTACTAAAGATCAAAAAATTATGGTCTATGATCTAGCAAGTATGAAAGAATTAGCTTCGGCAGAATTATCGACAGGTAAGGGTTATCAAATTGTTGGGCTTTCAGTGAGTTAAGTCCATGTCAAAGAGATGGGAGAGTCTTCTTTCATCTCTTTTAGTATGTGTTTAGCTGTTACTTTTTTTATTGACATGTTAGAATAGAGCTAATGTCAAAAAAAGTAGGTGAGGGCTTGGTTTTATTATACTTATTATTAGTAATGAGTCTTTTAGTGCTGATATATTATTATTTTAAGCGACCGCATACGATCTTGTTAGGCTTATTGGCTTTTTTAACTTTGTCCTTAGTGATGCTGATTGGCTATTTTACCTACTTGGAGACGAGTTCTTGGTTCAAAAAGATTTTAGCAAGTTTGTTGATGTTAGGGGCTGGTATCGGCGTCTTTTCTGGACCACTTTTAGTCTTGTTGAATAGTTTAATGGTTTTTAAACCAGAAGGACGGCGACTGTTTTCGCTGGGTTGTTTATTATTAACCCTCTTTATCGCCAGTTTTTTATGGGCTAATCCTTCCTTGCGCCATCTTCAGTCTGTCCACTGGGCTTTCAAATTATGTTATTGGTTTCTGGCGGTAGGTTTTATCTATGCGCTGATTCTATTGAGTATTTATAATTTAGCCAGTTTGTTAAACCTAGGACGGTCGAAAAGTCAGAATTTTGATTATATTATTGTTCTGGGGGCAGGACTTCAGCACGATCAGGTAAGCCCCACATTGGCACGTCGTTTGGATAAGGCGATTGAACTATTTCATTTGAATCCTAAGAGTTGTTTGATTATGTCAGGAGGTCAGGGGGAGGATGAGTTGATATCGGAAGCTCAAGCGATGACAAATTATGTCAAGGATCGTGGGGTAGATCCGGAACAGATTCTTCAAGAAGATCGATCGACCACGACATATGAAAACCTCCTTTTTTGTAAGCAGTTGATTGACTTCCCTGCACGAATCGCCTTGGTAACTAATTATTATCATCTCTTGAGGGCTTTATTGATTGCGGACGAATTGGATATTCCCTTAATTGGGATTGCTGCGTCAGCTGATTGGCTTTTTTCCTTAAATGCTTATATTCGTGAATATGTTGGTTTCTTGTATTTAAAGAAGAAAGAGCATATTTTAGCCTTTATTGCCATTTGTTTAGTGGTTTTTGCATGGTTGGAAGGATAAAAATAAAAGACTGGATCCATTGAGTGAGTTTCTCAATGGATCCAGTTTTTTAATTGATTTATTAGTAAGTTTATCAAGGCTCATTGACTGATGAGCTGCTAGATGTATTGATCGCACTCTGTTCAAAACGTGCTTCAAAAGTCAGAGCCTAGACTCTAAGCAAAAACCCTCAACATTTTCTGCGAAAATGCTCG
>NZ_KV802389.1:0-25117 GCF_001810675.1 Facklamia sp. HMSC062C11 | reverse complement strand
GAAAATGCTCGTGTTTTTGCTTAGCTCAACGGGGCTTGCTGAGACTGTTGCTGCTTTAGCAACTTACAGTCTCACATCCGTTAGGTACCGACTTTTGTCGCACTCAATCAAAACGTGCTCTTCTATCGCACTTAAGCCTGTACGCATTAAAAATGCTACAGGCTCATAGCGATAAGCATCCCCTTATGTCTAAGCAAAAATCGCTCTGCGTGATTAACATCACTCCGGTCGATTTCTTACTTAGCCTACAGGGGATTACCGCTCATCGAAGCACTCAATCAAAACGTGCTCGCAATTGCAGCGCCTGGACGTTAAGCGATCCTTCTCGAACACTCTTTGAGTGTTTCGAAGGCTCACTTACCGCTGCGGCGCTTGCTGAGACTGTTGTTGCTTTAGCGACTTACAGTCTCACATCCGTTAGGTAAGCGCAATTGCTCGCACTCTATATTCTTTCTAGGTAGTCTACTTGGTCAAAGATTTGAATATTAGCGACTGCTACGATGATGTCACCAGCTTTGAAAGTATAGTTGGCAGGGAATTTGGTGTTTAAGGTTTCACCAGGTTTTTGGCGTAAGCCGATAATATTTAAATCAAACTCTTGGCGGAGCTTGAGGTGGTTCATTTCTTTATTCCACCATTGTTCAGGAGCATAAAATTCGACAATGGCTGTCTGGTCATCTAGGTTGACAATGTCTTCCACTGACTGACGAGCCAGTAGGTCACCTAGGTGGTAGCCTGTTTCGGTTTCAGGCAGAATAACTTGATAGGCTCCGATAGCTTTAAGTGCCTTGGCTGAGCGTTGGTCCTTGGTTTTGCAATATATTTTATGCACGCCTAATTCTTGAGCATTTAAAACACCGAGAATAGATGCTTCAAGATTGGCTCCTGTTCCGATAACGATAATATCACAGTTACCAAAGCCCGTTTCTCGCATAAAATCAAGATCTGTAAAATTACCAATGGCTCCGATTGTTAACTCTTCATCAATTTCATTGACGTGGTCGGGGACGATGTCACAAGCAATCACTTCAATTCCGTGACTAGCTAAGCGCCGTGCTAAGGCTGAACCAAAAAGTCCTAAGCCTAAAATTCCAATAATGCGATTTTTTTTCATCTTATTCATCCTATCCTATAATAATTTCTGTGCGTGAATATTCAATATCATATTTATTTCGTTGGCGGCCATGTAAACTTAATAAGAGTGTCATGGGACCGATCCGACCTGCATACATGAGAGCGATTAAGACTAGATGACTAGCGGTCGACAGACTGGGAGTTAAGCTAGCAGATACACCAACAGTGGCAAGGGCTGAAACGGATTCAAACAGGAGATACAGGTAATTAACGTCTGGTTCAAAGGCGAGTAGTAGGGCGGACCCACTTAGCAAGAGACTGATATAGATCAAAAAGAGAACGAAGGCAGACCGAACAGTCGATGTGGGAATGGTATGGTAGTCATAAGAAACATAACGAGATTGGCGTATTTCCTGCATGGCTAGCATTAAGGTTAAAACAAAAGTGGTTACTTTTAAACCACCGGCTGTCCCTCCTGATCCACCGCCAATAAACATATTGGCAATAAAATATAATAAGGTTACAGGATGTGCCTTGGTGTAGTCGATACTTGAAAAACCGGCCGTGCGCATTGTGATGCTTTCGAAGAAAGCTACTAGCAGTTTATGACCATTCGAGAAGGGACCGAGCGTATCAGGGTTGTGCCATTCAAGCAAGGAGACAAACAGGGCTCCTAAAAGAATTAGAGCCAGGGTGGCACGAACCATGAGCTTGGTATGAGTTTTAAGATGGCGTAGATAGTAACCTATTTTTTTGCCGCGTTTAGCTTGACGATATGCTTGAAATTGATCGGCGACATCGAACCAAACAGCAAAGCCAATTCCTCCAAGAACGATTAGGGCCATGATGGTTATTAACAATAGAGGATTGTCACTGTAGTTTGTGAGGGAATCGTTGCTCATTAAGTCAAAACCCGCATTACAAAAGGCGGAAATGGCCGTGAAAATAGCGTTAAATATTCCGCGTCCCAAGCCTAAGCGTGGAACAAAGAAGCCTGATAAAAGGAGGGCGCCAGTTCCTTCAATGACTGCTGTGTAGCGAACGATTCGTCCAAGAAATTCACCTAAGTTTTGTTGCGAGCTACGGTTAAGGGCTTGGCTGGCTGTGATCTGATCTTTTAGTTCGATTCGCTGTCCTAGTCCGTGATAGATTGATCCAATAATCGTCATTAAGCCTAGGCCACCGATTTGAATTAAGATCATCATTATAATTTGCCCTAATATATTATACGAGTCATGAATCGATTGCGTCCAAAGCCCAGTTACACAAACAGCAGAAACGGCAATAAATAAATGATCTAAGTAATTTGCTTGGGAACTAGCAAGCTGACTCATGGGTAGTGATAAGAGTAATGATCCACTAAGAATCACTAACAGAAAGCTTAAGGCAATCTTTTGGGGTGGGGTCAATTTAATCAATGCTTGTTTCAATCGGGGTACTCCTTTATATATGTTCGAATGCAAGCATTATAGCCCCTTTCCTGAAAAAAAACTAGTCTCGGGAGAATGGACTTATAAAATATTCTAATAAATAATCTAAATAAATCTCTAAAGTGGCATTACTAGCGGGTTCGATGGATTAATAATTATAAATATCGATGTGAGGAATTTAACAAATAATATGCTATGCTTAGAAAGTGAGCTGTACTATTTTAAGGAGGAGATTACTAATGAGAGAAGCCATGACTCCTAAGGAAAGACGACAAGCGTTATTATCGGGTCAAGAATTGGATCGGCTACCGATCGAATTCACCCATAATAGTATTGTATCCAAGTTAAATGGACAAAATTACCTACAAGGGCAAGCGTCAGCAGATTCGATTGCTGATCAGGAAATTGCTCTCTATCAGCGGTATTGTTATGATCATCTGAATGTGGATTACGGTTTGAACGGATTGGGACGTGCTTTGGGAAGTCGACTTTTAGATTTTCCAGATTCGGCACCAGCTGTAGATCATTATGCTTGTGCAAGCATTGATGAGGTATTGGAGTTAAGTTTTTCTAATGCAGAAATAACTAAGGACCCTAATTTATTTAAGTTGTATCAAGCCTGTCATAAAATGGTTAAGGTTCTTGGCCCAGGAGCGATTGTCCAATTCGAAATTCCAGGTCCTTTAACCGCCTTGACTTCATTAATGGAGGCAGAATATGTACTACGAGCCTTGCGACGGCAACCCGATCAGATACACCAAGCCTTGCGAATCATTACCGATCTTTTCAAAAAGATGATTGAGCCTTTTGCGGAATTAGGTGTTTATTTCTGGATTTCGGATCCAGTCGCCTCGACATCGCTAATCTCTCCAAAGCAATTTAAGATATTTTGTCAATCATACTTAACAGATTTGGTGGCACACATGCATACTTGTCAGTCTTCAGTTATACTTCATATCTGTGGCAATACCGTTAAAATTTTGGATGATATCATATCAATTGGAGTGGATATTTTTTCCTTAGATGAGATCGTCGATCTATCACTAGCTAAGGATCATCTTGGGCATTCAGTGTGTCTTTTAGGCAATGTAGCGCCTGTTAAGACGATCTATCAAGGAACCCCCTCTGATATTCGTGAAGAAGTTGATGATTGTTTTACTAAAGCATGGGATAATCCAAAAGGATTTATAATCGGGCCGGGTTGTGGAATACCTTACGCGACGAGCGTAAAAAATATTGAATCTTATCTATCTGCTTGTTTAGCAGGAGCGACATCTTATGCAAAAAAGCGAAATCGTATTTTAAACGAGATTAAATAGGCGTTGAATAAAGCGGTAATTATATATTTAAAATTAAATGTTGACTTAATTATAACAATCCTTTAAACTGATGTTAAACGGTTGTTTAACATTTTATTAAAGGAGTCTTTATTATGAAACAGATTTTGTCGAATAAGCTATTTATGTCCTTAACTTTGTCTGATTTAATCTCAAATTTTGGGGATTCATTATATTACTTAGTGATGATGCGATATGTCTTAGATATTCCGCAAACTACTTTAGCCATGTCTATTATCTATTTATCGGAGATGATTCCCTTAATGACAGCTATTTTTACGGGAGATTTAGCTGATCGGACGTCTAATAAGATCAGTGCCATATTAAAGACACAACTATTACGAGTAGGACTCTATTTGGGAGTTGCCTATTTGATGTCCTTTGAAGCAGCCTTGTATCTAGTGCTAGGCTTCAGCTTGATTAATTTAATCTCTGATTTGGCAGGACAATATGAATCATCGCTTTTTATCCCAGTTTCTTTGCGGGTTTTAAACAATGAAGAACGTGAGTCGGCCATGGGTTTTAAGCAAGCTCTCTTGCAAGCGGGTCAAGTAATTTTTCTCTCATCGGGATCCATTTTCTTATTATATTTTTCTTATCGTCAGATTGCCTTGATTAATTCCATGACTTTCTTACTGTCCTTTTTAATACTGTGGCGTATAACCCCACAAATCAAGCGCTTGTTTATCGACCGTCCATTAGAAACGGATCAAAAAGAATCAGATCAGGATTCGCTCAACTTTTTAAAAAGGTTAAAATTAGCATATTTACAGTTTAGAGATTTACCTCATATGATGAATATCTTGATTATTGTGGCTTTATTAAATGGGGTTTTAGCGGCTTTAAATAATCTATTGGTTTTGTCGATTGACCAAGTAGCAGGTTTTGTTATAGGATCTGCCACACAAACAATCGCTTTATTTCCCATTGTCCTATTAATTGGGCAATTAATTGGATCCTTATTGGCCATGTCCATATTTAAACATTTGGGTCTTTACCAGGAGCTATTTTTAGGCGCTCTAGCAGGAGTGTTTATTTATCTAAGTTTATGGTTGGGGAATGTCTACGCCTTTTTTGCAACGATTTTCTTTTTGGCTTTGGTATCGGGAGCAATTGGACCTAAATTTAATGCCTATCTTATGAATCATTTGCCTGAAGAACGTATTTCCCTAACCATGTCTTCCATTGGAACCCTAATTACTTCTGGAGTGGTGATTATTGGCGGAGTAACAGTTATTTTAATGAACTTTCTTTCTTTGAAGTTATTGGTGGTCAGCCTCTTTGTAAGTATGTTAAGCTTAAGCCTATATGTTATTTATCAAATGATTCAACGCAGAAAGGATTTGATCTAATTGAAAACACGGATCAATGAATCATCGGCTTATTGTTATGAACTACTCATGCTGCCTTCGATTGCTCAATTTGATGACCAGTATACCAATCTTATTGGTCAGTGGCGGCATATATTAGCTGACGATGAGTTAGTATTCGATCAAGTTCAAGAAGAGTTAGCTCGATTGAGTTCTTCGATTAACAGCTTTTATTTACAAGCTAATGGTCAGTTTTTTGTGACGGAGTTAATCGACTGCTTTCCAAAATTTCCTGACGATATTGAGTCTTTGATTGAATTATTAGGTCAAATGGATGAAGCAACAATTCTAAAAATGTTGGCTCAATTGCTTCAAGCTGATCAACCAGAAGCACTCAGCGCAGCAGAAGTCTTTGATTTACTACTAGAAGAATCTTTTACAACTGAGCAATATTGGGCGTGGGCTAAGGCGATTCATGATCCATTGGCTTTTATCCATGGATTTTGTCAATTGATTTTTGATTTAGATCGATTTTATCAATCGATTTATCAGCAGTATGAAAAAGAGCGGTCTGATTATGCTCAGCGACTAGATGTTGAGGATCTTTTGAGGCGTTTACCAATGATCTCAACCGATTTTATTGAAGGCTTGCAGCTTGATGAGATTTGGGTGACGATATTGTCGCCTATTTTTCCTCAGTTGGTTATTATGAAACACCATAATCGAGGAATACTATTACTATCAACTCGTCACGAAAAGCTATGGACAGGGCACGAATTGAGTCAGGAGGACTTTTTTGATTTATTGAAGCTCTTGTCGGATCCTACGCGCTACCAAGTATTGGTGCGAGCGAGTCAAGCAGAGTGGAAAGCAAAAGACATTGCTGAGGAATTGGGGATCACACCGGCAGCTGTGTCCTATCATGTATCTCGTCTGGCAGATGCCTTATTATTGATTTATCAAAACCCCAACGATAAAGCTTCAATAAAGATTAACCAAGAATTAATTCGATCCTTGATTCAACGACTCAGTGAGGATTTAGGTTTAGATGAATAGCTTATACTAAAAATGCCCTCTCAATGTAGTGACCCCAAAAAGTTAGATTTTTTGTCTAACTTTTTGGGGTCAGCTCACATTTGTGAGAGGGCATTTTAGCTTTAATTAATCTTCAAGAATTGAGAATCCAAGGGATTGAATATCCTTATTAAATCCAATCACCGTATCGGTTGAAACTTGGGTCAAGTCTTTAAAGAGATTGTCTAACTTATTTAAAATTGAAGGTGGAACCGTGATAATATCGCAACCACAGTCAATCGCCTGAATAATATTGTAAACTTCACGCGTAGAGGCCCACAATAATTGGCTGCCTGGTTTAGATTGGCAAATAGTAGCAGCGGTATCCATAATCGGCATTGGATCAACTCCCGTATCTGCAATTCGACCTGCAAAGACTGAGATAATATTTTCTGTACCATCGGCTAATGCATTGATGGTTTCTTGCACTTGGTGTGGTGTGAATAGGGCCGTCACATTTAACTTGATTCCTTCGTGGGAAAGGCGATGGATAAGTTCATAGGATCCTTCACCTTTAGTATTTAGACAAGGAATTTTAACATAGACGTTATCGCCTAATTGAGTAAGAATTTTTGCTTCTTTCTCCATGGTTTGAGCATCATCACCAAAGACTTCAAAGGAGATGGATTGGCCTTCAACTAGGTCAATAGCCTCCCTAGCAAATTCTAAATAATTGGTGATGCCTGCTTTTTTCATCAAGGAAGGGTTAGTGGTAAAACCATTCACTAGACCTTTTTCTTTCATGGCCTTCATGTCTGCCAATACAGCGCCATCTGAGTAAATGTTAATCGGTAAAATCATTCATCATTCTCCTTAAATTCATTGTTCATGGCTATTTCTTTTGAATGGCCCCACCAATTGGGTAAGAAGATAGCCAATAGCGTCAAGACAACTAAAGCATAAATGCCTGGATGACCCAGTTGATTGCCGATTTGGCCCAATAATATACCTATTAAACCAAAGTCCAGATCACCAAAGGTCGTATTGGCAAAGCCTAAATCACCTAAAACAGGTAAAGCTAAGGCTGGAATAAAGGCTAGGAGTAAACCGTTAATGAAGGCTCCCACTAAGGCTCCTCGTCGCCCACCAGTCGCATTCCCATAGATTCCTGCGGTGGCTCCACAGAAGAAGTGAGGAACCAATCCTGGAACAATCAGGATGCCACCTAAGGATCCTAACACCAACATCCCAATGATACCACCGATAAAGCTAGAAATAAAGCCTAGAATGACAGCGGTTTGAGCGTAAGGGAATAAGACCGCACAATCAACAGCTGGGACAGCATTTGGAATAATTGAATCGGCAATCCCTTGAAAAGCTGGAAGTAGGTCTGCAAGGATCATGCGAACTCCGTTATAGACAATGGTGACGCCTACCGCAAACTCTAGGCCAGATAAAAAAGCAAAGAGGAGGGGAGATTTACCACCAGAGAGGCTAGCTACAAATGAAGGACCCGCTGCTAATGCAGAGACTAAATAAAAAACAACCATGATAATTGCTGTTGAAATGGTGGTGTTTCTTAAGAATCCCCATTGTTCAGGTATCTGAATGCTTTCGGTTGATCGCTCTTTATGACCAACAAGGCCACCGATCCAAGCTGCAAAATAATAACCTAAAGATCCAAAGTGACCTAGAGCAATTTCATCCCCTCCTGTAACTTGAAGGGTGTAGCGTTGGCCGATAGCGGGTGAGATAGCAGACCAAGCCCCCATAAAACAGCCTCCAATAAGAACTAGTTCAATCCCTTTGAATCCAAGTGTTCCCAAGACAGCTGATAAGAGGCAGGCTAAAAAGAAAGAATGGTGTCCGGTTAAAAAAATATATTTATAACGTGAAAAACGGGCAAATAAAATATTAAAGGCTAAGCCGATCACCATGATTAGCATGGTCTCTGTTCCTAATACTTCTTGGGCGACCGCAGTCACTGCCTCATTATTGGGAACGACCCCTTTGAGATGAAAACCTTTTTCAATCATTTGAGCTAGGGGTTCAAGATTATTAGAGATCACACCCGCTCCGGCAGCTAGCATTAGGTAACCAAGGATAGGGCCAAGAGTGCCAGTCAGTACTTGATGCCAAGGTTTGCGCATTGCTATTAATCCAACCAAGGCCACCAATCCCATCAATATTGCTGGTTCGGCTAAAAAATCTTGAAGAAATTTTAAGAGAGTCACTCAACTTGTCCTCCTTTTTGAATGAGGGCTTGAAGATGAGGAAAGACATCTTCTTCAATTTGTTTTTTATTGACGTAGGATCTAACAGCGACAACAGGGCTTCCTTTAGGAAATTGATCAGCGAATTCTTTGACGGTTACGATCAGGTCAGCTTTTTGACCACGTGCCGAATTAAAATCCATTGATTTAGCTTCTAGCGCAATACCTTTGGCTTTGGCAAGTTGGTTAATCTTCATGGCTAGAAGATTACTGGATCCAATTCCGTTACCACAGACGGTTAGAATTTGTAACATATTATTCCTCCTCTTGTAGAAATAGTTGACATAAGCTAAGAAAATCTTTAGGGGTCTTACTTACGATTAATTGATCGATTTTCTCAGATGAATCAATTAATTGAGCTACTTTTGCTAACAATTCTAGATGGTCCTCATTATTCTTGGTAGCTAGGACAATAAATAAAGAGACAAGCCTGCCAGAATCAAATGGGACCGCTTGCTTTAATTTTAAAAAAGAGATAGCGGTTGTATATGATCCGTCTTCAGGCCTTGCGTGGGGCATAGCAATTTTCGGAGCGAGTAGGATGTATTCGCCCAGATCCTTTACATTTTGAATCATTTTATCGACATAGTTTTCTGTAATCAGATTTTCATCTAATAAGGATTGACTAGCAGTTCGAATGGCTGTTTGCCAATTCGTCGAGGAATCTTCGAAGCGAATCTTAATTGGAAAAGGGGACATGGTTCACCTCCCAGGAAAGAATTAAATGAGCGGCATTGTAAACGTTTATTTTCTTATTCATTGTAGAGTTTAAGGCTCTTTTAGTCAAGATGAATAAGTGGAATGACCTAGCCACAAAGAAATAGGCCTAGATGATAGCTTAGATTTTAAATCGATACGGGTTGAATTTTTATTCGTTATAAAAATCACATTAAAAATGTATGAGCTTACAATTAAATTTTAAAACATTACTAAAAATCGGTTGACAAAGGTTTAATAGTCGAGTAGCCTATGTTTGTAAACGGTTTATAGAAACGGTTTCATTATCAGGGGGAGGTGTACTGGTATCAAAACTATTCGTTGTGTCGCAAAGTCAAATAAATGGAGGAGTCTACTTATGAAGAAAAAGTTGTTTTTTATATTAATGATTGTAAGCGCTCTTGTATTGTCGGGTTGTTCAGGGGGCGGTGGAGATGCCAGCACCTTAACAGTGGGATTATCTGGTGATGCTATTTCATTGGATCCGGTGGCTACGAATGATAATCAATCTAGTAATGTGATGTTGCAAATTTATGAAGGCTTGGTCAAGGTTGACAAAGACGGTAAAATCCAACCGAGCCTAGCTGAAAGTTATGAACAAATTGATGATGTGACTTATCAATTCAAGCTAAAGAAGGGAGTTAAATTCCACAATGGTGAGGAATTGAAAGCTTCAGATGTTGTCTTTAGCTTAAAACGGGCGATTGAAGCTCCAAATGTAACCCATTTATTCCAAACGATAGATATTGATAGTGTTAAAGCGCTCGATGACTACACCGTAGAATTTAAACAAACAGAGCCATTTGCTGGTATTCTGTCAGCGCTTTGCCATCCGGGTGGCTTTATTGTTAATGAAAAAGCAGTCAATGAAGCAGGTGACTCTTATTCTCAACATCCAGTCGGAACTAACGCCCTTAAATTTGTTAAATGGACACGGGCAGATTCGATCGAATTGGAGAAATTTGCAGACTATCATGGAACAGCACCTGCTTATGAAAAGTTGACTTTCCGTGTGATCCCAGAACCAAGTAACCGGGTCATTGAATTAGAATCAGGTGGTGTAGATATCGCATATGATATTATCGCTACCGATATTGAAAAAGTTGAAAAGAATGACAAGCTCAAATTATTAAAATCTTTAGACTATGGTGAAACTTATCTTGGTTTTAACTTCTCTAAAGAAGTGTTCAAAGATCCTAAGGTTAGAGAAGCGATTACTTTGGCTTTAGATAAAGATGCAATCGTGAAGGCTGTTTTCCATGATTTAGGTAAAACAGCAACGGGTGTTCTTCCTCCAACGCTTAAATACTCGATCTCTGATCAAATGCAAGTTAAAGAACAAAATATTGAAAAAGCCAAAGAATTATTAAAAGAAGCTGGTTATGAAGACGGACTTTCGATTTCAATAACGACTAATGATAACAAAGACCGGTCTGATATGGCCACAGCGATGAAAGAACAGCTGGCCAAAGTCGGTATTGATGCAACGATTAATGTGCTTGAATGGTCTGCCTTTAATGAAATTATTAAAAATGGAGATCAAGATCTCTTCATGATTGCTTGGACCGCTGATTCTCCCGATGCGGATACTTTCCTATATCCTTGTTTCCACTCTTCTGCTAAGGGGGAAGGAGGTAACTACATCTTCTTAGAAGACAAGAAAGTAGATGAATTACTTGAAAAAGCACGTTTCGAACAGGATGATGCTAAACGGGCTGAATACTATGCTGAAGTTCAAGATTACCTCATGGAAATTAATGCATGGATTCCACTTCATAATAAAGAAATGACAATGGGTACTCGTAAAGAAATCGATAATCTATTCTTATCGCCTCTTGGCTTCCATACTTTAACGGAAGTAACCATGGGAGCTGACAAATAAGCCCCTATCAAATTAGAAAGACAGCGAGACTAGGAAAAGTGAGAGTGTTCCTTAATTATTGTTAGTGAAGGTCATATAAGAGGTGACATAATGGTTAAATATATTTTAAAACGACTCTTATATTTAATTCCCGTTTTATTGGGTGTGTGCTTTATCGTATTTACCTTGTTATATCTAACACCAGGAGATATGGCACGTAATGCTTTAGGACCTTCTGCTTCTGAAGCAGCGGTTCAGGCTTTAAGAGAAGAGATGGGATTAAATGATCCCTTTTTAGTCCAATTTGGACGGTATTTAAAGAATTTAGTATTTCATTTTGATTTAGGTTATTCGTATATTACTCGAAGTAATGTTACTGACGAAATTATGGCTCGAGCTGGATCAACCTTAATTTTGGCGACCACGGCCATTCTTTTTGCGGTAATTATCGGAATTCCAGTTGGGATTATCTCCGCGATTAAGCAATATTCCATCTTTGATAATGTCACGATGATTTTTGCCTTAATTGGGATTTCTATGCCGGTGTTCTGGTTAGGTTTATTATTGATCTTGTTATTCTCAGTCAAATTAAACATATTCCCATCATCTGGGTATTCCACACCGCTCCATCTATTTTTACCGATGGTTGCCTTGGGGGCTCAATCAGTCTCAGTCATTGCCCGAATGACTCGGTCATCGATGCTAGAAGTTATTCGTAAAGACTATATCTTAACGGCTAAGGCTAAAGGCCAACGTCGAGGAAAAATTATTACCGAACACGCTTTAAAAAATGCCTTAATTCCGATCATTACAATTACAGGGACCCAGTTTGGTCAGTTAATGGGTGGAGCCCTTATGACAGAGGTTATTTTTTCTATTCCTGGAATTGGTCGTTTGATGGTTGATTCGATCATGAAGCGGGATATGCCTATGGTTTTAGGATGTGTCTTATTTGTTGCCGTGACCTTTAGTTTGGTGAATTTGATCGTAGATATTCTTTATACCTACGTTGACCCTCGCCTAAAGACACAGTATGAATAGGAGGGGTTCAAATGAATAAAGTAGAAACAAAGAATCAAGAACCTCAAAAACGTGGCAAATTTAGAGGGTTAAAAGATATTTGGATTCGAATGAAGCGTAATAAGTTAGCCATGATGGGTCTTGTTATAATTATTGTGCTCGTTCTAGTAGCTATATTTGCAGATGTGATTGCCCCTTATGGTTTTGCTGATCAAAACTTAGCTAATCAATATCAAACTCCTAACGCCCAACATTGGTTTGGGACGGACGAGTTAGGACGTGATATCTTTAGTCGGGTGGTTTACGGGTCTAGAGTGTCGTTGCGCGTTGGCTTTATCTCAGTGAGTATCTCCATGATTATTGGAGTGGCTATTGGAGCAGTGACCGGTTACTATGGTGGTCGGGTGGATAATAGCTTAATGCGACTTATTGATGTGGTGCAAGCTCTGCCAGATACGCTTTTAGCGATTGCAATTATGGCGGCATTAGGTCCTGGTTTGACTAACTTAATGATTGCAGTTGGGATTGCTGCAATTCCTGGTTATGCACGGTTAGTTCGATCTTCCGTTTTGTCTCTTAAGGATCAGGAGTTTGTTGAGGCTGCTCGTGCCAATGGATCTAGCGATTACCGCATTATATTGAAACACATTATTCCAAACTGTATGGCACCGATTATTGTTCAAGCGACTTTAGGGGTTGCCTATGCGATTATTAATGCTGCAGGATTAAGCTTTATTGGTTTAGGATTGGAACCACCAACGCCGGAATGGGGCGCTATGTTATCTGGAGGACGTGCTTATATAAGGGACTTTCCTCATATGACGCTATTTCCAGGGTTAGCTATTGTTATTACCATTTTGGCACTTAACCTCCTTGGAGACGGATTAAGAGACGCTTTGGATCCTAAGTTGAAAAGATAGGAGGTCGCTATGAGTAAGTTGTTAGAAATCAAAAATTTAAGTGTTGAATACGATACAGATACGGAAGTGGTTCATGCAGTTAATAACTTGAACTTTTCCATTGATAAAAAAGAAACTCATGGTCTAGTTGGAGAAACTGGTGCCGGAAAGACGACCACAGCGAAGGCTATTATGCAGCTCATTCAGAACCCTCCTGGAAAGATCACTTCAGGTGAGATTTTTATGGAAGGTCAAGACCTACTAAAAATGCCTGAAAAGGAAATGTATAAGATTCGCGGAAATAAAATTTCTATGATTTTCCAAGACCCTATGACATCATTAAATCCTGTTATGACTGTGGGCCAACAAATTGAAGAAGTTTTGGCTCTTCACCAGGACTTAGCTAAAGGGGAACTTCGGGCTAAAGCAGAAGAAATGTTAAAAGTGGTTGGTATACGTAAAGAACGGATTGATGACTATCCCCACCAGTTTTCCGGTGGGATGAAGCAGCGGGTTGTGATTGCTATGGCTTTAGCCTGCAATCCTAGCTTGATTATTGCTGATGAACCAACAACGGCTTTGGATGTAACTATTCAAGCACAAGTGCTGGAACTCATTAAGAATTTAAAAGAAGAATTTGAAACATCAATGATCTTAATTACTCACGATTTAGGGGTTGTTGCAGAGACCTGTGATTATGTTTCAGTTATGTATGGTGGAGCTATTTTGGAGCACGCCAGTGCAAAGGAACTTTTTGAAAATCCTTATCATCCTTACACTAAGGGGTTATTTAAGGCGATCCCAAGTATTGATGAAGATGTCGATCATTTAGAAACTATGGATTTACAATTGCCTGATTTTTCGAAGGTAAAACCAATATATCGAGAAGTCGCACCTGGGCATTTTGTGGCATTTCCTCTGGTTGCTGATGAGGAGGTTGGATTAAATGGGACAAACTAATCATGAAAGCTTACTTCAGGTTAAAGATCTTAAGAAATATTTTCCGACAAAGGCCGGTGAGTTAAAAGCGGTCGACGGGGTTAGTTTCGATATTAATCGTGGGGAAACCCTGGGATTAGTTGGTGAATCTGGCTGTGGTAAGTCAACAGTAGGTCGGGCAATCATTCGCTTGCACGAGCCAACTGCGGGAGAGGTCCTCTTTGAAGGGCGAGACGTCGCTAAGCTCAAAGGGCGTCAAGCGCTTAGGCAAATTCGATTAGATATGCAAATTGTCTTCCAAGACCCATATTCTTCTTTAAATCCTCGGATGAGTACCTTTGATCTGATCGCCGATCCAGCACGGGTTAATCATCTATATAAGACGGAAGCAGAATTAGAAGCGGCTGTCTATCATATGATGGAAACGGTTGGGTTAAAAGCCAAAGTGGCTGATTCTTTTCCTCATGAGTTAGATGGAGGAAGTCGACAACGGATTGGTATCGCACGAGCCTTGATTTTAAAACCAAAGTTCATTGTTTTGGATGAACCCGTATCTGCTTTGGACGTATCGGTCCAAGCTCAGGTATTGAACTTATTGGATCAATTACAAAAAGATTTCGATTTAACGTATCTCTTTATATCTCATGATCTATCCGTGGTGCGTCATATTTCGGATCGGGTAGCGGTGATGTATTTGGGTCAGATTGTTGAATTAGCCCCTTATGATGTGCTTTTTGAGAACCCACTTCACCCTTATACCAAGGCACTATTATCCGCTATTCCTATTCCTAAGTATGGACTCCATAGGGAACGCATTATTCTGGAAGGTGATGTTCCTAGCCCGGTTAATCCACCAGAAGGTTGTCGCTTTGCTAAGCGGGTACCAAATATTCCAGAATCTTACCATGAAGCGCATCCTCAACTGCGAGAAGTTGAGCCAGGTCACTGGGTAAGATGCACTTGCTATCAGTATGATGGTAAGTTATAACTTAGTAATCACCTTTGGTTAGTGAGATGAATTGTTACTGATAAATAAGTCTTGCTAATCTGGAATCACCCCTTTAGTAAAGGTGATTTATTTTCCTCTCTATGCAGCATTGACTGCAAAAACATCCCCCTCACTAACGGTATGGTGAGGGGGATGTTTTATATGTTGCTAGGATTAATAGCTGGCAGAAGTTTCAGGTGGGGCTTGAGTGTTATCTGGTATTTCTTGTTCTGGATTTTCACTACTGCTAGTTTCTCCGGTTTCATCTTCTGCTTCTCCTTCTTTTTTGCTTTCATTATTATCTGACTCTCTTTCTGTTTGAATCTGACGCATAAAGTTGCCCCAGAATAATTGATAGTCGGATGGAGAAGCGTTAATCATAAAGTGTTCAGTTAAGATGGGTGCTGGATAAGAAGCTTTGAAGAGTTCTTCTTTAAGGCCACTAGCTACTTGTAAGACTTGTCCGCCCATTTGTATGTTACCTGGTTGGGTACCTGTTTTTTCCATCACAGTCATGCGGATGACAGAATCAGGTTGTTGGAAGCTTTGGTCTGCTCCGATAATATCGGGACGGATAGCAAATAAGTCATTGACAATTTGTGCCCAGAAGGATTGACTTCGTTGGGCTTCAGAACCAAAGCCATCATTTAAGTTAAAGACGAATTCTTGATACTGATTGTCATAACCCATCCAGGCTCCAATCGTGATTTTAGGAGTGGCACCAATATACCAGAGATCCTTGCCGTTTTCGGAAGTACCGGTCTTGGCGATCCAGTCTCCTCCAGTGGTGAGTCTCGATTTAGCAATTTGTCCGGTTCCGAGATTGTTGACATCACGCAACATATCGACCATTAGATAGTTGCTATCTTCGCTGAAGACTCGAACAGGCTCATCATCCGCCTTAAAGAGGGTCTTGCCTGTTGCATCTTTTATTTCATCAATGATATGGCCTTTAGCATAAGTGCCTCCATTGGCAAAGGTTGAGAAGGCGGAGGTCTGTTCAAAGACGGTCGGCCCTTTATTAACCCCACCGATTGAGAAGGCTAGATTTTGAACATCGGTTTCGGTGTAAGAGTGCTGGGTATCAAAGCCCATTCGTTGGAGATAGTCAAAAACGGGGACACCTTGATTGCGCATCTCTTGATAGATTCGAATGGTTGGTATGTTATAGGACCAAGCCAAGGACTGACGAGCCGGATAAAATTGGTTGGATATTTGATTGCCATAGTTGGTCGGCGACCATTGGCTACCATCATTATAGGTCTCTGTAAAGGCGGTATCCGGAATGATTGAAGCCGGAGTGATGATATTGTTTTCGATCGCAGGTCCGTAAACAGCAAGTGGCTTAATGGTAGATCCTGGAGACCGGTGCATTCCGAAGGCATGGTCAATTTGATTGTTTTCATAATCAGTCCCCGCTACAAAACCAAGAACTCGGCCAGTGGCATTATCAATAGCCACGACACCGGTTTGGACTTTTTCTACAAAATAGGTCTCTTCGCCGGTCGTAGGGTCGGTATAGACACCGTCAAAGCTGGCTCCTAATTGATCTTTGTAGGCTGCAGCAGTTTCTTGCATCTGGTCGTAAATATCTTTTTCGATGGTAGTATAAACCTGATAGCCAGAGGTGCGTAGCTCTTGTTCAGCTTCCTGATAATAGCTTTGGTACCATTCAGCATCTTCATGAACTTTTTCGAGTTGGTTGCCATCTTTTTTAACGTTGAGGGCAATAATTTGTTCAATGGCTTGGTTCATGACTGTCTGGTAAAGATAGGATTGTCGTTCAGGAGTTCGCGCTTTAGTCGCAATAAAGTCCTTGGTAATATCATATTTAAGAGCTTCTTCGTAGCTGGCTTTGTCAATGACTTGATTTCGGTACATTGCGAAAAGAACATCTTTCATTCGCTGAATTCCCGCTGAATGATCTTTTCGCATATGACCATACTGGTCATATGGAGTATAGGAATAGGGACTCTGAGGTAGGCCTACTAGGAAGGCAGCTTGGTTTAAGTTTACTTCGCTTGGTTTTTTACCGAAGATACCTTCGGCAGCTTCTTGAATGCCAGCGATATTTTCTCCCTTATTATTTCGACCAAAAGGAGAGACATTAAGATAGGATGCTAGAATTTCATCCTTAGAAAAATACTTTTCTACTCGTAAAGCTAAGAGAATCTCATTGGCCTTTCGGAAGAAGGTAACATCATTAGTCAAGAGTTGTTGTTTAACTAATTGTTGGGTGAGGGTGGATCCACCGGTCCCAGTTCCTGATAAAAGTGTTTGAAGAATCGCTCTTAAAGTCGATTTAGGATTGACACCCGGGTGATCATAAAAGTTTTGATCTTCGATGGAGATGAGCCCCTCTTTAATATAGGGGGATATGTCGTCTAATTTGGCGACAGATCGAACGACATCGGATCGCACATCAGCGATCGGTTCTTTGGAAGCGTAGTAGAGCGTTGATTGTTGTTCAATTCGATTTAGGGCAGAGGCTATTTCATCACGAGATGGTGGCTGGGTATCCTTGACTAGGGAGGCAAAGTAACCTAGACCAACTCCTCCGCCAAAGCCGGCTACTAAGATTCCTGCTACTAGAATAAAAACAAAAAAGCGTTTGATGAGATTGGTGGCAACCGAAAAAGCAAAGGCAACTTTTTCTTCGGTACTAAGATCTTTCAATGAATATCGCTCATCTTTAGAGCCTTTTTTGTCGGAGTGTTTATGTTTACTATAATAACGTGTCTGTTTTTTCGTTGAAGGATTCTTGAACGGTTCCTTAGAATTAGGAATCGCTTCTTCACTTTGATAAGATTCCTGGTCTCTTAGTTCCTTATCTGAATTTTGAGCTTTTTGGATGGTTATTTTGGGCATTCGCTGATTAGCTTGTGCTTTTTGCCGTAGTCGCTCATCTGATTTTATTTCTACTTTTGATTGTGTATTTTGATGGGTTTGAGGGATCTTCTTTTGAATGGCTGCTTGTCGATTTAGTTTTTCCTGTTCGGTAAGCTTTGGCTTGTTAGAATGGGTTTGCACTGTATGGGTATTCAAAGAGGATTGAGGTCTTTGAGCAGAATTCTGTGGTTGACGGTGTTGGAAGGATTTTTCGACTTGATCGGTTGAATCCATCTTCTCCAATTGTTTAATTCGTTCTAGACGTCGCTGAATGGCCGCAACTGCTTGTGGATCCTGAATTCGTTTCTGTTGGCGAATAGCTTGACGACGATTATTTGGATCATTTATGGGTGTGGATTGTTTTTTATCTTGGTGTTTGGACGAATCAGTCATGTCCTAACCCCCTTAATTCTCTTATTTAATGAGACTGTATCAGTCAAATTACGCAAGGCTTTTTTTCATTTTAGTAAAAAAGCATACATAGTGCTATTTTATACATATTATTCAGATAAGTCTTTAGTTTTAGCGAACTGTCACCATTTTGTAATCTTATAGAGCTTCAGAACAGAGTTTTAGTGATAGTATGGTATAATATACTTATTCGATAGTTAGAAGAGGTGTCTGATATGAAAAAAATACTTATCATTGCTAACCCCGGTTCAGGCAAAGGCGATGCTCCAGATTATGCTAAGAACTTAGAGAAAGTCTTACTAACGAATTATCAAGTAGAGCTAGAAATTCGTTTAACTGAAAAAGAAGGTGATGCCAATCATTGGGCGAAAGCAGCTAAACAGGAAGGCTATGATACGGTTATTTGCCTTGGCGGTGATGGAACCGTTAATGAGGTTGTTTCTGGTATTGCTGAGTTGGATGATAAACCCCTCTTTTCTTTTGTTCCATTAGGAACGGTGAATGATCTCGGTCGAGTGGTAGGTTTTTCAATGGATCCGGACGAAGCGGTACAACAATTTGCCCACTTAGAAGAAACAAAAGTTGATATTGCTCGCGTTAATGATCAGTACTTTATCAACGTTTTAGCATTAGGAGATATTCCAACGGCGGTACTAGAGACGGATTCTGATCAAAAGAATAAACTGGGTTTTTTTGCTTATTTGATTGATGGTGTTAAGGCCTTTTTCGGTGGAAAGAATAAGAACTTGCGCATTTATGATAGTCAGGGTAGACATTATGATTTGGATTCGAATTTAATTTTGGTGGCCCTAACCTCTTCGGTTGGAGGTATGGAAGGTCTCATTCAGGGAGCTACTTATAATGATGGGGTGGCGCATCTTTATGCGATCAAAGATTCTATGACACTATCCAGTATCCAGACCTTAGTGCAAGAAAAGGGCTTGCCCGACGAAGCAGTGAATAATGATCATCTATTAGCCTTAAGGGATTCCGCCTTTCGGATTGAATCCGTGGAGGGACATTCGACCAATAAACTTAAATCTAATGTAGACGGTGATGAGGGGCCAGCGCTTCCATTAGAGATTGAGATCCTTAAAGAATGCATTCCAATGTTGATCCCTCGTAAAGCTTAATTTAGCCAATATGTAAGGGGTTTGTGTTATAATAGATACTAAGTGGGGGGTCAGTTAGATAAAGGAGGGGTCTTGTGGCTAAGAAATTAACCAAGCAACAAAGAGAATTGATTGAATATGAATTGAGACGTGGAACCAGTAAATCAAGAATTGCCGCTTTGTTGGAAGTTGATTATGACACGGGAATTAAGATGATTGATCGCGTCAAGGCGGATATTCGTCCTAATATTGGGGATAAGATTTCTTTTGAGTTTCGTGGTAGTGATATGGCGGGGATTATTACTAAGCTATTATCTAATAGTGCTGTAGTAGACATTTATTGGGAAGAGTCGGATCGGATGATGCAGGATATCATGGAAGATAAGACAATCGTCAATTTTAAGGATATTATTTCTTTTATTTCTTTGCCACCACAAGAAGAAGATAAGGATATTGTCCTTAATCCTCAGCCAAAGATTCATCAATCTGATTCCTTCGTAGAAGAGAATGAATAATGAGAGAGGTGAAGCAGCCTTTGATAAGTTATTAAGGCATTCAAATTTCTCTTTAGAATCATTGTTATCATACGATAGAGATCTAATCCAACCCTAGTTGCATGTCTATCAGAAAGGAGAGGCTGTATGAATTTTTATCGAACTGAAAAATCAGGACCATTGGCTAAAAACATTGTTCAAAAAGCGGGTCAAATAGTGACCTATTTGAACTTGAAGGCGGGGACTGAAACAGGCTGGCATGATGTCCCCTATTCAGTTATTGTGGTTCCTTTTGAAGGGGAATTAGTCTTTCAAGCTGAGGAAGAAAGCCAGGTTATTCAGCCGGGACACTGCGTTGAAATGGAGCCTGGTGAGCGACACAATGTGATCGCTAAGATCGATTCAGGAGTGATTGTGGTTAAGTCTAAGCTTGATAAAAGAAGTTAAATAGCAAAGGTGAATGCAGTCCGAGAGGGCTGCTTTTTTTGTAGTATTGCCTATGAAATTAATCAAAAAGGCGATCATTATTTTGTATACTATTCAATAAATTGTACTATCATTACCGAGTTGCAGGTTGGGTAAATAGGGTATCTATATTGAAGAATGCAGTGCGTTTTATGCGATCAATTTCTGAAAGCCCAGTTCCTTCTATTAAAGTTAAATTAATGAATTTAACAGGTTAATATCATTTAATGGATATCTTCAAAAGTTAGCTATTTTTTGAGTTTTAAAATTACTTATTTAATGGGCATTAGTAGAGGTAGCAAAGATTGACAGAAAACACTATTTTTATATTTTTATAAGTCTACATTTTGAAAACGTTATAAATTATAGAAATACTATTAAATAAGGGTTATACTAGTAGTGTAAAGGAACTATATGTTTGAAATATCGAAGAAAGGAGGAAATTCTAATGAAAAAAATATTTAAAATATTACCTTTACTCGTAGGTTCATTTCTTTTGACACCGACGGTCGGTCGAGCGGCGGAATTAACTGATAATCCTTCGTTAGTAAACGAAACTGGTATTGAAAACAATCTTCAATCATCAGCAAATCATCAAACACTTCCTTTACCTGATTCTGTATCAGAATTAGCTGATCATAACTATGAAGAACTTGTTGGCATACCGGATAAAAATCAGTCGAAATCGGGAGAAATTTTGCTTAAGCAAGCAGAGCCTGCAGCATTACCCACACCCAATGAAGATCATTTGGGAGACCATGAATCCAGCGAAGGGGGTGCATCACCTTCAAAGAGAGAGGGCAGTCAGTCTGTTGTTAAGGATCAGCTTGAACGCCATCATTCAGGAGAGGCAGAAGCTAAATCCTCTGAATTTGGAGAATTGCCTAATCGCTCCGAGTTAGTCGATAATAAAGATAGCGAGTTTGTCAGGGCGGAATCCAAAGCTGATGATCAAAATGAAAACCAATTCCAAGAACTGAAAGCAGTGTTACAATCGGATGAGGAGCCGATTACAAATGGACAATCTGAAGAAGTTGTTGAAGTGACGGTTGAAACGTTTGAAGAATTGCTTCGAGCAATTGAAGAAGCTAAAGAGGGTGTTTTGACACGGATTCGTATTACTTCTAATCTGGAAATTACGAAGAAGGTCATGATCCCAGCTGGCAAGCGGATTATTCTGACGTCCAACTATCAGCAAGAAGCTGATAAGGCTTGGGAGAAAGTGAAGCAAGCCGCTGATTATGCTGATCAAGGTGAAGCAAGGCAACGTGAAATTATCGAAGAAGCTCGAAAAAGAGCTGAAGAAGCTAAAAATCTAGCTGATTTAGCTCAAAACCCCTTGCCAGATCCGCATCGAACAGTCCAAGTTAAGCGTGCATCAAGTTTTATTGATGATAGCTTATTCCAGATTGCTGGGAAATTGCAACTGGGTGATGCTAAGACGGCGCTTCATGTTGATGGAAATAATGAAGTGACGACTCAACTCTCAAAGGGAGTCCTCTTTAATGTAGAATCTGGCGGACACTTCATTCTTAAGAATGGGACTTTAATGCAGGTTAATAATCATTCTGGTTATTCTGCACCGATTGCCATTGAAAATGGTGGGCGGTTAGATATGGTTGGAGGACGTATTGCTTCCAATGAAAGTTACCAAGTTAAAGAACCATCGGGAAGACCAACTTCCGCAGGTGCTGTTTATGTCAACCCAGGAGGCCAATTTAATCTATCTAATGGGCTTATTGATAATAATAAAAGTTCAACGGGTGGAGTCTTCGTTGGTAGCTTATTTGGAGGTTCATCCGATGCAGTCATGCATATGACAGGTGGAGTTATTGCTAATAATAGAGCGGTTGGTCCCTATTCTTTGGGTGGTGCTATTAACGGATTTCCGAGAGCAGATATTCAAATTGATGATGGTATACTTGCTCATAATCAATCAGGACAAAGTAAAAGTTCTGGTTGGGGTGGCGGAATTGTTATGACTAATCAGAGGATTAGTCCATGGAGTAATACCATTGATAATGAGTATGCATCGGTTCCTACGCCAAATTCTAAACGTTTGAGAGAAATTAGAGCTCAATTAACACTTAATGGCGGATTGATTGCTAATAACCGTGCCAATAAAGGTGGTGGCTTATATATTGATAGTGACGATGTTTACTTCAATAAAACAATGTTACTGGATAATATAGCTTATCAATTTGGTGGAGGATTTTATGTTTCCTTCCCTCCACATGCCCAAGAATTGAATCAAATGCTGATTACTGAAAATAAAGCAAATCAAGGAATGTTAACAGTAGGAATTGATCAAGTGAATACGGGTGGAGGTATCTGGAATTGCCCAACGGGTTATGTTCATATTGGCGACGGACATACTGTCTATGCTTTTAATAATCAGGCTAAAAATCTTGGAGATGATTTGCGCTTTTCTAAGAAGACGGGTTATTTCAAATTGACAGTCGGAGGAAAAGATTATTATATTCAAAATAAATTTTATTCGCATGTTTCGCCAATTACCAAAGGCTATAAGGAACATACGACCTTAGAATTAATTAAATTCCTTAATGATACAAATCATGGAGATTCTATTCCAGACCGATTGAGTTATAATGCTTCATGGATGGCATTAAAAGCCATTTATTCCAAAGCGCTTCAAGCTGAAGCATGGAGCAATGCAAAAACCTTCATTGTCGGAAATCAAGCCTCTAATGGTGGAGGTATTGGATCGAATGCCAATATGGAAACACCAAATGATGAGGGCAACTATGATCTTGAGTTAACCAAAAAATGGGAATCCCAGATTTCAACTTCTGATCGCAAATCGATAACAGCAGATATTTTTATTGTTCCTGTTGGTACCACTGCGGAAGATGTTCGGAATAATTATGGCTCTAATCCGCATTACTTTAAATATGGGGAAGTAGAACTTAATGAGAAGAATGATTGGACCCAACGTTTTAGTCAATCCCAATATGGACGACTTGACCAACTATTAGAAGCGATGAAGGACTATGGTCTGCCTTATAATAAAAATGCTGTTAATGATAAAGGTCTACCCTTTACGGCGGCTGAATTAAAGGCTAAAGGGTTTAAATATCTTGTTGTTGAACGCGACAGTCACGGTTTTATTTCGACTGTAAAGGAAGTTGAACCTAAAGGAGCTTTACCGCTTGGTAGTAAGGTTGGACAATTAACCATCGGTAGACCTGACACAGGGGTACACTCTAATTATCAAAATTACTGGTTTAATAATACAGATGTTCATCTCTATTATATTAATCAAAAAGAGCAAGCTGAACGATTAGGCATGACGAATCTGAGTGAAGCTAATAGTTTCAAAGGTCAGATTAGCCACCCTTATTTAAGTCAAGTAACTGAAACTCAATTCTATGGAAGAGATTACAAGTTTCAAGCTTGGGGTGAATCTTGGACTAAAGCCGGTTATACTGGATTTTCGATTTCTGAAAATGGTTATAGCTTATTCTTGGTTAAAAATAAAACTGGATATACCTTGTATATCCCTTATTTGATGATTCAAGATATGGATTCAGATGATCAGTATACTGGATGGGATATTCATCTTGGCGAAGGTCAGGTCTCTGAACAAAGCCCTAAAGTTGAAGAGCGACATCAATTTGTTATCACGAATAGTAAGTCTGGAGACTTGCCTGTTCAAAAGACATGGCATAAGGACATTCCAGAAGATAAGCGTCCTAAATCGGTGACAGTTTATTTACTATATAAAGGACATAGAGTTAAAATTGGGATTGATGAAAATGGTCATCCAATTTATCGCAGTTTGACACTAACTGCTGAGAATAATTGGAAAGGAAGTTTTGATCAAATTAACCCGAATGAGTTAGCTCAAGGCAATTATTCAATTGAAGAATCAGCTCCTGAATCTTATGATGGTAGATTTAAGTCGCACTTTGAACAGGAATTTGAATTTAGAGTGCACTACGCAGATTCTTATCGTGAGGGTGAATATGATATTGCTGTTACTCGGCATTTTTACCCATTTTCAGGAGATATCAAGCTTAATCTTTATCATGAAGATCAATTGGTAGATTCTAAGCTATATACCTGGAAGAGCCAGACTGATGAACATGGAAAGTTTTATTGGTTGGAAAAAGAAGTTACTTTTGGTCAAGGAAATAAAGAACTTCTGCTTAATAATTATGGACGAGATGTTCGAGTTAAGTACTATGACAAAGTGGGCAACACACCAGGACGGTCATCTTACGATTTTTATTTAAAGCGAGATGCAGATGGTTTTTATAGCCTTTATGTTCCACGTCTCTTTGTTAACGGTTTGCCTCAGGCAATGTTTGAAGTGCGGGGAACAAGCAAAGAAAATATTCACGGATTGGATACTTATCCTTTAATTTCCAGTTTAACAGGAAAATCAACAGGAGCTGATATTGGTATCGAATTGAAGAATTACCCAACTATCGATATTCAAGCAAAGAAAATTTGGGAAAATGGTCAAGCACTTAAAAAGCCTCAGGTTAAGATGGTTTTGAAGCAAAATGGAACAGTGATTGATAGCCAGCTACTTGACCTTAAAAATAATCAAATCATCTGGAAAAATTTAAAAAAATATGATGAACAAGGTAATTTATATGCTTATACCGTGGAGGAAAGCTTCCAATCGGATCATTTCAAACAATCTAATGTGACTCAATCAGGAAATATTTTCACTTTCACGAACACCTATGTGGTACCTAAGACATACTTAGAAGTCAGAAAAGTGTGGTCTGGTGGACCAACGATTAAACCAACGATTCAGCTTCAATTGTTCCGCAATGGCCAAGCTTATGGAACAGTGGTTGAACTCTTAAATGGTCAAAGTAGATATCGCTGGGAAGATTTGTTGGCAACGGA
>NZ_KV802387.1:0-3243 GCF_001810675.1 Facklamia sp. HMSC062C11 | reverse complement strand
TAGATGAATGAGCACGCGTGGCAACGACCTACTCTCACAGGAACAAAGTCCCCACTACCATCGGCGCTAAGAAGCTTAACTTCTGTGTTCGGCATGGTTACAGGTGTATCCTTCTTGCCCTCATCACCACACTGTGCCCTTTTTCACCTTGAGCGATTCTTCATCACTCAAAACTAAATAACACCCTACTTCCCTTGAAATTGTCTTGGTTAAGTCCTCGACCGATTAGTACTAGTCCGCTCCATTCATCACTGAACTTCCACTCCTAGCCTATCTACCTGATCGTCTCTCAGGGGTCTTAAATCTTGCGATTGGGAAATCTCATCTCGAAGCTGGCTTCCCGCTTAGATGCTTTCAGCGGTTATCCATCCCACACATAGCTACCCAGCGATGCTCCTGGCGGAACAACTGGTACACCAGCGGTGTGTCCATCCCGGTCCTCTCGTACTAAGGACAGCTCTTCTCAAATTTCCTACGCCCGCGACGGATAGGGACCGAACTGTCTCACGACGTTCTGAACCCAGCTCGCGTACCGCTTTAATGGGCGAACAGCCCAACCCTTGGGACCGACTTCAGCCCCAGGATGCGATGAGCCGACATCGAGGTGCCAAACCTCCCCGTCGATGTGAACTCTTGGGGGAGATAAGCCTGTTATCCCCAGGGTAGCTTTTATCCGTTGAGCGATGGCCCTTCCATGCGGTACCACCGGATCACTAAGCCCGACTTTCGTCCCTGCTCGACTTGTGGGTCTCGCAGTCAAGCTCCCTTCTGCCTTTGCACTCTTTGAATGATTTCCAACCATTCTGAGGGAACCTTTGGGCGCCTCCGTTACTCTTTAGGAGGCGACCGCCCCAGTCAAACTGCCCACCTGACACTGTCTTCCGTGTTCTTCACGCGAGTTAGAGGGTTCATATCACAAGGGTAGTATCCCACCAACGCCTCCTTGCATACTGGCGTACACAATTCTTAAGCTCCTACCTATCCTGTACATGTCACACAAACACTCAATATCAAGCTACAGTCAAGCTCCATGGGGTCTTTCCGTCCTGTCGCGGGTAACCGGCATCTTCACCGGTACTATAATTTCACCGAGTCTCTCGTTGAGACAGTGCCCAGATCGTTACGCCTTTCGTGCGGGTCGGAACTTACCCGACAAGGAATTTCGCTACCTTAGGACCGTTATAGTTACGGCCGCCGTTTACTGGGGCTTCAATTCGTACCTTCGCCGAAGCTAAGCACTCCTCTTAACCTTCCAGCACCGGGCAGGCGTCAGCTCCTATACATCATCTTTCGATTTAGCAGAAACCTGTGTTTTTGATAAACAGTCGCCTGGGCCTATTCACTGCGGCACACTTGCGTGTGCACCCCTTCTCCCGAAGTTACGGGGTCATTTTGCCGAGTTCCTTAACGAGAGTTCTCTCGCTCACCTTAGTATTCTCTACTTGACTACCTGTGTCGGTTTGCGGTACGGGTTGGTTCGACTCGCTAGAAGCTTTTCTCGACAGTTTGATGATCCACCTTCGCTACTTTTATTTCGCTCCAGATCACAGCTCATGCTTCTTGCGACTAAGCATTTGACTCACTCGCACACTTACTGCTTCTACAGGCTCTTCCATCCGCCTGCGTGGACTTACCTCCTGTGTCCCTCCATTGCTCAAACGTCTTCCCAAGTACAGGAATCTCTACCTGTTATCCATCGCATACGCCGTTCGGCTTTTGCTTAGGTCCCGACTAACCCAGGGCGGACGAGCCTTCCCCTGGAAACCTTAGTCTATCGGTGGATGGGATTCTCACCCATCTTTCGCTACTCATACCGGCATTCTCACTTCTATGCGCTCCAAGGCTCCTTACGGTACCCCTTCACCGCACATAGAACGCTCTCCTACCACTTACTCTAAAGTAAATCCACAGCTTCGGTGTCTTGTTTAGCCCCGGTACATTTTCGGCGCAGGGTCACTCGACTAGTGAGCTATTACGCACTCTTTCAATGATGGCTGCTTCTAAGCCAACATCCTAGCTGTCTATGCAACCCCACATCCTTTTCCACTTAACAAGTACTTTGGGACCTTAGCTGGTGGGCTGGGCTGTTTCCCTTTCGACGACGGATCTTATCACTCGCCGTCTGACTCCCAGAGTTAACAAGTTGGCATTCGGAGTTTATCTAGATTCAGTAACCCGTATGGGCCCCTAGTCCAAACAGTGCTCTACCTCCATCTCTCATCCTCTGAGGCTATACCTAAATATATTTCGGAGAGAACCAGCTATCTCCAAGTTCGATTGGAATTTCTCCGCTACCCACACGTCATCTAAACATTTTTCAACATGTCCTAGTTCGGTCCTCCAGTGTGTCTTACCACACCTTCAACCTGCACATGGGTAGGTCACCTGGTTTCGGGTCGACGACCTTTGACTCTCGCCCTATTCAGACTCGCTTTCGCTTCGGCTCCGTTTCTTCAACTTAACCTCGCCACAAATCGTCACTCGCCGGTTCATTCTACAAAAGGCACGCCATCACCCCTTAACGGGCTCTGACTACTTGTAAGCACACGGTTTCAGGTACTCTTTCACTCCCCTCCCGGGGTGCTTTTCACCTTTCCCTCACGGTACTGGTTCACTATCGGTCACTAGGGAGTATTTAGCCTTACCAGATGGTCCTGGTGGATTCCGACGGGATTTCTCGTGTCCCGCCGTACTCAGGATACTCCTAAGCTGTCTCACTTTTCGTCTAAGGGGGTCTCACCCGCTTCGCCGCCCCTTCCCATGGGCTTCGACTAAGTGTTTCAGTCTTTCCTGGAGTCCTTCAACCCCAGCGTGCATGCACGCTGGTTTGGGCTCTTCCCCGTTCGCTCGCCGCTACTTAGGGAATCATTATTTATTTTCTTTTCCTGCAGGTACTTAGATGTTTCAGTTCTCTGCGTCTACCTCTCTTTCGAGTGATACGGGTCTAACCGTATCGGGTTCCCCCATTCGGAAATCTCCGGTTCTTAGCGTACTTACCGCTCCCCGAAGCATATCGCTGTTCGTCGCGTCCTTCATCGGCTCCTAGTGCCAAGGCATTCACCGTGCGCCCTTCATTGCTTAACCACAATATTTTCGCTTATTTTTTACTCTATAACTTTCGTTATAGACTCGGTCAATTTCTCGGTTCATTATATCTTTTTAGAAATAATGGATTGTCATTGCTCGCATCCGAGTCAATGATCAATCTTGTTTGGTGTTATTCAGTTTTCAATGATCAAGTTG
>NZ_KV802386.1:0-343 GCF_001810675.1 Facklamia sp. HMSC062C11 | reverse complement strand
GACATTCTTAAACAAAGTTATGATGAATTTGTGCGGTATTTAAGACAACAACGACTTATCGATGATCATCTCTTTATTGATGGGACAAAAATCTTAGCGGATGCCAATAAGTACAGCTTTGTCTGGAAAAAGAACACGATCCGCTTTGAAGCAATGAATCGACAAAAGATGACTGAACTCGTCAATGAAATGCGTCAGTATTATCAAATGGGGTTGATTCCAGAAGAGACCCCACTAACGCTTGAAGGGCTTGAAGAAACCATTACCCAGCTTGAAGTTCGCTTAGAAGACTTAGAGGAAACCATCGAAGAGTCCCCTCGGTTGTCACCGAATCCTCACAAAA
>NZ_KV802385.1:117340-117600 GCF_001810675.1 Facklamia sp. HMSC062C11 | reverse complement strand
AGTTACAATTTGACCCTGGTTTAGTACTCTCAGAGGAAGGAGAGTTACAATTTGACTCGGTTTTGGTACTCTCAGGAGGATGAGAGTTACTATTCAACCCGATTTTAGTACTCTCAGAGGATGGAGAGTTACAATTTGACCCGATTTTAGTACTCTCAAAGGAATAAGTGTTACAATTTAGCCCTGATTTTGTACTCTCAGGAAGACGTGAGTTACAATTCGACCCAGTTTTAGTACTCTCAAAGGAATAAGTGTTACAA
>NZ_KV802385.1:0-117240 GCF_001810675.1 Facklamia sp. HMSC062C11 | reverse complement strand
CTCTCAAAGGACCAAGAGTTACAATTTGACCCAGTTTCGCTAGTCTCAAAGGCCCGAGCGTTACAATTTCTCACAGATTTAACTCACCTAAATCTACCAAACACCCAAACCTAGCGACGCCTCCATCCTCCACTTTTAAACCAGCAATCATCAAAAAAACAGCCCCCAAAAGCCTAACTTTCAGGGGCTGGTCACTCGATTTAACGAAGCAAAGGCCTAATCATCTTGTTCATCAAGCAATTTTAGTCTTGCAATATGAAGATTGGTCACTTGTCCTAACTTGTCCAAATCGGCCAAGGTCGATCCATTATTATACCGGCTCGTCAAAGGAATATCAAAAGCTTGAAGCTCCACCTGTTGACCGGTGTCTCCTTGAATCAGTAAAGGCACATTCCCTTTAATTAAAGCGACCGCACCGATAATTCGATGGGGCTGGGCTTTCAATTCTTTGAGAATGAGATTACCGACGCTAGCTCGATTAGAAGCTGCAAATTCAGCCACATCGATTCGCTTCACATTGCCTCGCTGGGTCAATAGGAAGACTTGAGGTCGGCTAAGGTCTTGATGAATGACAAAGGCTGCAGCTACATGATCATCATCCTTCAACTTAATCGCCATCACCCCTTGAGCTTTCAGTCCTTGACTAGATATCTGATCAAGATTGAATCGTAAACCATAGGAACGCCGAGTCAAGAGTACCAGATCATAATGCCCATCTTGATGAGCTTGATAGGCAGCTACCAGTCGATCGCTGGCATCTTGTAATTTAATCGCCTGTGCTGATCTTGTCTTATAGGATCTAAAAGTTGTAAACTCGCTCAGCGGCGTTTGCTTAGCTCGGCCCTTAGCCGTCACTAATACAAGATTTGAACGGTCATCATTAATATCCGCTGAATCCTGACTCATCGTTTGAGCAAAGACAGCCACAATCTCTTCGCCAGACTCCAATTGATAATTTTGCGACCAATGCATTCCTAGGTCTTTCCATCGAATATCTGGTAATTCGTTAACCGGAATATGAAGGTAATTACCACAGGAAGTTAGGACGACAATCGCATCATGGGTTGATAATTCACGCACAAAAATTGGATAGTCTTGGTCACGCGACCCTAAATCTAAGGTGTCGGAGGCGCCAAAGGAACGAAGAGAAGTCCGCTTCATATACCCTTCTCGGGTTACTGACACATACACCTGCTCTTGTGGAATCAAGAGGGTCCGTTCAACACTGACTTCTTTCACTTCATCGCGCAATTGAGTCCTTCTTGGGCTCGGAAAAGCCTTTTTAACCTCTTTTAATTCTTTAATTAAGACCCGATTGAGACTTTTTTCATTTGCTAAAATATTCTGATACATTTGAATTTGTTCGTTCAAGTCCAGCTTCTCAGCTTGCAAAGCGGTGATATCTGTATTGGTTAAACGATAGAGCTGCAAAGTAACGATCGCTTCAGCTTGCGCCAACGAGAAATCATACTGCTTAACCAAATTATCCTTAGCATCCGCCTTATTCTCTGACTGGCGAATCGTCGCAATCACTTCATCTAAAATCGAAACCACCCGAATTAATCCATCCACAATATGCAGACGTTTTTGATCTTTATCTAAAAGATAGCGCGTCCGGCGGGTGACCACTTCTTTTTGATGGTCTAGATAAGCCTCCAACATCCGTGGAAGCGAACAAACGACGGGGCGACGATTATCAATCGCAACCATATTAAAATGATAATTCACCTGAAGGTCGGTATTCTTATACAAGTAAGCAAGGATCGCATCAGGATCCACATCTCGCTTAAGCTCGACAACAATCAAAACACCATTAATATCCGAGTCGTCTCGAACATCTACAATTCCATCAACCTTTTTATTTAGGCGAATCTCATCGATCTTCTGCACCAATTTGCCCTTATTAATATCATAAGGAATTTCACTGATAAGCAATTGACTCTTACCCGCTTTAAGGGATTCGACTTCAACTTTAGACCGAACGACCACTTTACCCTGACCCGTTTGATAGGCAGCTTTGAGATCGTCTAAGCCTTCGATAATCGCTCCCGTTGGAAAATCAGGCCCTTTAATAAAATTCATAATCTGGTCTAGACTGACTGTTTTTCCATCATGTTCCAATAAATAAACCAAGGCATCAATCACTTCAGCCAGATTGTGTGGCGGAATATCGGTAGCATAGCCTGCCGAGATCCCGGTCGACCCATTGACTAACAAATTAGGAAAACGTGCCGGTAAAACTCGGGGTTCTTCCAGGGTGTCATCAAAATTCAACATCCAATCTACCGTGTCTGCGTGAATGTCACTCAATAAGGATGAGGCAATCTTGGATAATCTTGCTTCGGTATACCGCATCGCTGCCGCTGGGTCTCCATCCATCGACCCGTTATTTCCATGCATATCAATTAAAGGCAAGCGATTCTTCCAAGATTGAGACATCCGAACCATGGCTTCATAGACTGATAAATCCCCATGAGGATGATAATTACCAATCACATTCCCCACGGTCTTAGCCGACTTCCGATAAGGCTTGTCAGCCGTGTTCGAGTCTGCATACATGGCATAGAGAATCCGCCGTTGAACCGGTTTGAGTCCATCGCGAATATCTGGCAAAGCTCGATCCTGAATAATATATTTTGAATAGCGTCCAAAACGATCACCGATAATCGCTGAAAAGTTCAATTCTTGAACGCCAGATTTTTCACTATTAGGCATTTAGGATCACTCCTCGAATAATTGAATTTGTTCCGTTTCTGAATCTAGGTCCCTTTTGGAAGGCGATTTTGCCGACCTAGTCGAAGCAGATTTTGGCTTCAGATTCTCTTCTAGATGGGTTTGCTTGCTGGAAGCTGCTGGATTCTTATCCGCAATCAAGGCTTCTTTGGCTAGAGTCTCTTTAGAGACTTTAGAATCTTGCCAGGTCTGATTATCTTGTAGTAATGAATCCTCTTCATCCATGGTGAACTGGACATGAGATTCAATCCACTTCCGTCTGGGCTCCACCTTAGCTCCCATCAAAGTGGATAGACGTTTTTCAGATAAGGCCTCATCATCTAAGGTCACTCGAATGAGTAAACGAGAGTCCGGATTCATGGTCGTCTCCCAAAGTTGGTCGGCATTCATTTCCCCCAAACCTTTATAGCGTTGTAAGGTATATCCCTTCCCAACCTTTTTGATGGCTTGGGCCAATTCTTCATCTGTCCAAGCATATTCTATCTGCTCTTTCTTGCCCTTGCCTTTAGAGACTTTATAAAGCGGTGGCATGGCAATATAGACCTTCCCTGCTTCGACCAAGGCTTTCATATAACGATAGAAAAAAGTCAATAATAAGACTTGAATATGGGCACCATCAGTATCCGCATCGGTCATGATGACGACTTTATCATAATTAACGGCATCCAAATCAAAGTCAGGGCCAACGCCTCCACCGATCGTATAGATCATCGTATTGATCTCTTCATTTTTCATAATTTCACTCAGGGAGGCTTTTTCCGTATTGATGACCTTTCCCCTTAAAGGTAAGATCGCTTGATACTTGCGATCCCGGCCAAGCTTGGCCGAGCCTCCAGCAGAATCCCCTTCGACGAGGAAGAGTTCATTACGGCTCGCATCCTTCGATTGCGCTTTGGTTAACTTACCAGATATCAGCCGTTCTGATTGTTTATTGCTTGAGGAGGATCGAGAAGCATCCCGGGCTTTACGAGCAGCCTCCCGAGTCTGGCGGGCCTTGAGGGCTTTTCGCAAGATACTTTGGGCCCAGTTGCCATTTTCAGCTAGAAAATAGCCCACCCGTTCCATAACCACACTTTCGACTAATGACCGAGCTTTAGGAGTTCCTAATTTGTCCTTGGTTTGTCCTTCAAATTGTAGATACTGCTCAGGAACACGTAGAGATAGGACAGCGACTAAGCCCTCTCGCACGTCCGATCCTTCCAAGTTCTTATCCTTATCCTTGATCAAACCAACCTTGCGACCGTAATCATTAAAGGCCTTGGTGATCCCTGTTTTCATACCAGTCTCGTGACTTCCGCCACCAGCTGTTCTTACATTATTAGCAAAGGAAAGAATCGTCTCTGAATAGCCGTCATTATACTGCATAGCAAAATCGATCTCGAAGCCTTCTTCCTGGGCAGAAAAACTAATAATATCACCCATGACTTCCTTATCCTCATTTAAGTAGGCGATAAAATCAATTAGTCCCTTTTCATAGTGGAAACTCTCTACTTGTTCCTTAGACTGATCGGTTAGATCGAAGCGGACGTCTTTCAAAAGGAAGGCAGACTCACGTAAGCGTTCTGCCACAGTATCAAAACGAAAATGCGCCCCAGCGAAAATCTCAGGGTCTGGCATAAAATGTACACGAGTTCCAGTTTGCCCTTTATTAGGGTGTTTACGTTTCTTAAGTGGGGTAACTGGATGTCCCCCCTTTTCAAAGCGCATAAAATACTCATAATTATCACGCCAAACAGTCACTTCCAACCAAGAGGATAGCGCATTGACGACCGAAGCTCCAACACCGTGAAGACCGCCGGCTGATTTGTAACCGCCTTGCCCAAATTTACCGCCCGCATGAAGGACGGTAAAAATAACTTGAACGGTTGGAATACCGGAAGCATGTTGCCCAACAGGCATCCCCCGCCCATTATCTTCAACGATTACCGATCCATCCGCTTGAAGGCTTACTTGGATATGATCTGCAAAGCCGGATAAAGCCTCATCGACTGAATTATCAACGATTTCATAGATTAAATGGTGTAAACCTCTTTGGTCCGTCGAACCAATATACATACCTGGCCGTTTTCGAACGGCATCCAAGCCCTCCAGAATCTGAATCGCATCATCTTCATACTGCTTTAATGAATTTTTATCTTGGGCCATTAGGTCACCTACTTTTATTTATTAGTGTTTCGAATACGAATCAACTGTTTTATCATAGCAGACATCTTAGCCTTTAGGCAAGGGAATGCCCATCTTATCACCCCTGGCCTTAAAAGATTGATTTAAAATTATTTTAATGGATGAAGCATGAAGCATATCGGTTGACATATTCAAATGATCATTATAATATACAACTGTACAAAACATATAAAGGAGTGAATGTATGTCAAACTTTTTAGAAATTGCTAACAAACTCCGTACTCAATATGCGATTGGTGGTGAAGCCAATCATTCGATCGAAGAAATCGCTGCAGAATTAGCAAAAGTGGTTACCACTTCTCCTTCTGCTTTTAATTCACAGACTACCCGGTTGGTGATTGTTTCTGGAGCAGCCAATCAAAAAGTCTGGGAAATTATTGATTGCACACAAAAAGAAATCTTAGATGAAGGAATGTATAACTACTTCAAAGGCGTTTTTGATACAGCTAAAAATGCAGTGGGTACCGTCCTCTTCTTCGAAGACCGTCAAGCACTTGAAGAAAAGGTTACAACGACCCCTGAGCGTCGTGAATTATATAAAGAACAAAATGCCGCCATGGCAGAATATGCTGCCTGGTTACGTTTAGCTGAATTAGGCTATGGGGCTAACCTACAGCACTTTAATATTGGCTTCCAACAAGGCTTTGACCGATCCATTAAAGAAGCCCTAGACTTACCAGACCACTGGGAATTAAATGCTCAAATGCCTTTCGGTCCAGTTATCGAGCCCGCACAAGACTTAGAAAAATTAAGTCACGAAGAACAAGTTCGAATCATTAAAGACTAGGCCCTAAACGATTTTACTAATTGAGCTGAGCCCTTATTATCATAAGGATCACTGACTCTACACATTATTCGACTAATCAAAACTACCCGAAAGGCCTCCTTGGTCCGATCGGGTAGTTTTTTAAGGTACAATTTCAATTCGAGTTCTTTACTGATAAGAGTTCACATTATCATCACTTCTTAATTAAGACCAGTCTAACTAGCTCTATTGCGCTTGTCCTCTTGCAAGCTGTCGTGGTAGAATAGACTATATTATAAAGGAGGATCAGCATGCCAATTATTATTTTATTATGCGCTTATCTGGCGGGATCAATCCCTTCTGGAGTCTGGTATTCAAAATGGGTTCACCATATTGATGTGAGAGAACTCGGATCGGGTAATTCCGGCGGTTCTAATATCGGACGTAATTTTGGTAAAAAAGCAGCCTTAATCGTAATTACCATTGACGTATTAAAGGGTTGGATTCCAACAGGGCTAGCTTACCATTACTTTGCTGGACAACAAGATTGGTTGGTCATGGGCGTAGGAATTGCTTGTGTAATTGGTCATGCCTACCCCCTCTTTGCCCATTTTAAAGGGGGTAAAGTCGTTGCGACATCAATAGGGGTTCTATTAGGCTACCATTTTTACTTGGCTATTTGCCAAGTCATTCTACTTGTTATTTGCCTCTATCTCTCTTCCATGATTTCACTGGCCGCGATGGTCTCATACACCCTAACGGTCATCTATATTATTATGACTCAAGCTTTTGTCTATAAGATCGGTTTTACCGCCATCGCACTTTTTATGATTTATCGCCATCGACAAAATATTGACCGAATTCTTCATGGCAATGAACGACGTCTTCCTTTTGGTCTATATCGCAGCAATAAATAACGACTCAATCCATTCAATCCTGAAAAAGGCTGTGACAAAAAAAGTCACAGCCTTTTTAGTTAATATTTAAAATTCACTCTACCTTCAATCGGCTCTAACCTGTTGCAATAAATCCTCAATCTCCTGCATTTTACTTTGATGGTCTACTTGTCCAATAATTTTATCCGACTTGATTAGAAAGAGTGCAGGTACCGTTGAGATCTTCAAAAAATCAATCAAGTCATCAAAATCGGCATCCTCTTGATGATCCATCACATTATAATAAGCAATCCGAAGCTCCAAACGATCAGCCAAATGGTTCAGCTTGGGAACAAAAGCCTGGCAAAAAGGACAGTCCTCAAATCCCAGATACAAAAGATAAACTTGATCAGATTGTTGATTTTTATAATTTTGATAAGCTTGAGGCCCATTTAAAAGATCTAATGAAGTTTGATCTTTGGGATCCACCGGTATCGGTGGGTCCATCTGATGATACTGGTCCAAGGCCTGGTAAGCCTCTTGCTTTTCTTGCTTTGTAAGGTCCAAAAGATTAACTGACAATTCCTTGAGTTTTAAGGGATTTAGGTCAGAATAATTACTCTTAGAATAAGTCCCCTGACAAGCCGTTAATAATAAGACCAGCCCCATTATGACAATTTTCTTCATCATCTTTATATCCTACTCACTCTTATCAAAGCGAATGGTTAAATCATGTGTCTGCAACTGATTACAATCTAAAGCGATAATACCCTCTTTTTCAGTTAGATCCCCCTTGAAGTAATCATAATCTGAGATCCCAGTTGCAGCTTGTAATTGAATAAAATCGGCCCGCTTTGGATAGGAAGCCCAAACCCCTAGGTAGTACATACCACTTGGCTTAAATTCAATGCCTGCTCCTTGAACTTCATCCTTCAGTATCACTTCAGTATGATGGCTCACTTGATGAATCACAGGTCCTCGGCGGAATTCTTTATAATCTAAGATATGCTTGCTGACATCACTAAAATGGGTCTTACGGTCATGGACCAATCCTTCTTTATTCAAGGGAAGACGGAAATAATGGCCTTCCGGTTCAATATCCAACCACACCCGATCAAATTCTCGTTTATTCTTTAAAGAATAGGTTGAAACATTAAAGGTTGGCAGGTAGCCCAAGCTATAATAAAGGGGCTGATCACTCGAAGGATTCAAGACCTCAAAAGAAATCGTAATTGTCTTTTCAAATAAGGTATAAGTCACCTGCAATGAAAAGTCAAAGGGATATTGTAAACGGGTCTCTTCACTTGACTTTAAGCAAAAGGAGACGGAATGCTGTGATTGATGTTGCAAACTAAAGGGCATCTCCCTTACAAAGCCATCTTGCGGCATAGAATAAACCTGATCTTTGTAACGATATTGATTATTCACTAATGAACCCACAAACGGAAAGGAGATGGGTGCTTGGAATGGCCAAGTTTTCTTATCTCCTTGCCAGATAAATTCATAATTCGATCTTTTATCAATCACTGATTGAATTTGTGCTCCTACTTCACTAATATCAATTTTTAATGATGAATTCTCAATTGTTACCATACAGGCTAACTCCTCTTTTTTATAATATATAATGACTTAAGTCCGTATTGTTCACTTTATCGGCTAAACGATCATCCACATATTTTTGATTGATTTCTACTTTCATTGGGGCATCAGCTGCTTCAAACAACAATTCTTCCAAGACAGTTTCTAAAATGGTATGAAGACGACGTGCCCCAATATTATCGGTTTCCCTGTTCAAGGTCACTGCATAATAAGCCATCCGTTGAATGGCATCCTCAGTAAAACTCACTTCCACCATTTCAGTTGCTAATAAAGCTTGATATTGCTTCAACAAAGCATTCTTCGGTTGAGTTAAAATATTAACGAAGTCTTCTTCAACAAGATCATCCAAATGCACTCGAATTGGGAAACGACCTTGCAGTTCTGGAATCAGATCCGATGGCTTACACTCATGAAAGGCTCCCGATCCAATAAATAAGATATGATCTGTCGCAATAATACCATACTTCGTTTGGACTTGAGATCCCTCCACAATTGGAAGAATGTCTCGTTGAACACCTTGACGAGAGACTTGACCAGAATCGCGACCTGACATAGCAATCTTATCCATTTCGTCAATAAAGATAATGCCAGATTCCTGGGCTAGTTTAAGTGCCTTTTGGTGAATGTCATCTTGATTCACTAGCTTATCCGCTTCTTCATCAGTTAATAGCTCAACCGCTTCTTTAACGGTAACAGTTCGCTCGATGAACTTCTTGGGCTTTAAGGAATTGATCGAATCTTGCATCTCCATCATCTGTTCCATGGCTGGGTTCAAGGAGGTCAACTGCACCTTTTGTTCCTGCATCTTAATGGTCACTTCATGTTTATCTAATTTATGGTCTCGAATTTGTTGACGGATAGCTCGGCGATTAGAAGCAAGCTCTTCACTCTCCACTTCCTCCTCTTCGCCCCCTTCTTCTGCTTGGGTCAATTGTTTAAATAAGGACTGCATATCAAATGGCATACCTTCCTTATGAGCTTCTTTTTTAGCTTTTTTCTCTTTGTTAGGTACCAAGGCTTTTGCCACCCGTTCAATGGCACGAGCTTCAGCAGTATCAGCGACCTCCTCATGCATCTGTTGACGAACGATCCGAATCGCATTTTCTACCAGGTCACGGACCATAGACTCGACATCTCGGCCAACATAACCAACTTCCGTATACTTCGTCGCTTCCACCTTGACAAAAGGTGCTTGCGAATATTTGGCCAATCTTCGGGCTATTTCTGTTTTACCTACCCCAGTAGGACCGATCATTAATAAGTTCTTAGGCTTCACTTCTTCTTGCATTTCATCGTCTAATTTTAAACGACGCTCACGATTACGCATGGCTACAGCCACCGCTCGCTTAGCTTGCTTTTGTCCAACAATATAACGATCTAACTCCGCTACAATTTGACGAGGACTAAAATTCTTCATTCTTCATTCTCCTAACTAAATGACTCAATAATGATATTGTCATTGGTGTATACATCGATTTCTGAAGCGATCTGAAGGGCTCTTTTAGCAATTTCTTCAGCCGTTAAATCATTTTCAATGCGAATCATGGCTCGAGCTGCTGACAGGGCAAAATTACCACCCGATCCAATCGTTAAAATACCATCATCTGGCTCAATCACTTCCCCTGTACCAGAAACCAATAACAATTCATCTTTATTCATCACAATGATTAAGGCCTCTAAGCGTTGCAAAGACCGATCCGTCCGCCATTGCTTAGCAACTTCCACAGCTGCTCTGGTTAATTGACCTTGGTGAGCTTGTAATTTTTCCTCAAACATCTCTGAAAGGGTCATGGCATCCGCTACACCACCAGCAAATCCGATCACCACTTGATCATTGAAGATTCGGCGGAGCTTACGTGCCCCAGATTTCATCACAAATTTTTCACCCATTGTTACTTGGCCGTCACCAGCCATAGCAAGTTGATTTCCTTTTTTAACTGCACACACTGTCGTCATTCTGATTCCTCCTTAGATTGTCTTTTTGCCCTTGGAAAGGCATTTAAATAAGCTTTTTTTAAACTCGCATTGGAAATATGTGTATAAATTTGAGTCGAAGATAGATTCTCATGGCCTAGTAATTCTTGAACAGATCGCAAATCCGCTCCATGGTCCAATAGATGCGTCGCAAATGAATGGCGAAACTTATGCGGATGTACCGTTAAGGATAAATGATGCTGATCCACCAAGGCTTGAAGAATCCGCCTTAATTGATGAGTGGTTAGTGGCTTACCCTTATCCGATAAAAAGAGAAAATCATCACTCTCACTCGAAACTAACTGGGGCCGATCCTGACTGAGATAGCTTTTAACAGCCAAAGCCGCTGGATCTCCAAATGGAATCAGGCGTTCTTTATTACCCTTACCGATCACCCGAAGCCATTGACGGTCCAAATCCAACTGAGTCAATTTTAGCCCCACACACTCGGAGACCCGCATCCCTGTTCCATATAACAATTCGAGTAGGGCAAGATTGCGCTCTTTATGTGGCGCTTGATCACACCGAGCCGCTTCCAGCAGTTGGTTTATCTCTTCTTCATAAAAGAAGTCTGGTAATCGTTCTTTCTTTGCCTTATAAGTAATTAGTTCCATAGGATCCTGATCAATCCACTCTCGCCTTAGGCAATAAGCAAAAAAAGACCGTAAGCTAGATAATTTGCGACTAATTGTGGTCGAGGATAACCCTCTCTCATTCAAGTAGGCTAAAAATAAGCGCATATCTTGATAGGTCAGCTCGGCTAAGTTCCCACCACCTGATTGATCAATAAAAACTTGAAATTCCTCCAAGTCTCTTTTATATGCTTGAAGAGTATGCTGTGAATAGCGTCGCTCATTATTAATATATGCTAAGAATGATTGAATCGCTGCTCGCAAACGTCCACATCCTTTTTATATAATAGATAAGTTCATTATACCCTTTTATGCCAAAGATTTCGAATGATAAAACTTTAATTGGCTTCTTTTTAGAGAATGACTCTCAGAAAAATAAAGAAATCAAGTGAAAATCCTTAAAAGTCTTAATCTATAACTAAAAAAGCTAGCCGTGGTCAAACCATAAGCTAGCTTATTGCAATATTAAAGCTATTCAAATCCTATCATTGTCTTAGTTCTGTAGGTCTTCCTCATAATCACAAGAAGAACATTTAACTTGTTTTCCTTTACGAGACACCTTTTCAATCAGATACTCCCCACACTTAGGACAAGCTCTGGCAATGGGTTGATCCCAAGACACAAAATCGCAATCTGGATAACGAGAACATCCAAAGAACTTGCGGTTTTTCTTAGATTTCCGTTCAACTACTTGACCCTCGTGACACTTAGGACAAGTCACCCCGATTTCCTTAACAATGGCTTGGGTATGGCGACAATCTGGGAAGTTGGAACAAGCATAAAATTTACCAAAACGACCAATTTTAATCACCATCGGATGACCACACTCGGGACAATCAAAACCAGCGGGCTCATCCTTAATCTCCACTTCCTGCATTTGGTCTTCTGCTGTATGAAGATCTTTTTCAAACATTTGATAGAATTCCGCCAATACCTCTTGCCAAATCTGTCCACCGGCTTCAATTTCATCCAGTTGTCCTTCCATATTAGCCGTAAAATCACTGTTCACAATGGCAGGGAAATATTCTTCCATCACCTGATTCACGATCAAGCCTAGCTCGGTTGGCATAAAACGCTTGGCTTCCATCTTAACGTAGTAGCGTTTGCGCAGGGTTTCCAAGGTTGGAGCATAGGTGGACGGCCGACCGATACCAAGTTCTTCTAAAACTTTAACCAACGCAGCTTCCGTATAACGTGCCGGTGGTTGGGTAAAGTGTTGACTGGGATCCAACTTAGCTAATTTCACCGCATCCCCTTGTGCTAAAGCAGGCAGGTAATTATCTTTATCAGACTTAGTCGGATAGACCTTTAAGAAGCCTTCAAACTTAATCCGTGATCCCTTAGCTCTGAAATTAACGGAATGCTGACTGATATCCGCTCGAATGGTGTCAAAGACAGCATTGGCCATTTGAGAAGCCATAAACCGACTCCAGATCAGGGCATAGAGTCGATATTGATCCTTGCTTAGGGATTCCTTAATCGACTCTGGGGTCAAAGTGACATCCGAAGGACGAATGGCCTCATGGGCATCTTGTGCTCCTTGTTGTTTATTTCCTTTTTGGCCTGGCCCCAGATAATTTTTACCATAGGTCGATTCAATGTACCGACAGGCCATCTCTCTGGCAGACGCCGAAATCCGCGTTGAATCCGTACGCATGTAGGTAATAAGTCCGACCGTATTCCCCTTAATCGAAATCCCTTCATAAAGCTGTTGAGCAACCATCATCGTCTTCCCTGTTCTAAAGTTCAATCGATTAGCTGCGTCCTGTTGCATCGTCGAAGTGGTAAAAGGTGCATAGGGCTGACGTTGCCGGGTGCCCTCTTCTACTTTATCCACTGTAAAAGCTTCTTTTTCATCTAATAGGTCCATGATTTGATTGACCTGATCTTCATTCTTTAAATCGAGCTTCTTGCCTTCTTTTCCATAGAAATCTGCCTCAAACTGTCTTCGCCCTTTTTTAAATTTGGCTGTTAGCTTCCAATACTCTTCGGGTTTAAAGGCTGAGATCTGTTTTTCACGGTCAATAATGATCTTTAGAGCCGTTGATTGAACCCGACCTGCCGATAGGCCCCGCTTAATCTTTTTCCAAAGGAGAGGTGAAATCGAATAACCAACAATACGGTCTAGTATTCGCCGAGCTTGTTGGGCATCCACCAAATCCTGATCGATTTTACGCGGATGTTTGAAGGCTTCTTTCACCGCTGCCTTAGTAATCTCATTAAAGACCACCCGGTTAGGCTCATTTCGATCCAGATCTAAAAGATAAGATAGATGCCAAGCAATGGCTTCCCCTTCACGGTCCGGGTCACTTGCCAGAAAGACTTTCTCGGCCTTTTTCGCTAATTTACGAAGCTCTTTAATTGTGTCACCGCGACCGCGAATCGAAATATAATCCGGCTCAAAGCCTTCTTCAATATTGACACCCATCCGTGATTTAGGTAAGTCACGCAAGTGTCCCTTAGACGCAACCACCTTATAATTACGTCCCAGGTATTTATCAATTGTTTTGGCTTTTGTGGGCGATTCGACAATCACGAGATATTTATAGGCCAAGTAGCATTCATCCTTTTCTTGGTTTTTAAGTTAGACCGCTGCTGATCATCAAAGACTGAGATCACGCGTCGCAGTTCTTTGATTGAATTCCATCGGACTGCATTAACAATCCATATTTTAACATCAAAAAGTCATTTGTCCACTATTTAATCATTTTAGCTTTTTGATCTAGCAAAAATTCAGCGAATAGAATGGATTATTTGGGACGAGTTATATCTTGTTGACAGGCATATAGATGATGCAAGTCTTGAACAAAACCAGGAATATCAGTAATCGCTGCTGCCCCAGCCGCAATCAGTTCATTACAGCCCTTCGATTGAGAGTCATCGATCGGACCAGGTAGAGCATAAATTTGACGATTATATTCCAAGGCATAATTAGCAGTGATTAAGGAGCCCGAGCGCTGAGCCGCTTGAATGATAACCGTAGCTAGACTTAAACCAGCAACTAAACGATTACGTCCGACAAATTGATACTTGCGCGGACCTTGATCGGGAAAGTACTCACTCAAAATTAAATGACGCTGTGCCAGACGGTCTTGAAAGGCTGCATGCTCTCTAGGATAGGGCTGATTAAAGCCCGAAGGTAAGATTGCAATCGTCGTTCTAGGTCGATAGCGATCTGCCCTTTGCTGGCAAATATAATCCACCCCTTTAGCAAGGCCCGAAACCAAGACAAAGCCAGACTCTAACAAGGCCTGACTGATATGCAAACTCGCTTTTTGACCATATGCCGATAGCTTTCTAGAACCAATGATAGATACGCACTGCTTTTCTAGAAGGGACAGATCCCCTTGATAGTAGACTAATAGCGGTGGTTGAGGAATTTGTAGCCATAATTTTGGGTAGGTATTCTCACCAAAGGCAAAAGTCTGCTTAGATAGTTGGGCAACCTGGGCTTCGTATTCAACCCAATCCTTAAAAAGAGAGGGATGCTCTTTATTAAAGGCTCCAAGCTGACTTAACTTTTCAGCCAACGCATAACAATCCTGCTTATCTCTGATCGAGCTTGTTAATAGATGATTTAAATAAACCCAACGATCATGGTAGGAGACCTTTTTTAGATCTAAATAGATTAACGCTTGTTTAAAATGCATTGTTATCACCTCTAGTAATAACTAGTAAAAAGTGACTTAAATGCGCTTAAAAAGCTTAATGATACCAATGATCCACCTTCATCACTGGACCAAAACTTTGACGGTGATGAGGAGTCTTGCCATAAGTCTGTAAGGCTTGTAAATGTTGTTTAGTCGGGTAACCCATATGTTGATCAAAGCTAAATTCGGGATACTTAGCCGCTAATTCCACCATTTTTTGATCTCGATAGACCTTGGCAATAATTGACGCCGCTGCAATTGACAAGGATTTTTGATCACCTTTAATGAGTGAGGTTTGAGGGGTTGGCAAATCAAGCGTCATCGCGTCCAATAAAATATGATCTAAATCAAGTGAAAGAGAAAGTACTGCCTGCTTCATTGCTTGACGACTCGCCTGATAGATATTGATTTCATCAATGACTGATTCCGATACTTCAACAATTTGATAGGCCTTGGCCTCTTTTTGAATCATCTGAGCTAATTCCAAGCGTTTATCATGAGATAGGCTCTTAGAATCATTAACCTGGTACCAATGAGACGTATCTTGAGGCAGTACCACACAAGCAGCCACCACCGGTCCTGCAATAGGACCCCGTCCGACTTCATCCACCCCACCAATAATAGCTTGCGGATTGTCTGTTAGAATGGCTGACTCATAACGCAATCGTTCAAGGTAAGCAACCTTTAGGGCCTGCTGATTTTCAATTTGCCGAATACGTTGTTGAAGAATTCGTTGGACTCCTTTTCGCGAATCTTGAGTCAAAGTTTCTAGCAGCGGATCGGTTAGATCTTCAACTAGCGCTAGGGCTTGCTTAATTTGCTGAATCGTTAGCTTCTGAGTCATTAATCTACCTCACCTTGCGGAAATTCTAGACTCAAAGCCCCCAACTTACCTGATCGAAAATCTTGGATGAGGCCTTCACCCGCTTGATTAAAATCTTCTCCCAAGTTCATGGCCTGAGTAAATTGAATCAAATAATCACTAGAGGATAGGTCTTCAGGAACTTCTAACTGATAATGATTCTCTAATAAGCCAGGGTAATGCTGACGTAATTGTTCAATTAACACCAAGGCTAGCTCTTGCATAGGTAATAATTGATCTTTGATCGCCCCAGTCAGAGCCAAATGATGTCCCGTCATGGGATCCTCAAATTTTGGCCAAAGAATCCCTGGGGTATCCAACAATTCAAATTCTTTACCAATTTTAAGCCAACGTTGAGCTTTAGTGACCCCTGGTTTATTACCCGTTTGTGCTTGATTCTTACCTACGAATCGATTGATCAAGGTAGATTTTCCCACATTAGGAATCCCTAAAATCATAAGTCGAATGGCACGAGGCTTGATTCCCTTGGCTTTACGTTTAGCAAAAAAATCCTGCATTTGATCTTGAATCACACGATTTATCGCTTTGGTAGAACGAAGATGTTGAGCATCAAGACTGAGTGCCTGTTGACCTTGGCTCCGGTAGTAATCTTCCCAAGCGCGAGTAGTAGCAGGATCGGCTAAATCAGCTTTATTCAAAATAAGCAGAGAAGGCTTTTGGCCGATAATTTCTTGAATGATCGGATTCCGAGAAGACTCGGGAATGCGAGCATCAGCCAGCTCGATCACTAAATCGACCAATTTTATTTTTTCTTGGGCCTCGCGCTTGGCCTTGGCCATATGTCCAGGATACCATTGGATAGTTGGCATAGTATTCATCCTTTCTTTGTATTAGATCAGCAAATCATTTCTAACATAAGAGAGGCTAGGACAACGATGTCTTAGCCTCTTATTCATAAAAATTCAATAATTTAGAAGACCAATCATGGTCTCACTCTATTATTTTTCTTGTTTGACGAGGTCTAGAGCGGCTTGGTATTGAGGATCGTGCTCTTTGAGATAATCACGGGTTAGGTCCATGAGTCGTTCACTTGTTTGCCCTTGAACCTGTCCAGTGACTTCTAATCCTTGATCTTTTTGAAAGGCTTTAACCGCTGCTTCCATCTTTTCATCATAATAACTTGTCTCAGCTAAGTCATAACCTAGAGCATCTAGCATCAAGGAAGCCGATTGAACCTGGGCGGAGGCATCTCCTTTCTTAAGCGGAGTCTTGCTATCGAGGGTGATCGCCTTTGCCACCGCTGGACGTTCTACTTGCTTGTCCGGCTTTACCCCTTTCTTATGAATCCAATGACCTTCTGGACTTAACCACTTAGCAATGGTTAACTTAAGCTCACCATAATCACTTAATTCTGAAACTGTTTGGACAGTCCCCTTACCAAAGGTTGTCGTACCGACTAACGGACGATCCGTGTTTTCAGAGATAGCAACTGCTAGAATCTCACTGGCTGAAGCGGACCCCTCATCCACTAAGACCACATAAGGCTCTGTCACCTTTTCCTTGCCATATTCATTATCATTAGCAAAATACGGCATCGCTTGCTTATCTTTTTCTTGAACTTGCATCAAAACCTGACCATTCTCCATAAAGAGGTTGGTTACTGACAAGGCGGTCGGTAATAAACCACCTGGGTTATAGCGTAGATCAAAGATAAAGCGTTTGGCTCCTTGCGTGCGTAATTGATCCAATTGGTCTACGAGTTCCTCATAAGTTGTTGAAGCAAATTGACTAATCTTGAGATAGCCAACTTCCTTATCAGTCGGATCTAACTTACCTTCAACGGTCGTTAAAGGAATCTCAGCCCGCACTAAGTCCACATCAAACTGACTGTCTCCACGTTGAACAGTGAGCGTTAGGGAACTTCCAGCCTTACCTCTAATCAATTGAACCACAGCTTGCGTATCGAGTCCTTCGAGTTTCTTCCCATCGACAGCGATAAAGATATCATTGGCTAAGATACCCGCCTCTTGAGCCGGCGTCTTATCAATCGGAGCAATAACCGTTACTTTGCCTTCTTTAATCGTAAATTGAACACCAATTCCAGTAAAAGAACCATCCATCGAATCATCTAATGGCTGAGTTTCTTCAGGGGTCAAGTATTCTGAAAAAGGATCTTGGGTCGCACCCACCATGCCTTTTAGTGCTCCTTGGATTAGCTCTTTCTTATCGATATCCTCAATATAACTCGACTGAATAGCCTGATAAACTGCTTGGAATTTGGCTAAATCCGCTTGACTTAAGGCGTCTTTGGACTCCTTTTCTTCGATTTGAGCCGCACTCTTGAGTGACGGTTGACGACTTTCGATCGAATTAGGGCCTTGCCCCCACAAAAAAATAATCAAGGCGAGTATCGCCACCGTCCCCATAAAAAGCTGCTTAGACCGATAGGCTTTAGTAGTGCTTTTTGAAGTGTGTCCTTGTTTTGACATAGTCAACTTCTTAATCGGCCTGTGCCGTTTGATAGAAGGTTTCAAGGGCTACTTCCATCATATCCGTAAAGGTCTGTTCCCGTTCTTGGGCGGTCGTTTGTTCTTTAGTAATAGCATGGTCTGATATCGTACATAAAGCCAAGGCCTTACGTTGATGTTTAGCAGCGACAGCATAAAGACCGGCCGCTTCCATTTCAACGGCTAACATGCCATAACGGGCTAATTTTTTCTTGTCTATTTCTTCGTTGTAGAAGCGGTCACTGGATAGCAAGTTTCCAACGTGGACTTTAGCTTTTCCTTGGTCTAGAGCAATATGGTAAGCTTTGTCCAATAATTGGAAGTCACTGATGGCTGAAAAAGAGACTTGTTGATTGAAAATATTACGTAGGCAAGATGAATCCGTCGTTGCTCCTTGACCTAGAACCAAATCACGCACATGAATTGATTCTTGTAGGGCACCTGCAGAGCCTACTCGAATAATGGCTTGGACATCAAAACCTGTATATAATTCTTCCGCATAAATCATGGCCGAAGGAATTCCCATCCCAGAGCCTTGAACTGAAATTGGAAGTCCCTTATAAGTTCCGGTAAATCCAAACATATTGCGCACTTCGTTATAACAATGAACATCTTCTAAGTAGCTCTCAGCAATATACTTTGCTCTCAAAGGGTCTCCCGGAAATAGAACGTATGGAGCAATATCTCCTTTTTTGGCATTAATATGTGTTGTCATAAAATCGTCTCCTTCTATATAAAACTATGAATGGTACTGATAATCCTGCCATGCCTGATCAAAATGGCTAAGCAACTTGCTATAGAGCGAACTCTTCTCTAGATAATCAGATATCTCCTCAAAATCATCAGACTGCTTGGGAAAAGCGGTATCTTTAACAATGGTATTCGCCAAGCGACTCCGTGGATCATCCGCTCCCTCATCCACAAAGCGTTTTATAAAATTATAAAATGTCAATCCATCACTCCTTTGCAGGCTTTTGATTTTTACTTATTATAGCATGTTCCCGCTAAAATGCGTAATCTCTTCCACATTTTATTTCAATGATTTTCTAAGCCATGTTTCATAACGGTGGGCATAAGGATTTTTTTCATCCACCACACCTTCTTCAACATTCACCCGTTCAAACAGGCTTTCATCGATTTTTGGCATATAGGTATCCGCTTCAAATTCTGCTTCAATCACAGTACGAATTATTTTATCCGCATGATCAAACAATTGCTTAAAAACACCCGCCCCACCGATCACCATCAACTCTTGATCTTTAGCTAATTCAAGGACTTGATCTATTGAATGGACACAAGTTAACCCTTCAATCTCTTGACAATAATTTAAATCAGAGGTTAAAATCACCGATTTTCGGCCAGGTAACAAGCGTCGATTCATCGACTCAAAAGTATTGCGTCCCATTAGAATCGTATGTCCCATGGTGACTTTCTTGAAAAATTTAAGATCATTGGGGAGATGCCAAGGTAGATCATTTCGATAGCCAATCGCTCCCATTAAATCCTGAGCGTAAACAAATGTTATCATCATGCTTCCTCCTTTTATTGTTCCAAGTCGCTGAGATAGTCATAACGTTCATAATATTCCAATAATTGAGCTTCCGTCTCCTCTAATTCTGTCTGTAGATCCATGAGTCGGTCTGCATCACTGCCAGCCTCCTGCATCAAGCCTTCGACTTCTTCAATTTTTTGTTCACACTTTTCGATGGCTTGAGGCAGAGCTTGCCACTCTTTCTTCTCGTGATAGGTCATTCGTTGTTTCTTACTGGTAGCTTGAGGCTCCGGCAAGTCCTTCTCAATCACCGCTTTACTTGAGGTATTGCCATTGGATGAATTGCTTGATTTTTTGGCCAAAAAGTCAGAATAATTTCCCCAGAAGAATTGGCTTTGACCTTGACCTTGTAATTCTAGGATCTGGTCAACCGTCTTATCCAAGAAATAACGGTCATGGGAGACGATAATGACCAAACCTTGGAAACTTTCCAAATATTCTTCCAAACTGGATAGAGTTTGAATATCTAAGTCATTGGTGGGCTCATCCAGCAGCAAAACATTAGGCTCTTGAACCAGTAGGGTCAATAAATAGAGCCGACGACGCTCTCCTCCTGAAAGTTGGCCAATCAATAAGCCATGACTCTCCTTGGCAAAGTTAAACTGCTCTAACAAAAGCGAAGCCGAAACTTTGGAACCATCAGGTCGTTTGAATTGATCTGCCAATTGAGTTAGATAGGCCAAAACCCGCATATCATGAGGTAAGTCCTGGTCCAACTGACGATAATAGGCGATGGAAACCGTCTGACCGATACGATATTCTCCCGCATCAGGAGTGAGATAACCCGCCAATAAGTTTAAGAAGCTTGACTTCCCAACCCCATTAGCGCCCACGATCCCCAAACGATCTCCCTTGACAAAAGTCTTGGTAAAATCCTTAATAATTTGATGATCCGCTACCTTTAAATCCACCCCATCCAATTCCAAAACCTGGTTACCCATCCGCTGCTGACCAAAATCCATGGTTAAATCTGCTTGGGGCGTCTGTTTTTGAGCTAATTGGTCCTTTAATTCATGAAAACGATCAACCCGTGCTTGTTGCTTGGTTGAACGCGCTTGAGCACCTTGACGCATCCAAGCCAATTCTCGTTCATAAAATCGTTGCCGCTTATGCGCCGTACGTGCTTCGATGGCGTCCTGCTCACTCTTCTGGGTTAGATAAGCCTCATAATTCCCCTCGTATTCTCGGATTCGTCCGTTACTCAGTTCCACAATCTTATTAACCGATCGTTCCAAAAAATAACGGTCATGAGTTACGATCAATAGGGCGCCAGGATAATTGGCTAAGAATTTTTCTAGCCAAAGAATTGAATCAATATCTAAATGGTTGGTTGGTTCATCTAGAATCAATAGGTCAGCTTGGGTCATCAAGACTTGTGCTAAGGCCACTCGCTTTTGTTGCCCCCCTGAACATTGGCCTAGTTTTTGGTCAAGGTCCGTAATTTGAAGTTGTGACAAGATGGTCTTAGCCTTGACTTCAATTTCCCAGGCGCCTTGATGGGTCATCGCTTCACCCAAATGAGTTAATCGATCTTGTAACTTCGGGTTTTGCGGATCTTTTTCCAAAGCGACTTGAGCCGACTGATAATCTAACAATAATTGAATCAAAGGATCTTTAGATTGATAGACTGTTTCGCGGATCGTTAAGTCTGGATTCAAGTGATTCTTTTGCCCTAAATAAGCGATCGTGTATTGGTTGGGCTTACTAATCTCTCCTGCATCATAGCTTTCAATACCCGCAATCACCTTTAAAAAAGTAGATTTACCCGTTCCATTAGGCCCAATCAAGCCAATCCGGTCCCCGGTTCGAATGGCAAAGTCAACCTGATCGATGAGGGTTTTAATGCCATAAGATTTAGAGAGCTTTTCTATTTTTAATTCTTTCATAAAAACTCCTTACCTTATATTTGTATTCATTTAATGCTTAAACTATACTCTATTATATACTAAATAATTCAATTTATTGGGAGGTTCTCATGAAAAAACAAGCTTTAACTTTAATTATTAGCTACTTATTACTCAATATGGGCATTCCAGTAGCCCTAAGTCGGCTTGCTTGGATGAATCAAGGGCAACGGCCCCTCTACTTGCTTGTCTTATGTCAGCTATTAACCATGATCATTGCATACCTACTCTACAAAGATGAATTAAAAAAACAATGGTTAGACTTGAAGGCACAAAACTTCCGTCAATTATTCCCCAAGCAATTCTTAAAACTCTATTTTGCCATGTTGGTTATTCGAATTATCTCTATGCAGATTATAGGTCTTTTCGTAGATCCTAATCTATTGGGACAAAATCAAGAGATTATCAATCAAATTGCCCAATCAACCCCCTATATAATGACTTTCTTCATGACTGTCCTATTTGCACCTTTTGTGGAGGAATTGGTCTTTCGCCAAGCTTTGATTGGAAGTTTTCAATCCAAAAAATGGATCAATATCATGACCTTTGTCTCAATCATTTTATTTACATTAGCTCATATGATGCACTGGGCAGACTTTGTGATTTATTTACCGATGGCCGTCATCATCGTTTATTTTTACCGACATTATCAGGAAAATGTCATCGCTTCGATGGCCTTTCATGGCTTAAATAATCTCATTGCAGCTCTGCTACTTTCCTTCCTGCCTTAAAACTCAAAAAAGCCAAGCACTCACTCGATTTAATCACAGTCAGTGCTTGGCTTTTATTTAGGAGGATTTATTTAGTTGCCCTGCTTTTTTACCCAATTAGCTAAATCAAGTAAACTGAATAAGAATTCACGACCTGTCAAGCGACCTAAACCACCTCGACTACAGTCTATCTCATCATAATGACTCACTGTATCTTGACGTATACTAGGCCCCCAAACAGCAATTGGGACAGGTTCTCCGCTGTGTTCACCCTTTTCACAAGGGGTAGAATGGTCAGCTACTAAGGCAATATAAGTTTGATCATCAAGGCCGTCTAAAATACGCCCTACCATCCGATCAAAGACTTCAATCGCCTGGATCTTGCCCAAGGGTTGATTATCGTGCCCCATCACATCCGGAGCTTTGATATGTGCATAAACTAAATCATGTGTTTTTAAAGCATCTAATGCCAAGTCTGCCTTAAGTTCTGGATCAGTATCGACATTACCAGTAAGCCGATCATCTGTTATGATAGTCATAGCACTCAAACGTCCCATTCCCAATACAGTGTCTTCACGTGCCACAACGGCTGCTTGATAACCAAACTCCTGACACAAGGGTTGGAAATCCGTCATCATGCCCGCGCCCCTAGTAATGATAAAATTGGCGGGATAAAGACCGGCTGCTTGTCGGTCAAGATTGACGGGGTGACTAGAAAATCGTTCATAAGCAATTTCTAATACCTGATTCAGGATACGAGCTGTCTTACGTGCAGATGGACTATCCTCTAAAGCCTGAGCAGGCTTATATGCGACCCCATCATTAGGGGCTTTAGGATCTGTATCACTTACAGCTGGGGAAAGTCCTGGACCACTTAAAACTAAGACCGCGCGGTGTTCTGTTGCTGGACTAAAATGAACCTGCACATCTTCCACCATTAAACCTTCCAATTCCTGAGCGATCGCTTGAGTTCCTTGACGAATACGTCCTGCACGACGATCGACGATAATACCCTCCGCATCTCGGTAAGCAAAATTACATCGAAAAGCAATATCCCCCGCCTGAAGGGCTAGACCTACACCAGCAGCTTCAATCGGCCCTCTTCCTGGATAAAGCTTAGGATCATTCCCAAAAAGAATCAGATGCCCCATATCGGTACCTACAGGAATCCCCGGAAAGAGAGGATCCATCACACCCGTCACTCCTTCACGAGCGATCCTATCCAAGTGTGGTGCTTTGGCCAGTTGAAGAGGTGTCAAACCTTCAAGGGCTTTAATCGGCCGATCTCCAACCCCATCCGCAATCGCAATGATGATTTTTCGTTGTTTCATAAAGTCCCTCCTCTACAAGATAATTGGTAACCAGAAGAAGTAAACCAAACAAATACAAAGGGACACTACCGTACACCCTATTAGACCGAATTTCAATTCATCTAAAACAGAGAAATAGCCGGTTGAAAAGTAAAGAGTATTCACCTTAGAATGCGGTGGCAAGCAAATCGTTGCAGCAATCCCAAACGAACAAGCTAAGGCTAATTGAACAGGATCCATCCCTAAATTTTGAGCTAAACTAATAATGGCTGGAATAAGAATCGTTGTTCGAACGGTCTTACTCGTGAAAATTAAGTGACTAAAGACCGTCACAAAAATTAATAGAATCGCCACTAATGATGGATTTAACTGGTTTAGTTTTAAGGCGGCTACTAGATGTTCAATCAACCAAGTGGCACCTCCAGAATCGTTCAATGCATTCCCAGCTGCATAGGCTCCCGCAGAAAATACCATCAAGTCCCATTTAATCTTAGCTTGTTTCCAGGTTAGAACTCCTATCTTAGGCATCAAGCATAGGAACATGGCCAATACCGCCGTCTGCTCAGTCGAAATCTCGAAGCCTAAAAATTGCTCTTGATAATCCCCCGTTGCCCACAAGAATAATGTTAGAAGGAAGATTCCTGCCGCCCTTTTCTCAGCGGAAGATAGCGGACCTAGATCTCGTAATTGTCCTGTTAAAATCGATTGAACTTCTTGATTAGATTGGTCAGTGGTTAATTCTTCCTTGAAAGAATACACTCTTAAACCAATAAAGAACATTAAGACTGCTGCTAAGATTGCCTGAGGCAAGGAAGATAATAACCAAGTCATGTAGCCGATCTCATGCCCCGTGAATTCTTTAATGAAGCCAATTGCAATAACTTGAGCGGAAGTAGCGGTCATTACCATCGATGTTGCAAAGGCATTCGTTTGAACCCCTTGTAAACAAGCTAAACGACCAAATTGCGATTCACCAGGGATTGCCTTGTAAACTTCCAGTAAAACTAATACAATCGGAACTAAGAGTGATGCCCGAGCCGTCGTTGAAGGTACAAAAAAGGCTAAAATAAAATTAACGGCAATTAAAACGGCTAATGTACGACGTGGTGTCGAGCCGAATCGGGTCACCAGACTCAAGGCGATCCGCTTACCTAGATTGGTCTCACTAATTGCTGAAGACAATACCATGGCTGCAACCATCAACCATATAATATCGTATCCTAAAGTCCCAAAGGCAACCTTCTGACTTTCAACCGCCCCAACCATAGGAAGTAGCAAGACTACTCCAATCGATGTTAAGTAAATCGGAATCGGTTTACCAATCCATAGTATTAAGGCAAAAACAAAAATCGCTAAACTCTTTTGCCCTTCGACCGACATTCCCGGAAATCCGGGAAAGAAATAAAGAACGGCCCCGCAAAGTAATGCCACGATTAGCCAACTAAGAGACTGTTTCTTTTCTTTTGTCATCTCATTCATAGCAAACTCCTTAAATAGTTAGTATTTAATATCGATATCTAACCCTAGTGTAATCCTTATCAATTTAGACTACAATTGATCTTTAGAATAGCAACATTCCAAAGTAGAATGGGTTTTCATAGCTTTACATGGTATTCTAGATAAGAAAACGGTCCCTGATATTTTTGAAAGGAGTGTTCCGTGTGGATTTTGAATGGATCAAACTCTTCCTAATGCTTGCTGAGTATGAGAGCTTTTCAGAGGTTGCTGAACAAAACTATACCAGTCAATCCTCGGTATCCAAAAAAATTAAAAAATTAGAAGAACAGATTGGAGCTCCACTCTTTGAACGAACCGCCAAAGGAACTCAATTATCTAATGAAGGAAAGATCTTTTACGACTACGCTCAAAAGATGATGGGCCTCTACCATCAAGGCATGAATGCGATCAGTCAAGAAAGTAATCCTCACCACAAGGCTCTAACGATTGGTTCAACCAGCCTTTACGGTGAACACCTCTTGGCTCCTTTAATTCATCAATACCAACAAATTTACCCCGATCAAACCATCCATATCCAGATAAATCACTCGCAAGAAACGGTCGACCAGCTCAATCAAGGCAAGATCGACTTAGCTATCGTCTCTGGCTACATCCCCTATGACCGCCAACTCTTTGATTCTTACCTTTTAGGTAGGGATTACTTTATGTTGGCAGTTCCTAAAAATCATCGATTCAAGGCTCAGACCAAGGTCCGTCTTGGTGACCTAAAAAATGAAACTTTTATCGTCAAAGGGCGTGACAGTGCGCTATACCATCACATCGCCAAACAAATTAAAAGTGTCGACCCTGATTTCAAAGTCGAAAAAATGCAAGCTATCAACCATCAGAATACCATTCTATCGGCCGTTAGTTATGGATTAGGAGTCGCGATCGTATCACAGCTTGCCTTAGAGAAAAATCAATTTCAGGATAGCATCCATACGCTAGAGATTGAAGATGTACAATTATACCGAGAAGTTATTTGCCTCTTTCCACAAAAACTAGCTCCCTACCAGGCTCACCTGATCCATTTTCTAAAAGAAAATCATCCTCGGATCCTAGCAAATCCCATTCATGAACCATAAATAAAGAGAGAGTCCCCTAGATCCCTAATGAGACTCTCTCTTCATTTTTGATGAATCACCATTGAATCGGTTTTTTGCCTTGCTGAATGAGATAATGGTTGACACGACTAAAAGGTCGCGAGCCAAAGAAAGACCGATAAGCTGATAAAGGTGAGGGGTGTGAAGATGTGATGATCCGATGTTTAGTCTGATCAATATCTGAAATCAATGCTTGGGCTGGTTTTCCCCATAATAGAAAGACAATTCCTGGATCTGCTTGGTTGAGGCTTTGCACGATTGCCCGGGTCAATGCCTTCCAACCCAATCCCTGATGAGAATTTGCCTGTCCCTTAGCAACCGTCAACGTTCGATTCAATAATAGGACCCCCTGCTTGGCCCAGTCACTTAAATCCCCTGATTGACGAAGCGGATGGCCTAGATCCTGAGCTAACTCTTGAAAAATATTGCGTAAGGATGGTGGTAGCTTTTGACCTGGGTTCACCGAAAAGGCTAAGCCATTCGCTTGATCTGGTCCGTGATAAGGGTCTTGACCAATAATAACCACTCTCACTTGAGAAAAAGGCGTCAAGGTAAGGGCTTGATAAACCTGATGACTGGGTGGGTAGATTTTTTGTTGTTTGCCGAGTTCTAATAACTGATTTTCAATATGGTCTAATTGTTTGAGATCATAATAAGCTTCAATGGCTTTTGCCCAATCACTCGCCACCGCCGAAAAATTAGCTAGCTGATACATATGCTTCCTCCTGATCACTCTTTTATCCTTCATAGTGTATCGAATATTATGTAAAGCAACAAGTCATATACAAAAGGTCTGTTCGCATTTGTACTTTAAGTCTCAGTAAACTCCTTAAAGATGCCTATAACGATTTAATTTTTTAAACAAACTGATATAATAAAAGTATCCAAAAGGAGGCAACTAAATGATTAGTAAAAATGAACTCAGACAGCTTATTTTTAAGAAACGCCAGCAACTAAGTCAAGACTATCGGCAGGAAGCCCAGAACAAAATCTACCAACAAGTCTTTGACTTGCCCCTTTTTAAAGCAGCCCAATCCGTCCTCATTTATACCTCAACTGAAGAAGAGATGGATACTCGCCCCATCATTGAGGAAGGATGGAAATTAGGTAAAACAATGACCGTTCCCCGTGTCTATCCCAAACGGCAGATGGAAGCTCATGTGATAACTCCGGACTCCACTTATCAGCTTTCTAAATTTGGCATTCTTGAGCCCCTAGCTGATTCTCCCATCATTGATCCAAAAGACCTTGATTTAATTATTATGCCCTGTGTTTCATGCAATAATCAAGGACAGCGGATCGGCTACGGAGGTGGCTTCTATGACCGCTTTCTGCTAAGAGCCAAAAATGTCCCTGTAATCCTTCCCTATTTTGCCAAATTACAGTCGGAGGAAATTCCTACTGAAGATCATGACCAAACCGTTGATGTCGTGATTACTGAAGAAGGAACGGTTGATTTAAGAAACAAGGATTAACTTGCAAAAGTACTTCTAAAACGCTATCATTAGACTAGTATAACAAAGGAGAATGACTATGAACCAAGAACAATTTGAACAAATGAAGAATGCTAAAGGCTTTATTGCTGCCTTGGACCAATCCGGTGGCTCAACCCCCAAAGCCCTCAAAGCCTATGGTATCAATGAAGACCAGTATGCTAATGAGGATGAGATGTTTGATCTCGTTCACCAAATGCGTACACGCATCATTAAAGCCCCTGCCTTTAAACAAAATAAAGTGATCGGTGCAATTCTCTTCGAACAGACAATGGATCGTCAAATCGATGGTAAATATACTGCTGATTACCTCTGGGAAGAAAAAGGCGTTGTGCCTTTTGTGAAGGTAGACCAAGGCTTAGCCCCTGAAGCTAATGGCGTTCAATTGATGAAAGAACTAACCCAACTTGATGATCTGTTAGACCGTGCTAAGGAACGTCATATCTTCGGAACCAAGATGCGGTCAAATATCCTAGCTTATAATGAAGCTGGCATCAAGGCTATCGTTGACCAACAATTCCAAGTGGGCAAACAAATTATCGCTAAAGGCTTAATCCCTATTCTCGAACCAGAGGTTAATATTCACGCGGAAGATAAAGAAAAAATTGAAGCTAAGCTTGCCGAAGAAATTTTAGCAGGTCTTAATCAATTAGATAAAGACCAATATGTCATGCTAAAGATCACCATCCCAACTCAAGCAGATATCTACCAAGAAATTATTAATCATCCTCAAATGGTTCGAGTGGTTGCTCTATCTGGCGGTTATTCAACGGATGAAGCCAACCAAAAACTAAAACAAACCCCAGGCGTGATCGCTTCCTTCTCTAGAGCATTGGCCCAAGATCTGAGAGCCGATCAGAGTGAAGAAGCTTTCAATGAGAGCCTCTCCCATGCCATCGACGGCATCTATGATGCTTCTGCCAATAAATAATTCATTAAGAAAACTGCGACTGAGTCGCAGTTTTTTACGATGTATAAACGAAATCTATTCATTCAAAAAAGAAGCAAGTTCTTATGAGCTTGCTTCTTTTAAAATCATCATTTAATCAATGTTATTTAAAGTTTCAATGTCTATTATTCATTCAAACATCCCTAGTTATTTATGAGTCCCCTATCCTAAGTTCTCCACTTTATTCTGCTCATCTAATAAATGGACTTTCGACTTGATCCAATCCACAACCTGTTTAGTCGATAAATTCGTGATAATTAAGCTACTTTCCTTATGGTCACATGGAATCTTATGTGAAATCAAATAAAGATCATAATCGAACTTTTGAGCATCCACCCAATTCCATGGTTGGTCAGTATAGTAAAATTTAATAGAACTACAAAATTGCCCGTTTAAATAGTCCGCATAGGCATGGTCAAAATAATAATTTTCTGTAGAGATCAAGGCCTTATATCTTGGCTTTCCAGCTTTCAAATCGTTAATCAAATTAGTCCAAACAGTCAAAACCGTAAAACATAGTTGCCCATAGCTTGCGCCTTGAATCTTAAAAGGCTCAATAAATTTATAAATACACGCTTCTAGATCACTCACGAAATCATCATTTAAATCCATGATCATTTTCCGATAATCAGCAATTGAAAACACATTAATATCAGAGAAATATTCACGAACAATGCGATTCATAAAACAATAATTATAAATAATAATCGTAATCAACCGAAGCTGCTCATCCGTAATACTTATCAATTGATAATTAATCGAAAGATTCTTAAGCTGCTGATAAAGGTCTTTTAAACGATTAAAATAAGCGATCTGAGGAAAATAAGCTTGTTGTAGACATTGGGGATAGAGAATGATATGGTCATCCGCAATTCCAGCGGTTAACTGATACAATAGCGACTTATCAATCGTGTAGGATCGGCCTCCGATCGTTATTTGTCGTTTATCCTCCGGAATACTTTTCAAAATATGTTCCAACTTGCTATCACTAACTGGCCATTCTCCTTCAGGGACCATCTTTCCTTCAAAAGTTCGTTGCATATTGATTGCCAACCTCAAATAAATAAAAGGATTCTTCATATAGAATTCAATAAAATTTGAATGAACGCTAACCTTCTGGAAAAAATCCAATACTTCTTGATAGCTAACATCCTTACAAAGCCATTCATCCGCTCTATAATAAATATCTAAAAATAATGGATAATAGACTCGATATACCGTTTCTGACATATCAAGCTTTAATGGAGACTTAGTGACCCGAGCAGGTATCTTTAAGTCGGTAAAAAATTTATTAATTCGTTGAATAGCTCGAGTGAGACTCGTCCTTGACATATAAAATATCTCAGCCGCTTCTTCCATGGTATCAATTTGACGCTTAAATAAAGCGTCTAAAAGCATAAATTCAGAGCTTGCGTGTGCATAGCATCGAAAGAAATGCCCATAGGTAAAATCCGTATGAATATCAATTTGGACTTGCCCATCTTCTCTTTTCAAGCTTAGTTCTTGACCATATAATGTTTCAATTTCTTCAAGATCCTTTAATAAAATGCTAAATGAACACCCAATCATTTTCGCCAGTTGCCTTGTTGGAACCGCTTTGACCTCTGGATCATAGAAGATCTTAATAATATGTAATTGTCGTTGTGCCTTTTGAGACAGTAGCCGATACCTCATAAGACACCACCTCTCTAGTAACTATTTATATAAAGGGGATAAAAATAATTCGGTCATATTTTATCATCTCCTATTTGAAATGAAAAGTCAATCTTTTTCATAATTTTATTTAATGCTAGTAATTATTTTAAATAATATATTTGATTTCTAATTCTCTTTAAATTAAAAAACTTGGCTGGCATTACTAGCCAAACCAAGTCAGTTACAACAACTATTTTATTCGTCATCCATTTGTAGGACGGCCATAAAGGCTTCCTGAGGAATTTCCACATTTCCAACGGCCTTCATCCGCTTCTTACCCTCTTTCTGTTTCTCAAGCAATTTTTTCCGGCGAGAAACATCTCCTCCATAAAGCTTGGCCGTTACATCCTTACGATAAGCCTTAATGGTTGACCGGGCAATAATTTTATTCCCGATGGCTGCTTGAACTGGCACTTCAAACATCTGACGCGGAATGATTTCTTTTAATTTCTCGACTAAGGCACGCCCTCTTGGATAGGCGAAGTCTTTATGAATAATTAAGGAGAAAGCGTCAATCACATCACCATTGAGCAGCACTTCCAACTTAACCAAGTTAGACGTTTGATAGCCAATTAATTCATAATCCAAGGAAGCATAACCTTTTGTCATAGACTTAAGCTTGTCAAAGAAATCATAGACAATCTCAGCCATTGGTAGTTCATAGATAACATTCACCCGAGTATCATCCAGATATTCCATGGTAATGAACTTGCCGCGTTTACGTTGAGCTAATTCCATCACCGGCCCTACATAATCATTGGGAACCATAATTGATGCCTTGATATAGGGTTCTAGGATATGATCGATCTCAGTTGGATCAGGCATCTCTGACGGATTATCCACAATCACTTCTTCACCATCCGTCTTAACCACTCGGTAGATAACGGATGGCGCCGTAATAATCAAGTTCAAATTAAATTCACGTTCTAACCGCTCTTGCACCACATCCATGTGAAGAAGACCTAAGAAGCCAGTTCTAAAGCCAAAGCCTAGCGCCTGAGAAGTTTCTGGTTCAAAATGCAAGGAAGCGTCATTCAATTGTAATTTTTCAAGGGCTTCTCGTAAATCATTATAATCGGCAGAATCAACTGGATACAGTCCCGCAAAAACCATCGGATTAAGCTTACGATAACCAGGCAGAGGTTCCTTAGCAGGTCGATTGGCAGAAGTAATCGTATCACCAACACGGGTATCTTGGATTGTCTTAATCCCGGCAGTAATATAACCCACATCTCCTACCATCAGGAAATCACGCTTGATGGCATTGGGTGAAAAGACACCTACTTCAATGACTTCAAACTCTTTTTGATTACTCATTAAGCGAATCTTATCCCCTGGTCTAACCATTCCATTAACGATTCGAACATTTAAGACGACTCCTCGATAAGCATCATAGGCCGAATCAAAAATTAAAGCCTGTAAAGGAGCTTCTAAATCTCCTGAGGGAGCAGGTACTTTTTCAACGATTTGTTCCAGAATCGTATCAATTCCAATTCCAGTTTTTGCTGAACAAAGTGCTGCTTGTGAAGCATCTAAGCCAATAACATCTTCAATTTCTTGTTTTACGTGATCAGGATTAGCTGAAGGTAAGTCAATTTTATTAATAACAGGTAAGATCTCTAAGTCATTATCCAAGGCTAAATACACATTGGCGAGTGTCTGTGCTTCGATACCTTGCGCCGCATCCACCACTAACAAGGCCCCTTCGCAAGCTGCTAAAGACCTTGATACTTCATAGGCGAAGTCGACGTGCCCTGGCGTATCAATCAAGTGAAATATGTATCGTTGACCATCCTTAGCATCATAATTCACTTCGACAGCATTAAGCTTGATAGTAATGCCACGTTCCCGTTCTAAATCCATGGAATCCAATAGTTGTGCTTTCATATCACGCTCAGCAACGGTATGGGTCTGTTGCAAAATACGATCTGCTAGCGTCGATTTACCGTGGTCAATATGAGCTACAATTGAGAAATTTCGAATCCGCTCTTGACGTTTTTTTAGTTCATTTATATCCAAATTCAGTCACTTCCTTCACTGCATTATCAATCATCACCCTTAATCTTATCAAAAATCTATAAGGATAGATAGTTCTAGTTATTATTTATTTGTAAAATAAGGACGGGCTAAACTCCTGAAATAAAGACTCGTTCTTAACGAAAAATAGAGCGCTCAATCGCCTCAGCTAATAATCAATAAAAAGCAGACCCACACCTCGTGCTAGTCTGCTTTATAATATTAATCATTATTAAACATATCTCGCATCTTATCAAAGAAACTTCCATCGTCTTGTTTAACAGATTCACCAGACTCTTTGGCGAAAGCCTTCAACAATTCTTTTTGCTTATCGGTTAGTTTCTTTGGTGTCACGACTTCTACCTGTACCTCTTGATCACCGGTTCGTCCGGTATTAATATCCGGAGCTCCCTTACCTCTTAAACGGAAGCTTGTTCCCGTTTGTGTACCAGCCGGAATCTTGAATTTCACCTTACCATGAACCGTCGGTATCTCAATTTCATCCCCTAATGCAGCTTGAGAGAAACTAATCGGTAATTGATAGTAAATCTGAGAACCTCGCCGTTTAAAGGTCTTAGAAGATTGTACCTGGAAGACAACATAGAGGTCACCATAAGGTCCACCGTTTCGTCCAGCTTCTCCTTGATTAGCTAAGCGCATTTGATTTCCATCTTCAACTCCTGCTGGAATTGTTACCTTAACCGAATGGCTTTGTGATTCAATCCCTGAACCATGACAGGTTGGGCATTTTTCTTTAATTTCTTTTCCGCTACCATGACAGACATCACAGGTAGTTTGAGTCATCACACGACCAAATGGCGTTGAGCGTTCAACTTGAATAGTCCCGGATCCATGACACTTATGACAAGTGACTGGTTTAGTACCGGGCTTAGCACCATTGCCATGACAGCTATGACATTCTTCATTGCGATTATATTTAATCGTTGTTTCCTTACCAAATATCGCTTCTTCAAACGTCAATTTAATCCGATATTGTAAATCTCTCCCCTTCTGTGGGGCATTAGCTGAACGATAAGCTTGACCACCAGCAGCGCCGCCAAAGAAGGAATTAAGAATATCATCGAAGCCAAAATCAGAGGCTCCTGAGAAGCCACCAAAACCACCAAAGCCTTGTCCAAAATTAGGATCCGTCGAGGCGTGACCATATTGGTCATAAGCAGCTCGCTTTTGTGCGTCACTTAATACTTCATAAGCTTCCGACACTTCTTTAAATTTTTCTTCAGCGTCAGCTTCCTTATTAATATCGGGATGGTATTTTTTTGATAATTTACGATAAGCTTTTTTTATCTCGGCATCCGAGGCATCGCGCGATACCCCCAGGATATCATAATAATCTCGTTTTTCTGCCATCGTCTACTCCTCTCCCTTATTACAAACTCGTTAAAATGGAAGGCTGGGAAGAACTCCCAGCCCCCAAGTAATGTCTTTTAGATTATTCGTCTACTTCTTCAAAGTCTGCATCAACCACATTATCATCCGATGCAGATTGACCGTCATTTGCTTGACTTGCTTCTTGACTTTGAGCTTGTTTAGCTGCTTGTTCGTAAAGTTTAACGGATAAGTTTTGAACAACTTCCATTAAAGCATCACGTTTTTCCTTCATTTGATCAAGATCATTGGCTTCAATCGCTGCCTTCAATTCATCACGAGCATCTTCAGCCTTCTTAATTTCATCTTCAGAAATATTATCATTGCCCTTTAATTCATCCAAGGTCTTATTGGTAGTGAAGACTAATTGATCCACTTCATTACGTAGATCTGCTTCCTCACGACGTTTCTTATCTGATTCAGCATTCGCTTCAGCATCTTTCACCATGCGATCAATTTCTTCATCGGATAGACCTGAAGAAGATTTGATAGTAATCGATTGTTCTTTATTAGTACCTAGGTCCTTAGCAGATACATTCACGATACCATTCTTATCAATATCAAAGGTCACTTCAATTTGTGGAACGCCTCTTGGTGCAGCTGGAATATCTGTTAATTGGAAACGTCCAAGTGTCTTGTTATCAGCCGCCATTTCACGTTCACCTTGTAAGACATGAACATCTACTGCCGGTTGGTTATCTGCTGCTGTAGAGAAGACTTGAGACTTAGAAGTTGGGATCGTTGTATTACGATCGATTAACTTAGTGAAGACGCCACCCATTGTTTCAATTCCTAATGATAGTGGTGTTACGTCTAAGAGGACAATATCCTTCACATCGCCCGAAATAACTCCCCCTTGAATCGCTGCCCCCATAGCTACAACTTCGTCTGGGTTAACCGATTTGTTAGGATCTTTTCCGGTTTCACGTTTAACGGCTTCTTGAACAGCAGGAATCCGTGTAGAACCACCCACTAAGATTACTTCATCGATTTCAGAACGATCTAAACCTGCATCTTTCAAAGCTTGACGAACTGGATTCTTAGTTCGATCTACCAAATCATGAGTTAATTCATCGAATTTTGCCCGAGATAAGGTTGATTCCAAGTGAAGAGGTCCTTCATCCGTTGCCGTAATAAATGGTAAGGAAATTTGAGTTGAAGTAACTCCTGAAAGGTCTTTCTTAGCTTTTTCAGCAGCATCTTTTAACCGTTGTAAGGCCATCTTATCTTTAGATAAGTCGATTGAATGCTCTTTCTTAAATTCTTCAACTAAGAAATCAATAATTTTTTGGTCAAAGTCATCCCCACCTAGTTTATTATCACCAGCTGTGGCCAGAACATCAAAGACTCCATCACCTAATTCAAGAATGGATACGTCGAAGGTTCCGCCCCCTAAGTCAAAGACAAGAACTTTTTCTTCTTTATCTGTTTTATCAAGTCCATAAGCTAAAGCTGCAGCCGTTGGCTCATTAACAATCCGTTCAACTTCGAGACCAGCAATTTTACCAGCATCTTTCGTTGCTTGACGTTGAGCATCATTAAAATAAGCTGGAACCGTAATAACTGCTTTGTCTACCTTATCTCCTAAATATTCTTCAGCATAAGATTTTAAATGTTGTAAGATCATTGCTGAGATTTCTTGAGCTGTATATTCTTTTCCTGCTGCTTCAACCTTGAAGCCTGCTTCACCCATATGACGTTTTACAGAAGCAACGGTATGAGGGTTGGTTACTGCTTGACGTTTTGCGACTTCACCGACTTGAATCTCACCATTTTTGAAAGCAACCACTGAAGGCGTAGTACGGTTTCCTTCTGGGTTTGGAATAATTTTTGCTTCGCCACCTTCAAGTACGGCAACTGCTGAGTTTGTTGTACCTAAGTCAATACCTATAATTTTAGCCATAATGCATTTCTCCTTTATTTAAATTTCGTTTACCTAGAATTTTATTAATATTGAATTTACTAATTTTATGATTATTGATCACTCATTATGCGGAAACGATCACCATCGCTGGACGAATGATCCGATCGTCTAATATATAGCCTTTTTGTAACACTTGCACGACATGATCTGCTTGCTGCCCTTCTTGAACCGGTTGAGTGGTTACGGCCTGATGGAAATTCGGGTCAAAAGGTTCATTTAATGGATCGATGACCTCAATTTTTTCTTCCTTAAAGGCTGCTAAGATTTGTTGGTAAACCATCTCAACTCCTTTATGAATCGCTAAGGCTTCTTCATTATCCGCTTTAACCGCTAAGGCCCTTTCTAAATTATCAATCGCATCCAATAACTTTTTGGCTAAGGATTGCGACCGATACTTAGCTGCTTCACTTCGTTCACGACTATTCGATCGCTGCATATTAGCAATTTCCGCTTGTAGTCTGAGATTATGATCCTCTAATTGATCAATTTTATCTTCATAAGCTTGAATATCAACGGCCTCCGATTGGATTTCTTCTGCGGAATCTTCTGTCTTATCATCCTCTGGAATAATTTCGACTTCAGCTTCTGTTAACACATCCTCATCTGTTGAATGATTGGATGCTTCCGGATGACTGACTTCCTGATTTTCATTCAGGGTGATCTCTTCATCATGATTCATTTGATTCTCTGTCACTAAATGACCTCCTTTAATGATTAAATTCGATTAGCACTTGCTCCATCAATGCGATAATACGAGTAAATCGCATGGTGGAAGGTCCTAGTATACCGATGGTCATTTTTTGGTTATCCTGCTTAACAGTCCCAGTGACCAACGCAAGGTGTTCATTGCCAACTGGCAGGAAATCCTGACCAAACAAAACATCAATACCTAAATCTCTTTGTTCTAACAATTCAAAGATTTCTTTCGACCCGTCTATTAAATTGAACAAATCTTTAAAATGAGAGACATCTTCTTGAGCGCCAATCAAGTCAAATAGGTTATTCTTAGCCAAAACTTGATAGCGTTGGCCCTTCACTTGATGGATAGCTCTTTCAACCAGATCCGAAAAATCATAGGCAATGCCAAATCGTCTCTGCATTAGCATAGGAATGGTTAACTTGAGCCGTTGATAAGCATCTTCTAAAGAAACGCCTATTAATTCGTCATTCAAGAGCTGAATAAGCTCGTTCATCACCTGTGGGTTAAGATCGAACTGCATCGTATAAATACGACTTTCGACATAGCCCAAATTTGTTAGTAAGACCAACATTACTTGATGGTCAGACAGGTGAACTAGCTTAAAATTATCAATTAAGTGCTCCTCATTACTCTGTTCAAAGATTAATGTCGGATAATTAGTCAAAGAGACTAAGAGATCTGCAACCATCTTTGCCATTTTAAAAGAATCCTGACTACGATTGTCAAATATTTCTTTGACGGCTTGGCGGTCGCTTTGATATTGGTCAGCGAGGCTTCGGTTTTCATGATGGATCAAACGGTCTACATAATAACGATAACCTTCATAGGAAGGGATCCGCCCAGAAGACGTATGTGCCTTCACTATATACCCGTTCTTTTCTAAAACCACCATCTCATTCCGAATCGTTGCTGGTGATACTTCTAATAAGCTCTTTTTCAACAAGGTCTTGGAACCGACTGGCGATTCTAAACTCGCATAAAGACGAACAATCAGATCAAGGATCTCATGTTGTCTCGGCGTTAACATTTCCATCACCTCACTTAATTAGCACTTTTAATATCTGAGTGCTAACTGTCTTTAGTTTAACCTCTAATCCATACTTTGTCAAGCTTTTTTCTAAAAAAATTAGCACTCTTTGCAAAAGAGTGCTAACGCCTTGTTAGAATACTATTTATAGTTGTTTAAAATATGCTAAACTATTGACACGATCTTGATTCAACTGATCAATCAGTCCCTGAGCGGAATCAAATTTTAGCTCAGGACGTAGAAAAGAGTGCCAACGGATCTCCACGTGTTCGCCATAAATCATTCGGTCAAAATCAAAAATATTTACTTCAATAGAAGGCTCTTCCAAGGCTTTGAAGGTAACATTATATCCAATTGAGGCCATCGCAGGATACCATTGATCTTTAAGCTTTAATTCAACGACATAAACGCCAATACCTGGAATGACTTGATTATAATCGCTGGCAATATTAGCTGTTGGAAACCCTAGTGTTCTTCCGCGCTTTTCACCGTTAATCACTTGACCCGATGTTTGGTAAATATACCCTAATGCTTGGTTTGCTTCTTGAATTTTCGATTGTAACAATAATTGACGAATCGTCGATGAAGCTATCTTCTGACCCTCAATCAAAATCGGGCTGACATCATGAACCATAAAACGATTTTGACTATGAATCGGTAAGGTGCTCATATTAGCAATTTCTCGAGGTCCATACGTATAATCAAAACCTGCAACAACCTCTTTGGCGCCCAAAGCTACAATATATTGTTCCACAAATTCTTCCGGGCTTAAATGCGCTAAATCCCAAGTAAAGTCAGCCACATAAACGATATCTACCCCCAGAGCTTCAAAGCGTGTCATTTTATGACGCAAATCTGTTAAATAATCAAACTCATGAGGATGAATTTTTTCAAAAATAAGTTTCGGAGTATGATTGAAGGTCAAAACGGCGACTGAATAGCCTTTAGCTTTTCCTATCTGAAGAGCACGCTCAATCACCTTTTGATGGCCAAGATGAACACCGTCAAAAAAACCCAAAGCAAGGACAATCTCCGTATCAATCAAGTCATCTTTCGCATAAGGATGATTCAAAATGACTGTCTTCATAATTAACCTTCTTCCTTAGGAAACATCTTATAAGGTTTCAAATAATCTGTTTTTTTGGGATGAACTTGATAAATGGCCAGCAAGCGATCCTCCTCAAATAAAGCTAAATAAGGATCAGGTAGAATATCAAAATAATCCTTCTCTAATAGGACACCATTTTGAACTTTTTGGGCTTGTTCAGAGCTTAAGTCATAGCGAGGCAAGTTAGCAACCGCTACTTCCAATGGAATGACAGCTTGATCCAACCGTCCTTCTTCCTTTAAAATTCTTAATTGGTCTAAGGACCATGATTGATCCTTATTAAAACCACCTGTCGCCAATCGTTCAAGTTTAGACATATGAGCCGGATAAGCTAACTTCTTACCAGCATCAACTGCTAAGGTTCGTACATAGGTCCCCTTGCCACAGGATACTTCAAAGTTAAAGCATTGAGTACGTTGATTTGGATTATAAATACTAGGTCCTGTTCGTTTAAAATAATCCACCCAAACCGATCGTATTGGAGGATCTACCTCGATTCCAGCTCGAGCATATTCATAGAGTTTTTTACCATTGACCTTAACCGCGGAATAAAGGGGGGCTTCTTGATCGATCCAACCATTAAATCCAGATAAAACACGATCAATCAGCGAATCTCCAATCGCAACTTGAATCGGTTTTTGATCAATGACTTGCCCACTTGCATCTTGCGTGTCAGTTGCAATTCCAAGTGTTACTTCCCCTTGATACAACTTTCTCCCATCCATTAAATAATCAACCAGCTTGGTCCCTTGGCCTAGGCAAACCAACAAGACCCCTTCTACATCGGGGTCTAGGGTACCTGTATGTCCAATTTTCTTCATCGCAAAAATCTTCCTCAGTTGAAACACCACGTCATGGGAGGTCATGCCGCTTTCTTTCCAAATGGCGATCAATCCGTTATACATTGCTTTCCTCCATGATTCTATCTTTAGTCCACTGAGTCTTCTTTGGCTTTAATTTGATCGATTAATTGATCAATATGGTTTCCATAATCAACTGATCGATCCCGTTCAAAAACGATCTCAGGTGCCTTATAAAGGCGAAGTCGTTTTCCGAGTTCTGACCGCACTTTTCCGGTTACTGCCTCTAAGCCCTCTTGGGTCTTCTTCCGTTGACTAGCTAAGTCCGACAGCGTCGAATAATAAATGGTCGCGTGCTGTAAATCGCCCGTCAAATCGACATCAGTGATCGTTACTCCTTCAACCCGCGGATCCTTCACTGTAAAATACAAGATATCATTGACTTCTTTTAAAATTTCTTGACGTACTCTTCCTAAGCGATGGTTCGACATCCTGCCACCTCCTGACTTATTTTCTTTCCACTTCAACCATGCGGTAAGGTTCTAAAATATCGTCCACCTTCAGATCGTTATATCCCTCGATCATAATACCGCACTCTAAGCCCTTGTTTACTTCACGGGCATCATCCTTAAATCGTTTTAAGCTTGCGATTTCTCCATCATAAATCACAATATTATCACGAATGACACGTACCTTAGAGCTTCTTTCAATAAAACCTTCGAGGACATATGAACCGGCAATCGTTCCTAATTTAGAAACAGTATAAGTTTCGCGGACAATAACTTGACCAGTAATCTCTTCCACGTATTCAGGATCTAAGGTTCCTTTCATAGCTGTTTCAATCTCATCAATCACGTTATAAATAACGTTATGTAAACGAATGTCTACTTGATCTACCTCTGCTTGACTTCTTGCTTGTGGCGTAGGTCGAACATTGAAGCCGATCACAATCGCCGAAGAAGCATTAGCTAAGGTCACATCCGATTCATTGATTGCTCCAACTGCTTGGTGAACAATATTCACCTTAACTCCCTCGACATCAATCTTAAGTAAGGAAGCAGCTAAAGCTTCTACCGAACCTTGAACATCCGCTTTAATAAGAACATTAACAGAACGTAACTCTTCCTCTTGTAACGTCTCAAATAAATTATCCAAGGTTACTTTCTTCTTCAAATCACGACTACGTTCTTGCGCTTTTTGAGCTCTTTCCTCACCGATATGACGAGCAGTTTTTTCGTCTTCGAAGACAACAAACTTATCACCGGCTAACGGAGCATCGTTTAATCCGGTAATTTCTACTGGAGTTGATGGGCCTGCTTGACGAATACGACGACCTTGATCGTTAACCATGGTCCGTACCCGACCATAAGTGTTTCCAACAACAATTGGATCGCCAACATGCAGGCTACCATGTTGTACTAAAAGCGTCACAGTCGCTCCTGTCGCCTTATCTAAGCGAGCTTCAATAACAGATCCTAAGGCCAAGCGATCTGGATCAGCCTTCAGTTCTTGCATTTCTGCCACTAAGATAATCATCTCTAATAATTCATCCAAGTTTTGTTTGAATTTAGCAGAAATATTTACAAAGATCGTATCGCCACCCCAAGCTTCTGATACAATACCGTATTCGGTCAATTCGTTCATCACGCGATCAGGGTTGGCTTCAGGTTTATCGATTTTATTAATCGCAACAATGATCGGAACATCGGCCGCCTTAGCATGATTGATCGCTTCGACCGTTTGAGGCATAACACCATCATCTGCTGCAACAACAATGACAACAATATCCGTTACATTGGCTCCACGCGCCCGCATTGTTGTAAAGGCTGCGTGCCCTGGTGTGTCTAAGAATGTAACTGGTTTGCCATCGACTTCAATTTGATAGGCACCAATGTGCTGGGTAATTCCACCAGCTTCACCTTCAGTGACTCTCGAGTGACGCAAAGCATCTAGCAGACTTGTCTTACCATGGTCTACGTGTCCCATAATGGTAACAACCGCAGGACGGGTGATTGCTTTTTCTGGCTTGTCAGCATTCTCGAAATAAACATCAAGGTCAGATTCGTCCACTTGGACCTTTTCGATCGGTTCTACCCCATATTCAAGGCAGATTAATTCAATAACTTCTGTAGAAAGGGCCTGATTTTGATTGGCCATCACGCCTTGCATCAATAATTTTTTAATTATTTCCGTGGCATCACGGTGAAAGGCTTTAGCAATATCTTGAATATTAATTCCTTCCGTATAATGGAATTCTTCCGGCAAATCCTTATGCTTTCTAGCTGTAATTCCCTTACTTTGTGGTTTATTATTCGTCGAATTATTTCTACCCTGACGTCGACGATCCCGACGTCCACCTCTTCTTTTGGACCGTGATAGCGTATCTTCTTCATCTGACTGACGTTCTTTTGACTGTTGGTGTCCCTTTAGTCGCTGCTCTTTTTTAGGATTCTTTTCTTTCGTCGTCACGTGTTCCTTATCTTTTGAATGATTTACACTGGATGAATGTGACTTCGATTCTTTCTTATTCTTAGGAGACTCTTTTGTTTTAGAGGATGACTGGTCTTCAGCGGATACTGCTTTCTTTTGATCCTTAGCAGACTGATTTCCCCCTTTCAACCATTTAATAAGCTGAGCTTGCTCCTCCTCAGAAATTGAGGACATATGACTATTAAAATCCATTCCATGGCTTTGAGCGACCTTTAGTACTTCTTTTGACTTCATGTTGACTTGTTTAGCTAATTCGTAAATTCGAATACCTGACATTTAATCACCTTCCTGATTCAATTATTTCATTTGATCGTCTTCTCCTATCGTATAAGATAAAAACTTTTCTGCCATTCCTTGATTTAATAAACCACAGATGGCACGTGATTTCCCTAAAGCTTGCGAGATTTCTTCTCGACTAAAACTTTGATCAAGCTCAATATGATATTGCTTAGCAAAGCGTTCATAGCGATCTTGTGTATTTTGACTTAAGTCATGGGCTAGGACAATCAGTTGAACTTTTCCTGCTTTGATTGATTTTTCGACTTGCTCATCACCGCTCACCAAAAAGGAAGCGCGTTGGGCAAGCCCTAACATATTTAATGCTTTCTGTTTAGTTATCATAACTTATAACAATTCTTTTCGGGCTTTTTGATGGTCAATATAGTCAAAGAGTTTGTCATAGAATTGATCATCAATTTCTGTTTTAAAGACACGATTGAAAACCTTCTTTGCCTTAGCTTCTTTGGCTAATTCCGGCTCCAATGCAATATAAGCTCCGCGACCATTCATACGTCCAGAAGGATCCAATTCAATCTTTCCTTCCGGCGTACGGACTATTCGAATTAATTCCTTTTTAGGATAGGATTGGCCTGAAACCACACATTTACGCATGGGTATCTTTCTTTTTTTATTTTGGGTCATAATTCCCCTCCTTATGATCTAAGCATCCACATCGCTAACTGTATCAGCATCATCTAATAAGTCTTGATAATCCGACTCATGGTCTTCTTCTAATTCAGCAATTTGGGCTTCAACATCTTCTGGATCATAGATTGCCTCTGCTTCTTCTTGAGTCTGACGAAGATCCTCAAGGGCTTCCTGTTCTTCATTAATCTCAAGCATTTCATCTTCCACATTAGCAGCTAATTGATCATCGATGGCTACTTGTTCTTCAGCTTCTTCAAGGGCTTGAGCTTGACGTTCTGCTTCTTCTTCTAGATAAGCTTGATAAGAATCTTGTGATTTAATATCAATCTTATATCCTGTTAACCGCGCTGCAAGTCGAGCATTTTGACCCTTCTTACCAATCGCTAAAGAAAGTTGATAATCCGGTACCACCACAATACAAGTCCGTTCTTCTTCTTCCATAAAATGAACATTTAAGACTTCTGCTGGATTCATGGCATTTTTTATAAAGGTTTCAGGATCTTCACTATATTGAACAATGTCCATATTCTCGCCATTTAATTCATTAACAATGGCCTGCACCCGTGCCCCTCTTGGACCTACACAGGTTCCAATTGGATCGATATTGGCATCTCGTGAAAATACAGCCACTTTCGACCGATCTCCCGCTTCGCGCGCAATCGACATCACTTCAACAATTCCATCGTATATCTCCGGCACTTCCTGCTCAAATAAACGACGCAAAAAATCAGGATGAGCTCGTGAAACGATAATTTGAGGTCCCTTAGAGGTCTTATCCACCTTGGAAACATAGACCTTAACGCGTTGGTCAATCGCTAAATCTTCATTAGGAATTTGCTCCGATAAGGGCATCATTGCTTCCACTCGATTCAAAGATACATAGACATTGCGACTATCTTTTCGCTCAACAGTCCCTGTTAAAATCTCATCTTGATAATCAATATATTCATTATAGATGATATCTCTTTCTGCCTCGCGGATTCGTTGCAAAACGACATGTTTAGCCGTCTGAGTGGCAATTCGACCAAAATCCTTAGGTGTCACTTCAAATTTTATTTTATCCCCGATTTCATAAGCTCGGTTAATCTTTAAAGCCTCTTCTAAAGAAACCTCTTGAGTCGAGTCATAGTTTGTTTCAACCACTTCTTTTACAGAATAAACTTTGATATCCCCTGTTTTATCGTTAAATTCTACTTCAACATTTTGCGCTTGGTCATAGTTTTTCTTATAGGCCAAAACTAATGCAGACTCCAATGCCTCTTTGATAACCTCTGGCTTAATTCCTTTTTCTTCTTCCAACAGTTGCATGGCAGCAACAAGTTCTTTACTCACACTATTTCCTCCAATTCTAAAACTTGATTGCCAAACGGGCTTTTGCCACACTGGCTTTATCGATGGTTAGTTGTTTAGTCACCGTTTTATCCTGAACTTTTAATAGATAACTTTCCGCTTCAACCGCGAGCAATTCGCCTTCATGAGATTTCGATCCATATTGAGGCGTATAATAATCAAAATGAACATACTCGCCGACTGCTGCGGCAATCTGTTCAGCTGTCTTCAGTGGTCTTTCCGCTCCAGGTGAAGAGACTTCTAAAAAATAGGCGGCAGGAAAAGGATCTGGTTCAATCTGATCGAGGCATTCAGACACTCGTTCAGAAATGGCTGCGCAAGTATCTAAGTCCATACCAGAGGGTTGGTCCACATACAAACGAAGATACCAATTCTTTCCTTCTTTAACATATTCGATATCCACTAACTCACAATTCATTTCCTCAATAATCGGAACAATGAGGGGTTGGACTTTTTCAACAATGGCGCTCATATTCACCTCTCCTAGGTCTTAATTCTATGGGCCTCCTTTTCATTAAAAAGAAACCCAAGCTTTCCTAGCAACAACAATTAAATGAAAAGAGCGAGCGTTCCCGCTCACTCCTCCTAGACATTTGATATGACCATTATAACACACCCATATTAACACAACAAGTTTTATAGGGCTATTTCCCAGGACTTAGATACACCCTCCTCAATCAAGTACAGCCAATTAAAATAGGGATAACTGATCCTCATCCGGTAAGCCTTCTAAAACACCATTTTCATCCATAAATTCAATCAAGGACTTAGAAACTTTCCCGCGTTTTTGTAGGTCTTCTTTAGAAATAAATTCCGCCTCTTCACGTGCTTGGACAATTTGCTTTGCCACATTGACGCCAAGTCCGGGAATCGTTCTAAAAGGTGGGATAAGGCTATCACCCTCCACTATAAAATGACTGGCTTGTGATTTATTCAAATCAATCATTTGAAATTTAAAGCCGCGTTCAAGCATTTCATTGGCTAACTCCAAAACCGTCCTCAGACTGTTTTCCTTTACGGAAGCTTCCATCCCTTTGGCCATAATCTCTCTCAGTCGATGCTTAACCATTTCTTTACCTTGATGCATAGCAATCACATCAAAATCCTCTGCTCGCACTGAAAAATAAGCAGCATAATAATATAAGGGATAATAAACCTTAAAATAAGCCACTCTGAGGGCCATCATAATATAGGCAGCCGCATGGGCTTTAGGGAACATATACTTGATCTTTAAGCAAGATTCGATATACCATTCTGGAACATTATTGGCACGCATTTCAGCTTGCCATTCATCCGGGATTCCTCTTCCCTTACGAACATGTTCCATAATTTTAAAGGCCAAAGCATCTTCTAATCCATATTGCATCAAGGTAACCATGATGTCATCCCGACAACCAATCACCTTGGCTAAGGGGACAATCTCCTTCTTAATCAAGTCCTCTGCATTCCCAAGCCAAACATCAGTTCCATGAGAGAGTCCCGATATTTGTAATAGCTCCGCAAAGGTAGATGGATGGGTTTGAGTTAACATTCCCCGAACAAAGGAGGTTCCAAACTCTGGTACACCAAGGGTCCCAGTTTCCGAATAGATCTGATCTTTAGTCACACCTAATACTTCCGGACTCGAGAAGATTGACATCACTTTCTCATCCGCCATCGGAATGGTCTGAGGGTCAATTCCTGAGATATCTTGTAAAAATCGAATCATGGTCGGGTCATCATGCCCCAAGATATCGAGCTTTAGAATATTATCATGGATAGCATGAAAGTCAAAGTGAGTTGTCCGCCAAGGTGAATTCACATCATCTGCAGGAAATTGTACCGGGGTAAAATCGTACACATCCATATAGTCTGGTATGACGATAATCCCTCCAGGGTGCTGACCCGTGGTACGCTTAGCCCCCTCGACACCTTTAGCCAAGCGTTCTTTCTCGACCTGAGGAAGCTGCTCCTGCTTTCGCTCTAAATATCCTCTGACATATCCAAACGCTGTTTTTTCTGCAACGGTTGAAATAGTTCCAGCTCGGTAGACGTAGTCTTCCCCAAATAGCACCTTAGTATAGGCGTGGGCATTGGGTTGGTACTCACCCGAGAAGTTCAAGTCAATATCAGGAACCTTATCCCCCTTAAAACCTAAGAAGGTTTCGAAAGGAATGTCGTGGCCATCTTGTTTCAAAGGCATACCACATTGTGGGCAATCCTTTCTTGGCAAGTCAAAGCCTGACCCAACCGACCCATCTGCTATAAACTCACAATAATGACAATCGGGGCAGAAATAATGCGGTGGTAAAGGGTTCACTTCGGTAATCCCTGTCATCGTGGCAACAAAGGAAGATCCTACTGATCCTCTTGATCCTACCAAATAACCATCTTGATTTGATTTGAGCACTAATTTTTGAGCAATCAAATAGATAACGGCAAAACCGTTAGAAATGATAGAATTTAACTCCTTTTCCAGACGTTGCTCAATCAATTCTGGTAAGGGGTCACCATATAATTCGTGAGCTCGGGTATAAGCCAAGTCACGAATTTGTTGATCAGACCCTTCAATGACTGGTGTATAAAGCTTACTCTTAATCACTTCAATATCATCCTGAATTGAATCCGCCAGTTGATTAGGGTTCTTAACAACAATCTCGTAGGCTGTTTCTTGTCCTAAAAAAGCAAATTCTTCGAGCATTTCAGATGTTGTCCTAAAATGAACCGGTGGCAAATGCAGCTCACGGTGGCTATTAATTTTTAAGGATTTTAATAAGATTTCCCGATATATCGCATCATGAGGATTTAAATAATGAACATCTCCTGTCGCAACTACTGGCTTATTTTTTTCTTTTGCCAAACGTATAAGTTGTCGCATGATATCTTTAAGGTCTTCCTGACTATTAACCAATCCTTGTTCAATCAGGACATCATAAACTGAAAGAGGCTGAAGCTCAATATAATCGTAATCATCCACCAAGCGTGAAGCCGCCTCATAACCTTTTTGCATCATGGCGGTGAATACCTCTCCTTCAGAACAGGCCGTTCCTAAAAGCAAATTAGCACGATATTGTTTTAGGATGGACCTTGGTATTCTTGGTGTCCGATAAAAATAATTGACGTTGGATAAGGAAATAAGCTTAAAGAGATCTTTCAAACCCTCTTGGTTTTTAACTAAAAGTGTCGTATGGAAGGGTCTGGATTGTTTATAGGCATCGCCCTTGCCGAGTTGGTCGTTCAATGACTGATGGTTAGTCATTTGATAATCTTCAATCGCCTGGTCCAATAATTTAAAGAAGATCAAACCCGTTGCTTGCGCATCATAGATGGCTCGGTGGTGTTGCTCAAGATTCACTTCATAATGTTTGGCTAATTGATTCAACCGATGGCCTTTAAGGTGCGGATTCACTAATCGAGATAAAGCTAAAGTATCAATCGTCGCTTGTTCACATTTTCGATTCAAATGCCGTTGATAGGCTTGGCTTAAAAAACCGATATCAAAAGAAGCATTGTGGGCCACTAGGATACAACCCTCACTGAATTCTGCGAAATCCTTGATAACTTGTGCTTCTTCGGGCGCATTAGCTACCATGTCATTAGTGATCGATGTTAGTTCTGTCGTAAAGGATGATAGCGTTTGGTGTGGATTAATGAAACTTGAGAAGGTGTCTATCTCATGGCCTTGGTGCATCTTTGTCGCAGACAATTCAATGATTCGGTCATATACCGAAGACAATCCTGTTGTCTCCACGTCAAAAATAACATAGGTCGCTTTTAAAAGATCAATATCCGACTCAAAGTAAGCAATTGGTTCCCCATCATCTACAACATTAGCTTCCATACCGTAGATCACTTTAATGCCTGCTGCTTTACCTGCATTATAAGCTTCAGGAAAAGCCTGGGCACCAGCATGGTCGGTAATTGCAATAGCACTATGACCCCATTTAGCTGCTTGCTGGATAAAATCCGAAACCGAATTGGTAGCATCCATTTGAGACATATTACTATGTAAATGCAATTCGACCCGTTTGGCTCCTTCAGCATCATCCAACCGTTCCGGCCCCTTGATACGGCGAATTGACCGTGGACGAAATTCAAGTTCCCCTGAATAATTATCGACTTCCATATCACCTTCTAGGCGCAGCCAATCCCCCTTATTAAATTGACTAATTTGCTCTTTACTTAATCGACGATTAGAGATCAACTTAACAGCTACAGAAGACGTATAGTCCGTCAATTTAAGAATTACCAAAAGTTGCCCCGATCTAAGTTCTCTTTCCTCTTTAGCAAAAACATAGCCTTCAATGACTTGACGTTTTTGATGATCGATCAAATCAAGCATAGAAAGTGCAGGAATATTAGGAATATCTTTACCAATGTCAGGTATATCACTCGCTATCGGCGTTTGCTCTTGCTTCTTTTCTGCTTGTTCGATAGCGCGCATTAAAGAGGCTTGATCAAGTTCATCAAGGCGCTGGCGGTTCTGCTCACATTCTCTTTGATTAAGTTCATCATCAACATAATAAGTCACAGAAACCGATTCGATCGCTGCTTGTTTTAAACGCTGCTGAATAAGCGTCTGGTATTTGCCCTCTAAATTATCCTGAACACTTTGACTAGATAATCCAATACGAATCCCTGAATCCCGGTCATAATTGGCTTTACAATTCGATAAAGCTAATTTTAAGAAGGGAGATTCTTGGATCAGGAGCGTTTTTATGGCCTGCCAATACTCCAGTAATTCTTCCTTCGAAAGATCTTCATCTTCTTCAAAAGACCACCAGACTTCGACCTTAGCAATCGAAGCGAAAGCTGCCACCATTTGATGCATAACCAGTTGATAGACATCCGGATGAATCCGACGAGGCAAGCTAAGATAAAAATGCCATTCTTGACTTTGCTGATACACATCCACATGATCAACTCGTCCACCTCTTAATACATGGCGTAGATCCGTATCTTGAATCGCTAATTGATCCAATAAAATATCAAATAAAGACGGTTGAGTATCCATAAAATGCCCCTTTCTTAATAATCCAATCTCTGGTCTTGACTGATCAATAACCAATCATGGATAAATAAGGAAAAACCCAGGCATTAACTATCACCTGGATTCCCTTCTTTTTGACTTGATTGTGCGTTTCAGCTTAGAAAAAAGCGCGCATAATATCATTCCAAGTCACTAATAACATTAATATAAATAAAAAGCCCACTCCAATTAGCGTAATTATTCCTTCTTTTTCTTGGCTTAAAGGTTTACCGCGAACTCCTTCAATAAGATTCAAAACAATTTTACCACCATCTAGAGCAGGGATTGGTAATAAGTTAATAATCCCTAAATTAGCTGATAAAGAAGCCGTGAAGGCTAAAATATCCAGAATTCCTCGTTTAGCTACCGTAGAGGTCGCTTGAGCAATGGCAACAGGACCTCCAAATAAGTTCAGATCAAAGCCCCGTGTAAAAAGAGAAGCCAAGGCCGATACCACCATGGCAATGGTGTTCCATGTCGCTGTAAAACCAAAAAGAAGCCGGTCTTTAATAGCCGTGTTCGATGCCATCATGATTCCAAGAATGGCATTTCCATCTTGATCCTGATCAATGTGAGCTTCCTGTGTTAGGGTCTGTCCTCCACGATCAATCGTCAAGCGAACTGTTTCACCACCGTGTTGACCAATAGCTTGCGTTAAGGCATTCCAATCTTTTGTCGGCTGATCATTTAAACTTACAATCCGATCTCCTGCCATCAAACCAACTTTTTCAGCAGGAGAATCTGAAACAACCTGACCAATTTGATTAGAATATGACGGAATTCCTGGTAAAAGAAATCCCACAATCATAAAGGTTATAATTGAAAGAATGAAGTTATTAAGTGGCCCTCCAAAATTGGTCAGAATTTTATTTTTAACACTGACCGCTTCATAGCGCATTTCTCTAGGGGCTACCATCAGCTTGGTTCCATCAGCTTCAATAATTTGAGCATCTTTAGCTACTTCAAAACTTTGCAGATCCTCTTGGTTTGGAAGATAAGCCCACAACATCATTTGATCTTTAAGGTCAACCTTATCTACCCGAACAGCAAGTTCTTCTACTGAGAGAGATCTATCAGAGGTATTAATTTGTTGAATCTGGTTTTGGTCATTAAATAAAAGAGCGAGCGACTGCCCCGGCTGAATCTCTTCCTCTTCATTAAGGCCGGCCAATCGTACATATCCACCTAGTGGCAGCATCCTAATCGTATAAGTTGTACCATCCTCAGCTTGATGGGAATACAATTTTGGACCCATACCTAGTGAAAACTCTCTCACTAAAATTCCAGCCCGCTTTGCCCAAAATAAGTGACCATACTCGTGTATCACCACAATGACAGAAAAGATAATTAAAAAATAGATCAATGTTTTTAACATTTAATACGCCCTCTCTAGCATTAAAACTTACTGATACTTTGCCAAACCATAAACATAATCGCTGCAAAAATTGATGAATCAAAGCGATCTAATACGCCTCCATGTCCCGGTAAAAAATAACCTGAATCTTTAACGTTGAAATGACGCTTATAAGCTGATTCTACTAAATCACCAAACTGCCCTGAAATAGATATCAAAATGGTCAAGAGTGGTAGCCACTGACGATGACGAATATCCAGCTCAAAAATCCAAGCATAAATCATCGAGAAAAGTAAAGCCGTAGCTATTCCACCAATGGCTCCCTCAATGGTTTTATTAGGTGAGATATGACTAGCTAACTTATGCTTCCCAAAAGTCCGACCAAAAAGGTAGGCACCTGTATCCGTCATCCAAATTACTAAAAAGAGGTAAATAATTGTGGCTAAACCTTCATCTCGAATCTGAATTAAAAAACGAAATCCAGATCCAATATAAAGCGCTGCAAAAATCAATGTTGCCGCATCCACAAAGTTAAAAATTTGATAGCGATATACTGTCAATACTAAAAGTAACATGGCCGCCACATAAAACATAAATACCGGCTGAGATAACGGAAGAATGATCCGATAATAATAATTAGGCAAGACGATGGAAGCCATGGCGAAACAAGAAATAAGTCCGATCTCATTAAAAAAAGAAATCTTCTTCATCTTAGCAATCTCATAAAGTGCAATGAAACTCAAAAACAGGATGGCCCAAGCAAAGATACGCCCCCCTTTTACTAAGATTGGCAAAAAAATAGCCAATCCAATCACTGCTGAAATAATTCGTTGCTTCATGACTGATCCCCTTACTCTATTTATTATACTTTGCCATAACGACGTTGCCGTTTAGCATAACTTTCAATGGCCTTATCCAATTCTTCCGCTGTAAAGTCAGGCCACAATACCTCGGTAAAATAAAATTCACTGTAGGCTAACTGCCATAATAAAAAATTCGACAAACGTAGCTCTCCTGATGTACGAATCATCAAATCTGGCTGGGCTAAATCCCCTAAAAAGCCAGTCATCAAATGCTGGTCCATCAAGGTTTGATCAATTTCATCTACCTTTAACTCCTGATTAGCTACACATCGACTAATTGATTGAACTGCTCGAAGAATCTCATCACGCCCCCCATAATTCAAGGCAATATTTAGGATTAGACCTTGATTGTCTTTCGTCTTTTCCAATGCTTCCCGCATCATTGCTTGAGTCTCAGCTGGGAGTGCCTCAACTTGACCGATCACCGTAATTTTCACTTGATTTTCCATCAATTGAGGCATGAAATCTTTAAAAAAGCTTTCTGGTAGCTTCATTAAATAGTTCACTTCATCCTTAGGACGAGCCCAATTCTCCGTTGAAAATGCGTACACCGTTAAGACCTTAATCTTAAGTTGGTGACAACGCATGACAATCTCTTTTAATCGCTCGACACCCTTTCGATGTCCATACACTCGGGGCATCATTCTTTTTTTAGCCCATCGACCATTACCATCCATAATGATAGCGAGATGCTTAGGGATACTATTTGGCGTTACTTGCATGGCTTACTCCTCGTTCATTCAAATTCAGTATCTATTATAACAAAAGTCACCCAGAAAATAAAAATAAAGTCCACAAATGATCTAACTTGCCAACTCATTGACTGTAATGCAGGCAAGCATTATTAAAAGGCTGCGACCTAAAAGTCACAGCCCTATCTATAAAAAGCTTAATAGTTCCTCTTAACTGAATAAAAGATTCTTGAGTCAATCACCAAAATAATGATTAATTATTTCGAATTTCTTCTTCTTTCACTTTGGCTAGGCGATCAATTTCATCCGTTGCGTTATCAGTTAATTTTTGAATATCTTTTTCGTAACGCTTCACGTCATCTTCCGTTAACTCATTATTCTTTTCCATCTTTTTGCAATCATCAATCGCATCACGGCGAATATTGCGAACTGAGATCTTAGCATTTTCCTGTTCCTTACCAACCACTTTAACAAGATCTTCACGACGTTCCTTGGTTAAAGCTGGGATGGTTAAACGAATAACGTCACCGTCATTGTTAGGTGTAATACCAACATCACTCATTAGAATTCCTTTTTCAATATCTTTTAAAGATCCTTTATCATAAGGTGAGATCATTAACATTCTTGGTTCAGGAATGGTGATCGATGCCAGTTGATTTAAAGGGGTAGGCGCGCCGTAATACTCAACACTCACTCGATCTAGGATACTCGCATTGGCAACCCCAGCACGAATACTTCCTAATTCTCTTTGAAAAGCTTCAATGGATTTATCCATCCGAGCCTTCGTTGTTTTTAATAAATTATCAGCCATTCTATTCCTCCTGAAGGTATTGTTTATTTATTATAACAAAATTTTTAACTGGCGAACAGTCATCAACCCCTAATTATTGGCGTTTCCAACTGTTGTCCCTATATTTTGACCCAGAACAACCTTTTTAATATTTCCTGGTTGATTCAAATTAAAGACCACTAAAGGTATATCATTATCCATACTCAAGGATGAGGCTGTTGAATCCATCACTTTCAATCCCTTTTGAATAACATCCAAATGCGTTAAATGCTCGAACTTCTTAGCTGATTGATCTAATTTTGGATCAGCAGAATAGACCCCATCCACATTATTTTTAGCCATTAAGATCACATCCGCCTCAATTTCAGCAGCTCTTAATGCAGCGGTCGTATCCGTTGTAAAATAAGGATTTCCAGTTCCACCCGCAAAGATGACAACGCGCTGTTTTTCTAAGTGTCGAATCGCCTTTCGACGAATATAAGGTTCTGCAACTGCCCGCATCTCAATCGAAGTTTGTACCCGTGACGGTACGCCTAGATTTTCCAATGAGTCCTGTAAGGAAAGAGCATTCATAACAGTAGCTAACATGCCCATATAATCAGCTTGAGCTCGGTCCATTCCCATTTGTGAGCCAATGGAACCACGCCAGATATTCCCCCCACCAACAACGATCGCAATTTCAACCCCCAATTCATGGACTTCTTTTAATTCCTGACAAACCGCCTGAACAGTTTGAGGGTCAATTCCATAGCCTTTTTCACCAGCTAAAGCCTCGCCCGATAACTTTAACACAATACGCTGATACTTGGTCTTTGACATCTTCATCCTCCTTTAAACACTTGCCTCAAATTCGTAAAAAAAAGGCGGGCAAGAAAGCCAATACCCGTCTTTCTTTAACTCCCACCTTATTCAATCTGATTAGTTATTCATTTGTGCTGCAACTTCTTCAGCAAAGTTTTCGGAACGTTTTTCCATTCCTTCACCCACTTCAAAGCGCACATAAGCTGCAACTTTACCACCATGGCTAGCAACATACTTAGCTACAGTTTGATCGCCATCTTTAACAAACGCTTGTTCATTCAAGCAGATTTCGCTATAGAATTTATGCATACGACCTTCAACGATCTTATCAACGATGTTTTCTGGTTTACCTTCATTTAAAGTAAGTTCACGTTGTACAGTCCGTTCGCGTTCAACTTCTTCCGCATCCACATCTTCTGGATTTAAGTACTTCGGATTAATCGCTGCCACGTGCATTGCAACATCTTTAGCTACTTCTTCATCTTTAGAATCAGCAATAACGGTTAATACACCAATACGTCCACCTTGGTGAGCATATTCACCAAAGACGTCATTGTCAGATTTAGTTAAAATCGCAAAACGACGGAAAGAAATCTTTTCGCCAATGACCTGAGTTGCTTCAATAACTTGGTCAGCAATACTCTTGCCATCAATTTGAATTTCGTTAGCTGCTTCAAGATCTGCTGGTTGAGCTTTTGCTACAGCTTGCGCAATATCGTTAACTAACTTGATGAATTTTTCATTGCTAGCCACAAAGTCTGTTTCTGAGTTGACTTCTACTAATGATGCAACATTTCCATCAACATAGCTAGCTGTCAAACCTTCTGCTGCAATACGATTAGCTTTTTTAGCAGCCTTTGCTAATCCTTTTTCACGTAGGTTGTCGATTGCTTTATCTAAATCGCCATCTACTTCAACCAATGCTTTTTTAGCATCCATCATACCTACACCGGTGATGTCACGTAATTCTTTAACTTGTTTTGCGCTAATGTTTGCCATTAAAAATCCTCCTTGGAATATCTTGCTTAGATAAGCATTTATTTAATTATAACAAAATTTTTGTCCCAACTAAAGTGTTATTATCGTCTTTCAAAAAAACTACCCGAGAGGCTCAGACGTCTCCGGGTAGTGAACACGATTACTCAGCCTCGTTTTCAGCTGTTTCTTCGTTTGCTTCTTTGCCTTCTTCAAATAGGTTGTCGAAGAATTCTTTATCATTTTCTTCATCAACTTCAACATCTACCTGACCTTGTTTTGCTTCAACACAAGCATCAGCCATTGCCGCTGTAATCAGTTTGATGGCACGGATTGCGTCATCGTTAGAAGGGATAACATAGTCGATTTCATCTGGATCACAGTTTGTATCTACCATAGCGATGATTGGAATGTTCAACTTACGTGCTTCTTGAACAGCAATGCGTTCTTTACGAGGGTCTACAACGAAAAGAACATCTGGGATTCTTGGCATATCTTTGATTCCACCTAAGAATTTTTCAAGGCGATCCCATTCTTTACGAATTTCAACCACTTCTTTTTTAGGTAGAACATCAAAAGTACCATCCACTTCCATTTGTTCGATTTCTTTCAAGCGACGGATACGTCCTTGGATTGTTTTCCAGTTAGTCAATAGTCCACCTAACCAACGGTGATTGATGTAATATTGACCAGCACGTTCAGCTTGTTCTTGAACAGATTGTGCTGCTTGTTTTTTGGTTCCTACGAATAAGCAAACGCCACCATCAGCTACAGTTTCACGCATAAAGTTGTATGCTTCATCAACTAATTTAACGGTTTTTTGAAGGTCGATGATATAGATACCATTGCGTTCTGTAAAGATATAACGTTTCATTTTAGGGTTCCAACGTCTTGTTTGGTGACCAAAATGAACACCGGCTTCGAGTAAATGTTTCATTGAGATTACTGACATAATATAACTCCTTTTGTTTTTATTTCCTCCAAGTACTTCTTCTAACTTCAGGACTTCAGTAAGCAACCCTCAAATTATCCATACTTGTGTGAATTGTGCTCAATCGCACTCTTAGCATTTTAGAATAAATCAATCAAAAAATCAAGCTCTAATTTATTTAGATCTTAATGATACGGGCAGATCAAGAATCTCCTTAAGTGCCACCGCCTTCTTCAATTGAGAAGATCGCTGTCTTCTTCTAGCTAGTGAGTTTGCCACTTGCAGATTTTCTTGATTGGGTTTTAAGTCATTTGAGCCTATTTTTGAAGATCGCATTAGTGGATCTTGATTCCCTATTTGAGAATCCATTTGGGTTGGCAGTTTTTGTGCTTGATTAATCTTTCGACATTTTTGAGCATTGTTTTTTCTTTTTGCTGCTGCATGCTTGTCCAACCGTTCACTGGTGACTATTTGACTCGTCTGTGCTCTTTTAGAACGCTTAGTCGCTTTTAAAGCAGGTTCTTTTACTTTAGACTCGCTCTTTCTTACTTGACTAGAATCGTCAGTTTGCTTTAGATGACGGCCTTTAACAAAGGCATAGGCTAGAAAAAATAGAATAACGAGAAGATTATTCATTCTGATCACTCATTTTAAATGAATCTGACTCCTCGCCTGCAATCGCTTGACGCATCTTAGAGTCTGATTGAATATTTTCAAGTTTATAATAGTCCATAACTCCCAGCTGTCCTTTTCTAAAGGCATCCGCTACCGCTAAAGGAACTTGAGCTTGAGCCTCAACGACCTTAGCACGCATTTTTTGAACCTGTGCCACATTCTCTTGTTCTAAAGCGACAGCAATGGCACGCCGTTCTTCGGCTTTAGCTTGAGCAATTTTTTTATCAGCTTCTGCTTGATCCGCTTGAAGTTTTGCTCCGATATTTCGGCCGACATCCACATCCGCAATATCAATCGATAGAATTTCAAAAGCAGTCCCAGAATCCAACCCCTTGCGCAAAATCGTTTGGGAGATGGAGTCCGGATTTTCTAAGACTTCTGAGTGAGTCTTAGCAGAACCTACTGTGGTTACAATCCCTTCGCCAACCCGAGCAATAATCGTTTCCTCTCCAGCCCCTCCGACAAGGCGCTCGATATTCGCACGTACCGTTACCTTGGCCTTCGCTTGAACTTCAATCCCATTCATCGCAACCCCTGCAATGACTGGCGTTTCAATCACCTTCGGATTGACAGATACTTGAACTGCTTCAAAGACATTACGTCCTGCTAAGTCAATGGCCGCTGCTTGCTCAAAGCCTAGCTCAATATTAGCTCTTTGAGCGGCAATCAGCGCATCAACCACTATATTGACATTTCCACCTGCTAGGTAATGGGCCTCTAACTCATTCGTCGTTATTGGTACCCCGGCTTTTGTCGCTTTAATTAGAGGGTTCACAATATCGGAGGGTTTTACCCGTCTTAACCGCATTCCTGCTAGATCTGCAATGGATACCTTGGCTCCAGAGAAATAAGCCGTAATCCATAAGCCAATCGGAACAAACCGTAAGAACAAGGTCAACAGGATGATAATCAATACAATAATCATCAGTGTTGAAAAAAAACCAGGATTTAGCATAATCTCATACATTAAACTCTCCATTATTTCACTCTCCTAACATATAATTGATTCGACTGGTAGCCAACAATTATTATTTTCGATCCGGCTTCAATCAATTCATCTTGACTGAAGGCTTGATATAATTTCTCTCCCAACTGAATCTTACCAACTGGCTTAAGATTCGTCCGTGCTACTCCCATTTCACCGATTAATTGAGATAGGTCTGGTAATAGCTCTGATTGGTCCTCAGATAAATGGCCAATAGTTTTATCAAGAACAAACCGTGGACTCATCTGCAATTGAAAGCCCCAATTCAATAACAGAGTTGCTTCGATCACAGACCAGATAATAGTTCCAAGAAAGAAGAGCAAAGTCAGCTCAACACGTCCTATTTTTAACCACAGACCAACAAATGCAAGAATCAAGCCCAGAAGGCCTGCTAAACCTAAATCTGGCACATACAATTCCACCACTAACAAGGCCATACCAAAGGCAAATAATAAAAAATAGTATAAATTTGCCCCCTGCCAACCAAAATAAATCATAAAGGCTAACAATGCTAAAAGATAAAGTAGCCAAGAACGTTTCGTAAAAATTGATAAAACTAACAAAGACACACCTATTAGAATAAAGAAAGTCATATTAAACCATCTCCTTTCCTTAACTCTTTATGGATTTATAGATTTTGCTTCATCTTTAGCTATCTGTTGGAAAGAGTCCTTTGGTGCATGTCGTAGAAAGGCCTGGCGTTGTGAATACGAGTAACCATCTCGTTCAAGAATATCTCGTTTAATGATCCGATATAAAGCAGATGCAATCGGCACCCCCAATAACATTCCTGGAATTCCTAATAGGCCACCTCCAATGGTAATAGAAAATAGAACCCACATACCCGGAAGCCCTAATGAAGATCCCACAATCCTTGGATACACAACATTTCCTTCAAACTGCTGGAGAATAATAATAAAAAGTAAAAACCAGAATGCCTGTGAAATCGAATGAACTGAAATCAAGACCATTCCTAAAATACCTGAGATATAAGCTCCAAGCATTGGGATTAAGGCAAATACCCCTGTTAAAACACCAATCATACCTGCATATGGGAAGCGGAATAACCACATTCCTAAGGTGACCATCACTCCTAAAATGGTAGCTTCAATCACTTCACCGGTTAAAAAGTTCGTAAATGCTTCATCTAAAGTTGTTAGAACGTATAAAATTTTTCGAGATCGTTTCTTCGAGACATAGGTCGTTAGAACATGAAGAAACTGATCTATTAGCTTTTCCTTAGACATTAACAGATATAATGAAAAAATTAAAGCCAAAACACCATTAACGATAATCGAAGCTAGAGAACCAACCGTCGATAAGGTGGTATTGACAAAGCCAGATAGAAAATCATTCGTCCAAGATTTAAAATTCGATAGCATGGTTGACCAGTCTATTTCAAAGCGAGACATAACTGGGTTCGAATTATCTGGTAAAACCCTTTCCAACTGATGGGTCCATTTTTCAACGTGAGAAATAAAGACCGGAAAAGCCTTAATAGCTTCTGTAGCAACATTATAAACTTGTGGTACAACCAATCCAATTACAAAAAGCATAACCAGGAGTATCGTTAACAAAGACAAAGTAATCGCTAAGGGGCGCCGCGATTTTTGCCAATAACCTTGCTTTTTATGAGGCCACAAGATCCTTTCAAACTGAACCATCAGAATATTCAAGATATAAGCAATAACAAAACCGGCAATAATTGGGGTCATTACCATCCATAATTTACCAACCCAAGCAAAGATCAGCTTATAATTGAAAATGGCCAAGGTTAAGGCTGCAACCAATAGAATATAGCGCACAACAATTTTATCCAATTTTTGATATCCCTGCATTCACTCACCCTCTCTATTTTTTCTTCATTTTACCATGAAACTTTATCAAAAGCGATCAATTAACGCATCACGAACATGCTTTTACTTGGCTACTAAGCTCCAATAATCGTCCATCATTGAAGCTCACAAAGTTTAATTTATACTGACTCGCTATTAGCATTAATTTAGCTCAACTTACTGATTACAAACTTCCTTGAATACCCTTTAAGATAAGTAAGAAAGAACAAAAAAGAAGTTGCAACAAACAGTTGCAACTTCTTCATCAAATCCATTAACTAACCCGATTAGTCTTTTAATGGGCTATATTTAAAGACCAAATGATCTTCTTCTAGATCAGCTTCAATCATACTATGAGGAAGCACATCCCCTTTAATAATCGCTCGAGCTAATGGATTTTCCAATTCACGAGTAATAAAACGCAAGAGTGGACGGGCACCATATATTGGATCATAAGCACTCCTTGCAATCCAATCAATGGCTTTATCGGTTAAAGTCAAGCCCAAGTCTTGGTGAGCCAACCGTTGTCGTAATTGACCTAAGAATTTTTCTACAATGCCATGGAGATTATCTTGAGTCAATGGTTTAAACATGACAATATCGTCAATACGATTGAGAAATTCTGGTTTAAAATGATCCTTTAATAATCCTTCTACGGCTTGAGCGGTCTCATCTTTAATTTCTCCTTGATCCGTCATTCCTTCCAATAACAAGTGAGAACCAATATTTGAAGTCATGATTAGCACCGTGTTTTTAAAATCTACTACACGACCCTTAGAATCAGTTAATCGACCATCGTCAAGTACTTGCAATAGAATATTAAAGACATCGGGGTGAGCCTTTTCGATCTCATCCAATAAGACAATCGAATAGGGACTACGACGTACCGCTTCCGTTAATTGGCCTCCTTCTTCATAACCAATATAACCTGGAGGGGCTCCAACTAGCCGAGAAACCGTGTGTTTCTCCATATATTCCGACATATCAATTCGGACCATATGGTGTTCATCATCAAAAAGCACTTCTGCTAAGGATTTAGCTAGTTCAGTTTTACCTACCCCAGTTGGTCCTAAGAATAAGAAGGAACCAATTGGACGATTAGGATCCTGTAGACCTGAACGTGAACGAAGGACTGCTTCACTGACCTTCTGTACAGCTTCATCTTGACCAATCACTCTTTGATGGAGCGTTTGATCCAAGTGTAACAACTTGGTTCTCTCCCCTTCAACTAATCGATTAACGGGTATACCGGTCAATCGTTCCACCACTTTCGCAATTTCCGTTTCAGTAACACTCTCTTGGGTTAGCCGTTCCGCTTGATGACCGACTTCTTGACTCGCTTGCGCTTCGATTTCTTGAAGTTCTTCTTCCATCTTAGGTATTTCACCGTGCCGCAAACGCGCAGCCGTTTCAAGGTCATAATTATTTTCAGCTTCTTCCAAATCATGACGAGCTTGATCTAATTTTTCGCGTTTTTCACGAATCTTGTTCGAAGCTTCCTTCTCGATTTCCCAACGCATTTTTAATTCATTAGCTTCTTGCCGAACAGCAGATAAATCTTCTTGTAAGTTCTCTAAACGCTTCTTAGAAGCTTCATCTTCCTCTTTTTTCAAAGCGGCTTCTTCAATCTCTAATTGCATCAATCTCCGATTTACCGCATCCATCTCGGTCGGCATGGAATTCATTTCGACTTTAATAGTGGCACAAGCTTCATCAACCAAGTCAATTGCCTTATCTGGTAAGAAGCGATCTGTAATATAACGATCAGAAAGCGTCGCTGCCGCTACCAAAGCATTATCATGGATGGATACTCCATGATGGATTTCATAACGTTCTTTTAATCCTCTTAGAATTGAAATTGTATCTTCAACAGTGGGTTCATGCACCATAACCCTTTGGAAACGCCGCTCCAATGCCTTATCCTTTTCAATATTTTCACGATATTCATCCAAGGTCGTTGCCCCGATACAGTGCAATTCACCACGAGCCAGCATAGGTTTTAAGAGATTCCCTGCATCCATGGACCCTTCTGTTTTACCGGCACCGACAATGGTATGGATCTCATCAATAAATAGAAGGATTTGGCCTTCTGACTTTTTAACTTCTTTGAGTACCGCTTTTAACCGTTCTTCAAATTCACCGCGGTATTTTGCACCCGCGATTAAAGCCCCCATATCAAGGGAATAGATCTCCTTACCTTTTAAGTTTTCAGGAACATCCTTTTTAATAATCCGATGAGCCAATCCTTCTATAATAGCGGTCTTACCTACCCCAGGTTCACCGATCAATATCGGATTGTTCTTGGTTTTACGTGAAAGAATACGAATAACATCTCGGATTTCTTCATCACGACCGATTACCGGATCCAGTTCATTGTTCTTAACAGCTTCATTTAAATTCTTAGCATACTTCGCTAGAGATTCATAAGTTTCTTCTTGATTTTGTGAGGTCACAGACTCTCCTCCTCTCAATACTTTAATTCGTTCCTTGAGTGTGGCTTCATCCAATCCATTCTCCAATAAATATTGAGTTAATGGATTATTTTTTTGATTATATAGAGCCAGCAATAGTACTTCCGTCGCGATATACTGATCTTGAAATTCCTCAGCAATTGCAGAAGCATCACTGATCAATTGATTCAAACGACTGGATAACTGCTGACCATAAGTGACATTGCTCCCTGTCACTTCTGATATTTTATCGATCTCGCCTTCAATTTTTTGGCGAAAATCTGCTAAGCGAATCCCCAAATCTTGGTAAATTTTTCCTGCAAAATGATCATCTTGTGTAAAGATCAACCAGAGATGTGGTATGTCAATCGCTTGATGGTGACGAGTAATGGCGACTTGTTGGGCTTGACCCAAGGCCTCTTGGACCGTGGTTGTCATTTTATCGATCATCGTATCACTCCTTATGTCAAAAATAGTCAAACTTTTTAATGTTTTAAAATAGCTCTTGCTTAAGAGCTTATGTTTAGTATATACCATTGGTCAAAAAAGGTCAATCATTTTTTTGAAGATTTTTAACGATTTAATTGCAAAGATAGATTCAAGGCATATGAATCAAAGTCCAACTCATTCTGTGACGAAAAATAAAGGTCTAAACGAGCATTCAATTCCTTTAGAAAATCCGCTATATATGGAAGTTCTCCTTTTTCTTGATAAGGGTGTTGGTCAATATAGAAACGTAATTGCTCTTTAATAAATTGGTCCAGTGCTTGACGGTAACTAACCTGAAGATAAGGAAAACCTGTTTGGATATCCGTAGAAATTAAATATGCAGGGGCTAATAATATAAATTCTAGTGAAAAATGACTCACAGACTCTTTCGTTAAATCACTAAAGTAACGACTTAAATAACATTGATGAGTAATATACTGTTTAACCTGAGACATAATCATCCAACCTCTTAATTCTAAAGCATCCCTAAGGCAATCTTGGCATAGCGAGATAATTTTTCCAATGACCAAGGTGGGTCAAAAGTCAGTTCAACTTGAATATCCTCGACGCCAGGAATTTCTCCTAATGCTGCCTGAATGTCCCCGATTAAAACCCCTGCTAAGGGACACATCGGAGTCGTTAATGTCATTAAGACCTTTAACTTACCAGGTGCTTCCTCGATCACCTCATAAATTAATCCTAAATTAATCAAATCCAAGCCTAATTCTGGATCAATGACTTGAGACAACTGATCTACAATTTGAGTTTGAAATTCCGTTAAATCTCTTCCCTGTCGCATCATCTCTAAATCCATACACTACCTCCTTTAACTACTCTATTGTAAATAAAATGAATAAGATTGCAATCGATACGAATTCAGTGACCATTGAGTCTTCAAGATATTTTGAATAATTAGAAAATACCAACGACCAATTAAAAACTGGTTTAAAATTATCTTCTTAAAACAAAAGTCTGACTATGATATAATGAACAATCATCAAGGAGGAAGACTATGCAACAACATTTAATTGCCATTGATCTCGATGGAACCACTCTTAATAACCAATCCAAACTTAGCCCCTTAACACGACAATGCTTAAGAAAACTCGATGAAATGGGACATCTTATAGCAATCGTAACAGGAAGACCCTATCGCACATCCATTGGCCTTTATCAAGAATTAGGGATTACAAGCCCGATGGTTAATTTTAATGGGGCCTATTGCTGTTTTCCTCAGCGTCCAGCTTGGACTGCAGCCTATCATTATGACTTAGACCGGTCAATCGCCCTAGAGCTTTTAAAAAGGCAGGACAGCTTAAATGTCAATTTAATCTGTGCTGAAGGGATTGATCGCCTCTATTCTTCATCGATGAACTTACCAGATTCACCTTACTATCCCAAAGAAGAAACCCAATTGTCTAAGCTGACCCGATCAAGCTTAACTAAAAACCCTACCGCCCTAACCCTCTTTTCGAGTGAAGACCAGCAAACATTTATCAAACAACAGATTGAAAATAAGTATTCGGATCAAGTTGCAGTAAGAACTTGGGGAGGAGAATTTCCGGTTCTTGAAGTCGTCCGTGCCGGAATTAATAAGGCGGTCGGTGTGAAGGCTATTGCCGACTTCTACCATATTCCCAGGGAAAGTATTTACGCCTTTGGCGATGAAGATAACGATCGGGAAATGATTGAGTATGCTGGGCATGGTGTTGCAATGGCGAATGCCATTGAGCTGATCAAAAATAGCGCAGATGAGATTACTGATTTTACCAATGACCAAGATGGTCTGGCCAAGCATTTGATTAAAGCCTTTGATCTAAAAATTCTTTCATAAAAAAGCCTGCAGACTCAGGAGCATTATGAGGATAACTGTTTCAAACAGTTTGATCCAGCAATGTTCCTAAGCCTGACAGGCTTTTTAATCGGTTAAATCATCCACATTCTCATAAAGTTGATCAAACTCTAACCCATAACTATAGTTATGGCTATTATCCCTCATACTATCAGATGAAGGCTGGGTAGTTTGAACCTGTTTCTTCATGGCTCGTTGTTGATCCCGACTAAAGAAATGACCAACCACCTTAATCGAAGGCACGATATTAATGAAGGCTTTATCATCGGCATGCTTAACGGCTTGCTGTAAGGCATACAATTCATAACGGTTGATCACAACCATGACCACACTCCGCTTGTCTCGAAGATAGCCTCCCTGACCATCTAATATCGTTACACCACGAACAATGGACTTATAGATCGCATTCACAACCTCATCCATCTTGTTGGTAACTACCAAGGCAGTGAGACGTTGTTCAGAGGTATGGATGCTATCAATCGTATTGGCTAATACATAAATCGAAATTAATGTATAAAGAGCATTCTCCCATTCAAACAAAACACCTGAAGCAAAAATGATCAGGGAATTAATCGCAAACCCTAAGATCCCGATATTCACATTCACAACCCGTGCTAACACCAGAGATACAATATCCAATCCACCACAGGATAGGCCAAACTTAATTGCAACGGCAGAACCCAAACCACAAATTACACCGCCCATAATACCATTAAGTAAAGGATTCGTTGAAACTTGAATGACCGGTACAATATTCGTAAAAACAGTCGATAAAAAAACGACTAACAAACTCAGCAAGGTGAAGTCACGACCAATCTTAAACCATGACAAAAAAAGCAAAGGCACATTCAGAATAAACACTAGGTTTCCGACCGTCAAGAAAGGCCCAATCACCGGAATAACGGGTGCAAAATAATTAATAATTTGAGCAATCCCAGAAGTCCCTGAAGAAAAAATATCTCCTGGAATCAAGAAGAAATTTAAACCCATGGCAATAAAAAATGCGGCCATATTCGCAATCAAAATTTGAAATAAGATACGCACCAATGGCCTATCTTGAATATATTGTTCAAACAACCATACTCCCCCTTTTAAATAAAATGAAACCAGATCATTCTATCATAGATTAGAGACTTTTGCCCAACTTTTCAGGCAATGATTTTTGCAAGAGCCGTGCAATTGTCGATCCGATCACTAGGGTATCATATAAAGGTCTGGGGTCCTGACAGCATCTGATGAGACTGCGTAGATAGATTTCCCCATCTCCTGCTAAATAAAGATTATAATAGCCTGTTTTTGCTCCATTTAAGTCATTAATCGCTTCTAAAGCTTGAAATTTCTTTTGGTAATCGTCCAAAACATGAACTTGACGATAAATAATTTGCGCATCAAAATAAGCTTCCTCACTCTTTTGTAAGATGACTTCCACCATTAACATTCGCTCTTTAGACGCTCTAAACTGAAAACGATATAAATGGTGCCCTCCTTCAATAGCTTGGTACTGTGTCGGAAGTTCCTTTTCTTTTAACAGGGCCTCAAATTGTGTTTTAAATTCTAACATAACTACCCAACTTTCTAATTTGTTTTGAAATCTTCTTAAGTATAACAAATTATTATATAATCTTAAAGCGATTGACAAGCATTGTAAAAATGGTAACTTATAAGAGTAAGCAAGCGCTTAAAATACCAGAGAAAGCGATGGGATCGAATTCATGAAAAATCAATTATCTGATCACACAATCAATGACTTAATGGAAATTATTAATCTCGAAGCCATCAAACAATTACCCAAATCAACAGAGCATTTTATTTCGGACGTGCATGGGGAATTTGAAGCCTTTGACCATCTTCTACGTAATTGTTCCGGTGTTATATCCATTAAAGTAGACGACTTGTTTGACGGGATATTAAGCGAAGAAGAAAAACTCGATCTCTGCTTTAACATTTACTATCCGGAGGATTTAGTCTTAAATGCAGAAAAATCTAAAGAAGAATGGATGATATTACTTGACCAATTAGTTCGACTAACACGTCATGTAACCTCAAAATACACGCGCTCAAAAGTTCGCAAGGCCTTGCCTTCCGCTTATGCGTATATTCTGGAGGAACTCATCTATCAATATGATGCTGAAAACGATAAGATGCGTTATTATCATACGATCTTCAACACCATGATTGACCTTGATCTCGCTCGTCACTTTGCTGTTGCTCTGGCCCATTTAATCCAACGCTTTGTAGTCGATCATCTCCATGTATTAGGGGATATCTATGACCGTGGTCCGAATCCAGATAAGATCATGGATCGACTTATGGAGATTCCATCAATGGATATTCAATTGGGCAATCACGATATTATCTGGATGGGAGCTTATGCCGGCTCACTGGCATGTCTAACGACTGTCTTGCGAATTCAACTGCGTTACGGCAATACCCAACTACTTAAAGATTATGGTATCGATCTTTCCCGTCTTGCTAAATATGGTCACCGTTACTACCAAGATAATAAGGCCTTTCGTCCTCGAGGTAGCAACTTAAACTTAAGCCCAGAAGATGAGCTAGAAATCACCTTGATGCATCAAGCAATTTCCATTATGCAATTTAAGGTTGAGGGGCAAGTTATTCAACGACGGAGTGACTTTCAAATGGAGGATCGACTCTTACTGGATAAATTATCAGCAGATCGACAATCCATTCATCTGAACGGTAAAAAATATAGTATTAAAAACGGTTGCTTCCAACGGGTCAATCCAGATAACCCCTATGAGCTAACACTTGGTGAAGAACTCGTCCTATTAGACCTATTGCATCAATTTCAAACTTCCCCAGCCCTTAGTCGTCATATGAACTTTTTAGCCCAACAGGGAACTCTATACTTGACTTATAATAAAAATCTACTCTTTCATGGTTGCCTACCGATGACCGATGATGGTGACTTTATGTCACTCACCCTAGATGGCAAGGTCTATCAAGGACGCTCCTTAATGGACCGCTTTGAGTATGCGATTCGCCAAGCCTACATTCATAAAAATGATCAGGATGACTTTAATAAAGATCTTATTTGGTATCTCTGGTGTGGTCCGGTTTCTCCACTCTTTGGAAAACATGCAATGACCACCTTTGAACGTTACTTCATTGAGGATAAATCCAGCCATAAAGAAAAGCAAAATATCTATTATAGCTTGCGAGAAGAAGAGGACTTTTGCTTCAAAGTCTTAAAGGAATTTGGTCTTGACGAATCTGGTTATATCATTAATGGTCATACACCAATCAAAGCCATTGAGGGAGAAAAGCCAGTAAAAGCAAACGGAAAAATGCTCGTGATAGACGGAGGTCTCGCAAAACCCTATCAAAAAGTCACCGGCATTGCCGGCTACACACTCGTCGATAATTCACATGAAATATATATCTGTGCCCACCAACCTTTTACGAGTCGATCTGAAGCAATCCAATCGAAGAAAGACATTCTCCCCAAAAAATACATTGTTACCGAACGTCCTAAACGACTCTTTGTCGCAGATACCGATTTAGGTATGGAATTCGATAAAAAGGCTGACCGATTAAAAGAAATGCTTTTAGAAGATGAATAATTATAAAAAAAGCCCTCCCAAACACTTAACAAACATGTATTTGGGAGGATTTCTTATCAGTCCATAAAAAATAGGCCCTATTAATGGGCCTATCATTCTTATCTTAGAAACCGCGCTCTTTAATACGAGCAGCTTTACCAGATAAAGCACGAATGTAGTAAAGTTTCGCACGACGTACTTTACCTTTACGGGTCACTTCGATTTTAGCAACACGTGGTGAATGAACTGGGAAAGTCCGTTCAACACCAACACCGTTTGAAATCTTACGAACGGTATACGTTTCGCTGATTCCTGCACCACGGCGTTTGATCACTAAACCTTCAAAGATTTGCACACGTTCACGTTCGCCTTCAACAATTAAAGCGTGAACTTTCACGGAATCACCAGGACGAAAATCTGGGATATCGTTACGTAATTGACCTGCAGTGATCTTTTCAATCAATTGACTCATTCTTATTTCTCCTTCCAACAAACATTCTTAAATAGTCATTCTATTTAGCGGAATATCGTTAATTAGGGTCTCTTGACCACTTGTTTAATTATACTAGAAAACAATCAATTGTAAAGGAAAATCTTAGATTTTTTCAGCAAATCTCTTTATATTTAACCCGCTGACCTTCATAATAAAGTCCATAGGAGGATATATATGAACCATTCCATAAAGCTCCACTATACTGATCTTGAAACAATCACCATTCCAATCAGTCAAATTGACGACTTTAACTATCAAATAGAAAAGGGACAAATCGATCAATATCATCTAGTACTTAATCGATCATCGATCCTAGCCAACATCAAGGGTTACCCCTATCCGATTGACCACAACAATCTAGCTACTTACCTTACCGCTGACCACCCAGCTATTGTCAGCCTACAAATCGATGATCAGGACCCACTAAGCATCCGTTGGCAACAGTTACCCAATCCCAGTCTACAGGATTGTCAATGCGAACCCATCAATATCCGATCCTATTCCATTCTTGGAGAAAAGCAAATAACCCTCGGTAATCATAAGTACTTAAAAAACTTTTTTAGCAATAAAATTTATCAAAGTAAATAAAGGAGTTAAAATACAAAGAGCCTGCTAAATTCCATGAATCTAGCAGGCCCTTATAGATCTATTAAAAAATTTAGGCTTCAGCAGCTACTGGATAAACAGAAACTTGCTTTGCTTTTTTTCCTTTACGTTCGAAACGAACAACACCATCAATTTTTGCGAATAAGGTATCATCGCCACCGCGACCTACATTATGTCCTGGATGGATTTTTGTTCCACGTTGACGGAAAATGATCGATCCTCCGGTAACCGTTTGACCGTCGCCAACCTTAGCACCTAAACGTTTAGCAATGGAGTCACGGCCGTTTTGAGTCGAACCTCCACCTTTTTTAGTCGCAAATAATTGTAAATTTAATTTTAACATGAACTTGCACCTCCTATGCGATAACTTGTTTGATCTGAATATACTCTGGATAAGATTCTTGCGTCACTGTCAGCGCCAAAATCACATGTTGGCATAACAATTGGATATCATGATCTCTATTCTTTATGCCCAAATGTGGAATCGTCAGATTCAAATATCCGCCATGAACATCATCTATTTCAACTTCTGTCTCAAGTGACATCAATTGATACAACGAATTCTCAAGTGAAATGATTTGACTGGAAACCGCTGCGCAAACAATATCTAATCCTGGATCAGCCATCTCAGCATGCCCTTTTAATTCAATAAAACGAACCTGCTTTTGATCTGAGCTCAATCCTATCTGAATTCGAATCATTAGGCTTTAATAGCATTAATCGTCAACTTAGTATAAGGTTGACGGTGTCCTTGCTTACGATGTGAATCTTTACGACGTTTATATTTGAAAGTAACGACTTTCTTAGCACGTCCTTGTTTTTCAACAGTTGCTTCTACCGAAGCCCCTGATACGAATGGTGAACCGATTTTAGTTTCGCCTTCGCCACCTACAAGAACTACTTCTTCAAAGTTTACTTTATCGCCTTCTTGAGCGTCCAATTTTTCAACAAAAATTGTTTGTCCTTCTTCAACTTTGATTTGCTTACCGCCTGTCTTAATAATAGCGTACATTTAAGCACCTCCTATAATTTATTTTGAGACTCGCCAACTTGCGCGACCAATGTGCTTAATACACAAGCTGAGCGGTTGCAGATGTGGTGCTACACAATACAACAACAGTCTTATTCTAGCAGACTGATCTTCATCTTGTCAATGATCAATTGTAATTTGTTTTACCAGATTCGAACTCGTTTTTCAGGAGCAAGATACATGGAGTCTCCTTCTTTCGTTGCAAACTCTTGATGGAATTCGTCCAGATTTCGAACTTGAATATTGGCCCGCAATTCCGCCGGTGCGTGAACGTCGATTTGTAATAACATCGCTTCAAATTCTGGTCGAGCTTTTTGGCACCAAATCCGCGCCCAATTATAGAAAAATTCATCAACTTGGTAGTCAGACTCATGCTTTAAAGCTTGTAAAGCTGCCGTTAAGCCTCCGCAATCAGCAATATTCTCAGAAACCGTCAGCCGTCCGTTAACACTTCCTTGTCTATAAGGAATACCATCCCACTGATCGATCATAGCTTGAGCCTTGGCTTCAAAGGATCGGAAATCTTCTTCAGTCCACCAATTATTAATGTTTCCATCAGCATCCATCTTCGCACCATTATTATCAAATGCATGAGAAATCTCGTGAGCAATAACTGCTCCAATCCCACCATAATTCTGAGACCGAGACTGGTCTAAACTATAAAATGGCGCTTGTAAGATCGCCGCTGGGAAGCAAATCAAATTCCCTGAAGGGCTATAGTAAGCATTAACCATATCCGCAGGCATATGCCATTCTGTACGATCTACTTTTTTACCCATTTTTTCAAAATGATGGGCCACTATTATTTCTTGTAATTGACAAAAATTCTTAAAATAAGATTGATCCGAATCGACTTTTAAATAAGAATAATAAGCAGGATAGCTATCAGGATAACCTACCAAGACTTCAAAAGCAGCTAATTTTTGAATTGCTTTTTCGATCGTCTCTGGGCTTAACCAATCATTCTGATTTAATCGGTCTTGATAGACCTTGATCATCTGATCAACCATCTCTTGCACATCTGCTTTAGCTTTTGGACCAAAGTATTTCTTACCATAATACATACCTACTGGCTGACTAAAAACTTGTTTGACTTGATAATAAGCATGTTTTTTAAAGCTCTGAACTTCTGGGTTACCTGATAAGGCCAGGCTATACTGACTAGCCAATTGCCGAATTTCTTCAGATAATATATTAGCTAGATCATTAGCAACTCGGACCAATAACCAGGCTTGCAATTTTTTAAAGCCATCTTCTTTAAAGAAAGAGTTCCAAGCCTCAAAAAACTCAACTTGGGTCACAATAATGTTTTCAGGGACAAAACCAATCAAGCCTGTAATGATCGCATCAAACTTCAAGTTATTAAAATAAGCGATGACTTCATTGCTAGGACGTGGATTATATTGCTTAGTATAATCAGCTAATACTTCTCTTGATTTTTGCTTTTGAGCAAAATCTTTATCCAATTCCAAAGCTAATTGAACCAGTAACTCAGCTATTTCACTTGAATAGCCATATTTTTCTAATAGAGCTTGGCTTTGTTTTTCATAAGTTGCTAACAAACTCTGTCCCTTTTTATTTCCTTCTTGATAATAAGTAGTATCTGGTAGAATTAGATTAGGTACATCTAAATATAAAGCATGCTCTTTAGCTGATTTCAGGTCTGGGCTAACCGATAAATTAAAAGGACTCGTCCAACCCATTTCTATCATTTGATAGATTCTATCTTGTAAATTTTCGTAGTCTTCCGCTTTTAGAATCCAATCCAAGATTTTCTTCGCTTCTTGCACTCCAATTTTCGTGCGACTATCTTGATCTAAAGCTAGTCGATAAAGCTTCACAAATTCCAATAGTGCTTCGTCTTCTAATTCAACGTTTCCAGCAAGCATCTGGTCCACTTCTGACAACATGGTCTCCTCAAGCTCATCCGCTAAAACTGAAAACCCTCCTGTACGAGATTTATCATTAGGAATAACCGCTGTTTTAAGCCAGTCGCCATTCACTGCTTGGTATAAATCTTCTTTTACTAACTGTCGATCAATCGTCATACAAGCACCTCTTTCTTAAAATTATCTGTATTATATCATACTAAAAAAAGGCCTATCAATCTTAGACCCTACCAAAAAAGCTGCTTTTAAAAGCAGCTTTAAATCATTAAAAAATAATATGATCATTATAGCCCAACCAACGGAGTAAAGCTTTTGCTGGGAAATATAAGAAGAAGGCCATTGCAGTATTAAAAATTAAACTAGGTCCCAAGCGAACCAGTATGTAAGTTTGGACACTCATATCAACAAGGCCCACTCTTAAATAAAAATAATATACGACAAAATCGATTAGGGTAATCGCCACAATAAACAACATAAAATGAATAATCGCATTCCTTGGAAAGTACCTTCTTGTCTTCAGAATAAAATAAGTTAATAAATAGTAAATGATGGCATATAGGCCCAATACTGTCGTTAAATATGCATCTTGAACCAGACCGATCAAAAAACTATACCATAAAATATAGGAATGTCTCAGATAAAAGGCGAACACAAGGATAAAATATACCAAAAAATGAGGCACTATGACCTGCTGTTCGCCAATAAATGCCTTAGGAAATAAAGTAGATAAGGCGGCATCTACGACTAAAGCAATTAACAGGACCAAGGGAATTAATCCCTTAATATTCCGATCGCGTTGATAACTTTGATTATAAGCCAGATTAGTCCTTCTCATTAGCTTCACCTGCTCTTTGAATCACAGTTACAAATCGAATATCGGTCATTTCTCCGGCGGGTTTGATACGAACAATTTGGAAAAGACCATAGTTATCCATCTGGGTCGAAGTAACTTCACCGATTAATAAGGTTGATGGAATCACTCCCCCTAATCCAGAGGTAATTACCATGTTCCCTTTCTTAACCTTAGCATCTGGAGAAACCTGAGTCATTAAATACTCTTTAGTCTGGGGATCGTACTCACTAAGAACACCGATCGCCGAGGCCCCTTTATCATCAGTTTGGATGCGAGCCGACACCATACCATCTTTACTCTTTTGTGACATTAGGAGCAAGACTTTGGCTGAAGTTGGATACACCTCAATTACCCGGCCCACTAGACCATTTCCTGCCATCACCGCCATGTTTGGTTTAAGTTTTTTGTTTTCACCCGCATTAATAATCAAAGTTTCAGTCCACTGATCGGGATTACGAGAGATAACCGTAGCATTAACCGTTGTAAATTCAGAAAGTGTTTCACTTAGATCTAATTGCGAACGTAATTTTTCATTTTCAGTCTCTAAGTCAGCAATTCGAACCTGCATCTCGTATGCTTGATCGATTTTAGATTTTAAGGCTTCATTTTCCTCAAAGGTATTCACCAAATCATCCACCGAATTGACGAAACGCACCACCATGTTCACCGGCTCAGATAGAACACGACCAGTCCAAGATACCGTCTCATTCACTGCCAATTTTAAGATGTTGTTGGTTGAATTGAAAAGTGAGTAGCTAATCAAGGAAACAATTAGAATCCCACCTAAAAGAATCCCAATTAATTTTTTGTTATTGAGCATAAATAGTCTTCCTTCTTCCTATAGACGTGCTTGACGCTCGATCTGTTTACTTTGATAATTGAGTTGGTCAAATAACTTACCGGCTCCTATCGCAGCTGCATCAAAAGGATAATCATATGAACGTACAGGAATTCCAATTTCTCCTTCAATACGCGTTGCTAAACGCTTTAAGAGACATCCTCCCCCACTCAATAGAATTCCAGTTTCCAGGAGATCAGCCGATAATTCAACGGGTGTTTGTTCTAATACTTGACGAATACCTAAAAGAATTTGTCCAATTACTTCATTGATAGCCTCTGCCACCAAAGCCGCTGAGACCTTAGCTTGACTCGGCACTCCTTGGGCTACACTTCGGCCTCGAACTAATAGATGGTCTTGGTCATCCGTTTCATAAAGGGCATTTCCCAGAACAATTTTTAAGGTTTCAGCAGTATAGTCACCAATGAGCAACTGATGTTCATTACGAACCGCTTGCGCAATTTTATCATTCATGCTACCCGAGGCTTGCTTTAAGGTTAGAGACTTTACTGTTTCACCATAGGAGATAACTGCAATATCCGTCGTCCCTTCACCAATATCTACAACCATCTTACCGCGCGCCTGTTCGACTTCCAAACCAGCTGCTAGGGCCACCGCATAAGGTGCTTCGACGATCATTGCTCGATTAATTCCTAGATCGCGAATTGAATCAATAATCGCCTTTCTTTCTACCTTAGAAAGGTCGCAAGGAGCCGTTAAAACCACTTCCGGTTTTGAATATGAATATTTTAATGAGGCCGACATAAAATGAGCCAACATTTGCTTAGTGTAAGAAAAATGAGCGATCGCTCCGTGCTGCAAAGGATGAATCAGTTCATAATTATCAGAAGTACGTCCCTCCATCCTACTAGCTTCTCGGCCAAAAGCGACGACCTTTTGAGTCTGCTTTTCAACTGCCAATAATGAGGGTTCCCGTAAGGCAATCCCTTTGTTAGCAACCGATATGACTGTATTCGCTGTACCAAGATCAATACCTAATCGTTCCTTGCCAAAAATTGCCACGTTCCTTCCTCCTCATTAATGATATAGCTTGATAAATTATATCAAAAGACCTAACTTGATTCAATGGATATTCTAGGTCTCATCCTAGGGTTAGCCCCTAACCATAGAGTCTAGTCTCTTTCTTAGAGGTATTAATCAAATAAGTTACTAGTCTCTCGAATACTATGGTATATGCCATTCCCAATGATAATATGATCTAACAATTCAATACCCATCATATCACCACATGCAATCATTCGCTTGGTAAAATACAAATCTGCTGGCGATGGATCAGGATTACCTGATGGATGGTTATGAGCCAAAATAATTCGAGCAGTGGGATATTTTACTGCCTCTTTAAAAATTTCTCGAGGATGTGCCACACTGGACGCCAAAGATCCAATAAAAACGGTTTGTTTACGAATCACTTCATTTTTTGTATTTAAACACAGCGAAACAAGGTGTTCCTGTTGCAGGTCCCCCATTTCCTGGATTAACCACTGACCGACTTTCTGGGTCGAAGTTGCAATACCATATCTCGGTAAATTGGATATATGAACCCTAGACCCTAACTCAATCGCCGCTTTCAATTCAATCGCCTTAACCCGACCAATTCCTTTAATCGATTGGAACTCTTCAAGAGAAGCCTGCTTTAAATCATTTAAACAAGAAAAACAAGCCAAGAACTGCCCAGCTAGATCCATGACTGATTGCTCTCGAGTGCCTGTTCTCAATAGGATGGCCAATAATTCTTGATTGGACAAGGCCTTTACACCATACTGAACGAGTCTTTCTCTTGGTTGTTCTGGATGCCGAACCGCCTTCTTTTTCAAAGTAGCATCGATATATGCCATAGTAAAACCCCTCCTTCACCTATAATTAGATGACTTGGAGGGGTTTGCGCTTTAACCATTAAGCTTTTGTGATAGAATGTATTCCCGAACTTGTGAGACAAAATATAAAGAACCTGTTATCAACAGTAAAGAACGATCAGATCCACTATGGTCATGACAATACTGGTCGATCCATGTCGGCCAATCTTCAATAAAATGATACGCCTGTTCTATCGGCTTATCCGTTTGTTCTAAGATAGCTTGGAAGTCTTCCAATTCCATAGATTCAAAATGATCAAAGCCGGTAAAATTAACCTGATCAACCTCAAAAGTTAATAATAAAGGAACTTGGTCGTGCTGATTTTTCTTTCTTAGTCCAGCATAAACCAATTCAATCTGATAGTCTTTAAATTGATGGGAGACAACTTCTTTTAAAGCTGTTAATCCTTCCATATTATGAGCTCCATCCAGATAAATCAAAGGCTGCTCACTAATTGCTTCCAAACGACCGATCCAGTGAGTCTGGCTCAAAGCTTGAAGAGCCTTGGACCAATCAATTTCTAAATGATGGCCTTGCATCCATAGAATAAACGCTTGTAAAGCAGTTGCTGCATTGTGGACTTGATGTTCACCAATCATAGCAATCTTTACCGCTAATGATTCATTCAAACATAAAGGACTCTTAAAAATAAATTCTGCCCCGTGAGGCCCCAAATCTTTAACCTGACTGACTTGATACTCTTTATCATAGTGATAGGCTTTAGCATGATGGTCCTGAGCCCATTGATCGATAACCGCTAATGGGCCCTCATCCATATAACCAGTCACCGCACTATGGCCTGGCTTAATAATTCCCGCTTTCTCATAAGCGATCTTTTCTTTAGTATCACCCAACATTTCTGCGTGATCTAAACCAATGGATGTGATAACAGATACCTGTCCATCCAGAACATTAGAACAATCATGCATTCCACCAATACCCGCTTCAATAAGACATACATCAGGCTTCTTTTCTTGAAAGTATAAGCAGGCTAATATGGTAAACAATTCAAAATATATTAAGCGACCGTACTCTGAATGAGTCTCCATATAAGTATTCAATTCTTTTAAACGGTTTGTCCAACGAATAACCGCTTCATCTGAGATCTGTTCATGGTTATAACTAATCCGTTCATTAAATCGCTCAATATGTGGTGAAGTAAAAGAACCCACATTTAAGCCCTGACTTTGAAATAAGTCTCTCAAATAAGCGACCACTGATCCTTTACCATTAGTCCCCGTAATATGAAGGACCGGCAACCCAAGATGGGGATTCCCCATGTATTCTAATGCTTGATACATCTTCGTCATATCCGGACGTGGTATCGGATTGACTTGATTTAAAAGCCAGTCCGTTGCTTCTTCAATCCTTGTAAATTCCATTTATTTATCTCCCTTAATGGATTAATTCATCGATTGAAGCGTTTCGATTCGCGCTTTAACCGCTTGTAATTGTTCTTCATACTGTGTTAATTTTTGTCGTTCTTGCTCAACGACTGCTTCCGGTGCTTTAGCGACAAAGGATTCATTGTCCAATTTTTTACTGGCACGAGTCACTTCGGATTGCAGACGACTCACTTCAGATTGCAGACGTTGAATTTCATCTTCAATCTTAATCAACCCTACAAGAGGGATTAACACTTGGGCAAAGGGCAATGTTTGAGTGACCATTTCTTCATCAACAGCAAATTCATCACCAATTTTTAAAGATTGGCAGTGGCAGAAGCGATCAATATAAGCCTGATTATCTTGTAAATCAGTGATGACTTGAGCTTCTTTGGTTTGAATCATAATATCTAAAGGCTTGGATAATGGTGTATTCATCTCATTGCGAATCTGTCTAACTGCTGTAATCACCTGAATGAGTTGATCCATCGCCTTTTCTGAATGATCATTTTGATATTCAACCTTAACCTCTGGATACTTAGCATGGCATAAGTTGGCACCTGATGGCGCGATGTGTTGCCAGATTTCTTCCGTTACAAAAGGCATAATCGGATGCAGTAAACGTAAAAATTGATCCAAAACATAAATCAGGACAGATTGGGTCGTCCGACTATTCAAATGATCTGCTTGAAGTTGTTCTTTTGTCATTTCAATATACCAATCACAATAATCATTCCAGATAAAGTGATACAAAATGCGACCCGCTTCCCCAAATTCGAATTTCTCAAATAGACGGGTTACTTCTTCAATCGTTGTTTGAAGTTTAGATAAGATCCAACGATCAGCCAGAGTTAAATCCTGTCCAATCTCTATTTGATCTAATTTTAGATCATCAACATTCATCAAGACATAACGGGAGGCGTTCCAAATCTTATTAATAAAGTTCCAAGCAGCAGCCATCTTTTCTGTTGAATAGCGAACATCTTGCCCTGGTGTCGATCCTGTTGCCAAGAACCAACGGAGAGCATCTGCTCCATATTCATCCACGACATCCATTGGGTCTACCCCGTTACCTAAGGATTTAGACATTTTTCGTCCCTGAGCATCACGAATCAACCCATGAATTAAAACATTTTTAAAAGGACGTTTATGCGTAAATTCCAAGGATTGGAAAATCATTCGGCTAACCCAGAAGAAGATAATATCATACCCTGTGACTAGGGTATCCGTTGGAAAATATCTTTGGTAGTCTGCTTGTCCTTCGTCGGGCCATCCCATCGTTGAGAAGGGCCACAAGGCACTAGAGAACCAGGTATCTAACACATCAGACTCTTGTCGCCAATTTTCAGCATCTTGAGGTGCTTCTAATCCAACATATACCTCTCCGGTCGTTTTATGATACCAAGCAGGAATTTGATGTCCCCACCATAATTGCCGCGAAATAACCCAATCATGGACATTCTCCATCCAGGTCAAGAAAGTATTCTCAAAACGAGCTGGATAGAAATCTACCCGATTATCTGTTTCTTGATTGGCTATCGCTTCTTTTGCTAATTGGTCCATCTTTACAAACCATTGAGTGGATAGACGAGGTTCGACAACTGCATGCGATCTTTCCGAATGTCCCACTGAGTGAACGATATCTTCAACTTTAATTAAAAATCCGCCAGCTTCAAGATCTTTAACAACTGCTTTTCGACATTCTTCTCGAGTCATCCCTTGATACTTACCCGCATTCTCATTCATTGTCGCATCATCATTCATCACGTTAATTCGAGGCAGATCATGCCGATTGCCCACGGCGAAGTCATTAGGATCATGAGCGGGAGTAATTTTAACAACCCCAGTTCCAAATTCTCGGTCCACATAATCATCAGCAACAATTGGAATTTCACGGTTCATTAAGGGTAAAATCACCGTTTTACCAATCAAATCTTGGTAACGATCATCCTTAGGATTAACCGCAACCGCAGTGTCACCTAATAATGTTTCCGGACGCGTCGTTGCTAACTCCACATAACCCGATCCATCGGCTAAAGGATAGCGCAAATGCCAAAAGTGACCCGGATCATCTTGATAAACAACTTCAATGTCCGATAGTGCTGTTTGGAATTCAGGGTCCCAATTTATAATATATTCCCCTCGGTAAATCCAACCTTTTTGATATAAATCGACAAAGACTTTACGAACCGCTTCATTCAAGCCCTCATCAAGGGTAAATCGTTCTCTTGAATAATCGACTGAAATTCCCATCTTTGCCCATTGCTGACGGATGGTTTCAGCATACTCTTCCTTCCATTCCCAGGTTTTTTCTACAAACTTTTCCCGGCCTAATTCATGACGCGATATCGATTCTTCACGACGCAACTTCTCTTCAACTTTGGCTTGAGTTGCAATCCCGGCATGGTCCATTCCGGGTAACCACAAGGTATCAAAACCTTGCATTCTTTTTTGACGAATAATCATATCTTGTAAGGTCACATCCCAAGCATGTCCTAAGTGTAATTTCCCGGTAACATTGGGTGGTGGAATAACAATTGAATAAGGTTTTGCTTTTTTATCACCTGAGGGTTTAAATAGATCTTCTTCTAACCAAGACTGGTATTTTCCCGATTCAACCTCTTGAGGTTGGTATTTGGTTGACATTTCTTCTGCTTTCATAAGACACCTTCCCTTTAATATTTTAAAATAAAAAGCCCTATGCCTTCGCATAGGACGTATGAATAACGTGGTACCACCTAATTTTTGACCCGAAAGTCACTCTTTTTGATATCGAAGCCAAGGCTCCGTAAAGTACTAATCCGTGTTTCTCATACTTTAAGACTCCAAGCTACCACATTCACCTTGAAAACTTTCACCAAATGTTATCTCTCTAGTCGATGGTCAATGTTCCTCTCTTCATCGCCTTCATTTTATTTTTATAAATCTTAGTCTATCATGAATTATAAACCAGAGCAATAGTCTAAACCCTAAGGAATAAAACACAAGAAAGACTTATTTTAATTGACTAAAGACACTTTCGATTCGATCATTAAAGACGAGAGAACCGGGTGGAAGATTTCTTATAGGTGATTGGTTAATAACCGCACAAGTCTTTCCATTAAAATACTGGATAAAGGAAGCCGCAGGATAGACATTCAAGCTAGTTCCAGCTACAATCAACAAGTCTGCTTGGCTCATAGCCTCAATACTACTCATTATGGTCATTGGATCTAAGCTTTCTTGATATAAAACAATGTTCGGTCGTACGATTGCCTGATCTCTCGGGCAACGTGGAACACCTTTAGCATCGCGTTCCAATTCTTTCAATGAATAATGTTGACCACATTTCAGGCAATAATTATCCAAGGTCGTCCCATGCAATTCTATCACATTTTGAGAACCTGCTCGTTGATGCAATCCATCAATATTTTGAGTAATCACCGTTACAGACTTACCTTGTTGCTCAAGAGCTGCTAAATACTGGTGAGCTGGATTAGGTTTAGCTTGGGGATAAATCAAGTGTTTAAAATAAAAATCAAAGAAAATAGTTGGCTGAGCTTCAAAAAATTCATGGGACAAAATCTCTTCCGCACAACAATGATAGCCTGTATCTTTCATATATATACCTTTTGAGGAACGAAAATCTGGAATACCAGAAGCAGTAGAGACTCCCGCTCCCCCAAAGAATACAAGATGACTACTTTTGTCGATAGCTGTTTGCAATTTCTGCAACTTAGCCTTAGCAGATTGATCGGTCATATAGATCGCCCCCTTTAATAATGACTAAATAAATCAAAATTTTAAATAAAGATACCTATCGACTATAATGAACTTGATCAGACAATCAATTCCATTATAACTACTTTAACAAAAAACTCCTTCCTACAGGCCGCACCAATAGGAATGGAGTCTTAATACAAATTATAAAATTCTATAAACTAGCGATAACTTCAATTTCAACCAAAGCATTCTTTGGAAGTGTCTTAACAGCAACCGCTGAACGAGCTGGTTTGGAGGTAAAGTATTGACCATAAATATCGTTAAAAACAGCGAAATCGCCCATATCCGCTAAGAAGCAAGTTGTTTTAATAACCTTGTCAGAACTTGAACCGGCCGCCTTTAATAAAGCATCCACATTCTTAATAACTTGTTCGGTCTGACCTTGAATATCTGTTGCATCAATTTGATTGCTTTCAGGATTAATCGGAATTTGACCCGAACAAAACACTAAATCACCAATGACCTTGGCTTGAGAATAAGGTCCGATCGCTGCTGGTGCATGGGTCGTTGCAATTGTCTTAATTTCTGTCATTCTACATTCCTCTTTCTCTTAATTAATAAAACAAAGAAACTACAACAAATCTTGGATCGCTGCCTGGGCTTCGTTTTCATAGTTGGCATGGATTACCGAGCTTTGAATCTGACTGACCGCTTCATCAACTAAGCGATCCACCTCTAAGAGGTCTTCATACTTTTTAACAGTATGTAGTCTAGGTTTAGTCCATGGTGACCGTGGTGCAAAGACCGTACAACAATCCTCATACGGTTGATTGGAGATATCATAGGTCCCAACCGCTTCCGCTAATGCTATTATATCATTTTTATCCATCGCAATTAAAGGGCGAAGTATTAAAGATTCACTGACTTCATTAATAACTTGCATTGATTCGATTGTTTGTGAAGCTACTTGACCTAAGGACTCCCCATTTATGATGGCTTTAGCTTTTTGTTGGACCAACAGACGATCCATAACCCGGAGCATCATTCGACGCATAACAGTCATTGATAGCTTATCTGGAACTTGTTCTCGGATAGCTAGCTGAATGGCCGAAAAAGGAACTTCATGAAAGACAATTTCCGTAGCGTATTGAGCCAAAACACTGGTTAAACGTTTAGCTTTTTCCACAGCTTGAGGACTTGTATAGGGAGGCGAAGCAAAGTGAACCATCTCTAAGGCCATCCCCCGTCGAATCATTTGATAACCTGCTATCGGCGAATCAAAGCCACCCGACAGCATTAATAAGCCCTTGCCAGAAGAACCGTATGGCAAGCCTCCTAAACCTGGATAGGACTTGAGACTCAAGTAAGCTGCGTCTGATTGAATGTGCACCATGAGTTTCCAATCTGCTTGTCGAAGGTTAACACTTAACTGAGGATAAGCTGCTAAAATCTGGCCACCAATTTCACGTTTGATTGTAATACTTTCATGTTCATAACTTTTGTCCGTTCTTTTAGCAACGACTTTAAAGCTTTGTCCCGCTTTTAAATCCAACTCACTAAATAATTCGATTGCTTTTTGACCAATCTGGTCCAGATCTCGCTCTACCGCAAAGACCGGTTCAAAACGTTGGATTCCAGGAGTTTTTTGCAAAACCTCGATGACCGTCTCATAGGGGAGGTCTTGCCATTTTAAGTGCATAAAATCATGGCCAGCAATGATTTTTATTTTTTCTAAATCCTTCGTTTGAAAACGAATATGTTGGGCAATTTGTTGACGGAACCGCTTGCCATTTTGTCCTTTCGTGGTTAATTCACCATAATGAATCATCATTTCTTTCATACAGTTACCTCCCTTGTAAGTCAAGACTAAAGCGTTTTGAGATTCTTTCAATCACAGTTAATAATTGATCCACTTCGACAGCAGAAGTAGACTGGCTCATCGAAAGCCGTATCGCTGACTGAGCTAATGACGGATCAACACCCATGGCTTGTAAGGTATGATGAGCTTGGTGCTTGCGACTGGAACAAGCAGAAGTCGTTGATACCATCACATCCTCTTGAGAAAAAGCATTAATCAGGACTTCTCCTGGTATCCCTGGATAAGCGGCACAAATAATATGAGGGCTTGCTGAATCTTTAGCAAAAACGGTCCAATTCTGTGATTCTAACGCTTCCACAATCCGATCATGCTCCCCTTTTAGGAATACATAAGATGCCGTCTGCTTAGCTTCAGCAAATCGAAGTGCCTTAGCCGTTGATACTATTGTGGCCAAATTCTCCGTTGAAGAACGAAGACCACGCTCCTGTCCGCCCCCATAAAGAAGCGGTGCTCTATTCACACGTTCTTTCATCACCAAGATGCCTGTACCTCGAGGTGCATGAAATTTATGTCCAGATAGGGTCAAAAGATCGACCCGATCTTGCTTCATCAAATCCAGATGCAAACTGACTCCTTGAACCCCATCTACATGCCATAAAATTTGAGGATAATCCTCTAGCAAACGACTAATCGCCTTAAGATCCTGAACACTGCCCACTTCATTATTAACAGCCATAGTTGATAATAGTAACACATCGTCACTTAATAAGTTTTCTAGTTGGTCGATGTCGATACAGCCGGACTCATCCACGGGGGCTAGTTTAACTTGATATCCTTTCGACTGTAGTAAGGGAATCTGCTTAAGAATAGAAGGATGTTCAACTTCTGAAAGAATTACCTGATGACGATCTGGATGACTCTTAGCTGCTTGATCTAGAATCACTTGTAGGACCCAGTTATTCGATTCCGTCCCCGAAGAGGTAAAATAAACTTCGTCAGCTTTAACTGACAGGATCTGAGCCACTTGCGTTCTTGCTTGCTCCAAGAGTTGCTGGCAAATTTGACCGGCTTGATGAGCTGATGATGGATTCGCAAAGTACTCCCGACTTACTCTAAGGTATGTATCCAAGATCTCTTCGCTTGGTTTTGTAGTGGCTGAATGATCAAAATAAAGCATTCTTTTCCTTTCCTTTCTCATTCTTTTCCATAAAAAATCCGAACAGTACCAGCTAAGCAGGACTATTCGGATGATTTAATTAAAACATACGGTGTTGCTTCTCTTGATGATACATCCTACGAACTTGAGTTGGTCCCTCTGGATCAACTCGCCGTAAGGCTTTTTCAATGACTGCGAGTGCTTCTCGATAGCGAAACTCTTCGTAGAAATAGTATTGAGCATCTCGGATAGCTTGATCCATTTCTGGGATATCATAACGGAAGCGATTCGAATGTTGGATCATATACTCAGTCAAAGTCGCAGAATCAATAATCTCTTCGGTAATTGTCTCTAACTGATCCATGTCTTCTTGTAATTTAACTTCTAATTGATCCACTTCATCCATGTCAACTTTCACACGATTCAAGAATTGAGATAAGTTTTCAATCTCTTCCGTAACCTTATAGAATTGTTGGTAATAGACTTCATGCAAGCCAGGAAGATTATTTTTTTCCAATCGTCGCTTAAGATTCCTTAAATCTAATTCATACATATCTAGGTTCGCTTTAGCATCTTTCTCGCGTGCCGTCAAATTGCTCAAAGACTTAACTAGATCCTGTTGTTTAAGGGCTATCTCTTCTACATTACGTTCGATCTTACGAATAGATGCCTCAATTTGTGTATATACTGCATGGGAAGTTTCGATTTCCTGATTAAGTTGCATAAAACGATTCTCTTCTAACTCAATTTGACGTGTTAAGTCATTGACTTGGTCCGTTTCATTATTATGAAGAATATAGGATTGAGAAATCCGGTCAACTTCAATCCCAGCATAACGATTACTTTCCTTCACTTCATCGATTTGGCGTTTTAATTGGTTGATATGCTGGTTCACAAAGGTCTTAGCTTGAACTTCAGCCTCCATTAATTCATAGAGTGAATTAATTTCACGGTCCGCCTTATCCATTAAAGTGGTTGCTTTTTCAAGATCAGCATTTTTAATTTCAGATTTCGCCTTGTTTAACTGTTCTTGAATCGCATCAATCTCTTCCGGAATATTCACATTAGCAAAGTTAAATTGACTCGCAACCATTTTCTCGTAACCATCACGCAAGTCAGCTAAGCTGTCTTCATAGTCATTCTTAATTTGATCGTTCATCTGTGGAATTTTATCCAATATTTCTTCCAGGTCTTGGGTATCTTTTTCGATTGAATTAAGCAGATCTTGTGCCTCTAAATAATCGCCCTCACTGGTATATTCATTATAAGTGGTAAAATCCAATTCTAAGAGTTGTAAATTCTTTTCTAAAGTCTCAATTGCTGGCCCGAAATCAAAAGCATGGTTCATTACTTTTTTCCGAGCTGTTTGATAGCGCTCCAGAAGGTCCTCGTAGCGTTCTTGATTATCTGATTCTGTCTCAAGTAGATCTGTTAACTGTTGATGTAGATCATTCACCTGTGATTCAGTCTCATCCAATAACTCCCGTGCTTGGTTGAGCGCATTTTTGGCTCTCACCAAATTCATCTGTTCTACAAATTGTTCTGATCCTACTAACGCAGCTTCAATTTCTGTAAATTGAAAATTAGTAATGGTTTGCCAATTAGCAACTAAGCTTTCATATTTACGTTTTGTCTGACCTGAGAGATTCATATTCTTCAAAGTGAAGAGCTGATCGGCAATTGAAACAGACATCATTTCATCCTTACGTTGCTCTAGCTCTTTAATTTCTTTACTACGTTGTGTACGGAAGAAATAAATCAAACCGTATACTAATAGGATCAAGACAACGATTATGAATAGAATATCTGTAAATTTTAATCCCATATTCCTTGCTCCTCTACATTAATCTGATTGTTTTCAAACTATCCAATCGTATAAATAGTAATTTGTCAACTTGTATTGTATCATTTCTAACGTTTATTTTAAAGTCATTAAGCTTAAGAACTATAAATTCCTTTAACTTTATAAGCTTTTTGTATTTCTTTAAAAACATTTATTTACTTAAAATCTCAATTTTCAAAGATCTTGATTTCTTTAACGATATCATCAACTTGTTTGACATTTTAATTATTAGGCTACACTTCTTAAATTCAGACTATAAAAATAGCACCCCTCGATTGAGTAAGTGCTCATTTAATAAATATCTATAGTTGCTTTACAAATGACTTCAGAAAGTTTCTTACCTTTAATTTTAACTTCAAGAAGATTATCAAAACCTTTTATGTTCTCAATCAATCGTTCTCCTATCCCTACGTCATAACTATCAGGAGTAGACGGATATATTCCACAACGAATTCCGTCAACATCCAAGACTACATCAGTAAGATTCTGTGTCACTGATTCTTTAAGCTGATTAATTGTTAACCCTATCATAATATGTCATCATTCTCCTTTCTTTCATTATCAGTTCTTTCATAGTATACGATTGCTTCACCAACAAAAAAATAATCATAGTCTATCAGCTAACCAATGGTTGGTGTCCGTCTATCATATCACCTTAAGACAGCAAACACCTACATACATTTATAACTATGTGTAATATATTTAAGTTTAATAATAGTTGTTCATAATAGAAAACGATCGTTGATCTTGAATCCATTCTAATCCATCATTACTACCCAAAATGAAAGCTGGCAATTCAATATAATAACATTTGTTATCATCTCTGTAGATAGCCTCGTAAACTCTTTTTGATTGATAAACACCTAAATATGCAGCTGTCTCATATCCGTATTTCTTAGCAAAGTCCACCATATTTATAGACATAGAATCAGCTTCCAAATTTAGATATAAACTAGCGATTACTAGCAACCATCACTATTTAACATTTGATTTTTTCTCAATTTTTTACCAAGTCAAAAATAAAGCTATTATAGTCTATCAAGCAATCAAATACTGGCTTTTTCCTACCATAACGCATAGAGATAGTAAACACCATCTTTTTTATAGTTTAAGCCAGTCAAAAGAAATCATAGATTGTGTTCCTTTTATTAAATAACCATCCAAATAAATAGAAAATTATAAATTTTACGACTAAATTATAAAGTCCGAATTTCATTTAAAATCATTTTAATTATTTCTTCTATTTTTAAGTCGCAATTGATCAGATCACCCTCTTCGAACAAACTGTTCCTAGCATTTTTATCATTTTCAGCGTATTCAACTACAAAACCATTGAAATCTTCTATAAAACTAACTTTAAATATAGTTCCATCATTGACTTTGAAACAATCTTTATTGTTTACACTCGTTTTTTCAAATTTTTCAGATAGGATTCGATCAATCTCATTTAATATGTAAATCATTTTTTTCTCCATCTAAAATGTATGTTCACTAATCCGACAACGAATGAAATAGTATCGATAATAGCTATTACCCACAATTAAACAATGTTTCAGGGAAACTAGCAAAATATGTTAATTTTTAGAATAACGTATTCAAAACGTATTCAAACAAAAAAACACCGCCCAGAGACATTGATAAATCAATATTCCTAAGCGGTTATTAAAGATTATAATTAACCTAATTTGTTGTAGTATTCTACGACTAGGGCTTCATCCACTTCAGCGTTTAATTCGCTACGTAATGGCAAACGTACTAAAGTACCTTCTAACTTATCAGCATCAAAGTTAACGAATTCTAAACGAACATTCATTGACTCAACTGCTTCTTTGATGATTGCTAAATCACGTGAACGTTCACGAACAGCAATCACTTGACCAGGTTGTACTAAGTAAGATGGGATATCCACACGTTTTCCATCCACCGTAATATGACCATGGTTTACTAATTGACGAGCTTGACGACGCGTTGTCGCTAAACCTAAACGATAAACCACATTGTCTAAACGTTGTTCTAATAAGATCATGAAGTTTTCACCGTGTTTACCTTCAGTAATCTTACCAGCTTTATTAAACAAACGACGGAATTGACGTTCTGTTAATCCATACATAAAACGAAGTTTTTGTTTTTCGTTCTTTTGTAAGGCATATTCAGATAGTTTTTTACGAGCATTTCCGTGTTGTCCTGGTGGGAAAGGTCTTTTAGCTAATTCTTTACCTGTTTCACTTAAAGAAATTCCTAGACGACGAGATTGTTTCCATTGAGGTCCTGTATAACGTGACATATTATTCCTCCATAAAGTAAATTTTTGTGGAGTAAAATAAGAGTTAGAAAACCGAATGCGTGCAGTCAAACTTTCACCTTTGCAGCCGCGGTTACTTGTAAGCCTAAAGCTGTTGACTGTTGACGCGCTTTCCTTTTCTAAGGCTGCTGTATTTTACACTCCTACTATTATAAGGGTCTTTACCTGAATAATCAAGCGTTCTTTTATTATTTTAAGTTAGATTGATCCCATTGTACTCTTTTAACCAGCCTTTTTCTTCATCGGTCAATTGTTCTTGATCAATTAAATCGGAACGACGTTCTAAAGTCTTAAAGAAGCTCTGTTTACTCCGCCAGCGTTCAATATTTTTATGATGACCAGATAATAGCACATCCGGTACTTTCATATCTCTAAACTGTGCGGGGCGAGTGTACTGAGGGTATTCCAAGCGATCTTGTTGAAAAGACTCATGAACAATCGATTCGGCATTTCCCACTACTTCGGGAATTAATCGCACAGTTGCATCAATCATTACCATCGCAGGAATCTCTCCGTTCGTTAAGACAAAATCTCCAAGTGAAACCTCCTGAGTCACAAAAGAACGTACCCGTTCATCAAATCCTTCATAATGACCACAAATAAAGACCAGTTGATCTTCTTTTGACCAGGATTCCGCCATCTTCTGATCAAAAGGCTGGCCTGTTGGATCAATCAGAATAATTGGGCAATTTTCTGCAAGATTCAAAGACTCCAAAGTATGTACAATTGGCTCCACTCGAAGCAGCATGCCTGCACCACCGCCATAAGGATAGTCATCTACATGACCATGCTTGTCAACAGCAAACTGTCTGAAGTCATGGGTCGCTATCTCAAAAAGTCCCTTTTCTTGACCTAATTTCATGACTGATTCATTCAAAGGAGAAAACATTTGTGGAAAAAGTGTTAAAATATCAATCTTCATCCCAGAGCCCCTCCAGAATATCGACAGTGACTAGCCCCTTTTCTAAGTCAACGTCTTTTACCACGTCATCAATAAACGGCAGTAATAAATCTTTACGATGCTTGTCCTTTGGAGCCACCACCCAGACATCATTAGACCCTAGTGTCAGGATTTCTTTGATTTTTCCGATAATCGTTCCGGCTAAATCAACCACCGTCAAGCCTTTAATTTGATGGTGATAATAGGACCCTTCCTCCAATTCAGCTTGATCCTCTTCAGCAATTGCTAAAGTCATGCCTTTGAATCCTTCGACTTGATTAATCTGATGATAATCTTCAAACGCTACTAAATAAGCTCCTTTATGAGGCGCAAATGAAGCCACTTGAACCTTAGCGCACATCTTATTGCCATCCAAAATATATAAGATATTTCCTATCTTAAAGCGCTCTTCCATAAAATCTGTATCCACAAGAATCTTCAATTGCCCTCGAATACCAAAGGTATTAACAATTCGAGCTATCTTATAATAGGTCACTAATTTCCACCTTTCTTTTATTATTAGCAAAAAAGCTAGTCATTCACCAGGAATCACTAGCTTCATTGATTAGTCTTCTTCAATCATCACTTCATCTGAACGATCATCGGCAATGGTAATACGAGCCCGCTTTTCGTCGCGATTTCGAACACTATAGATGATGGTGCGAATTGCACGAATCACCCGTCCTTTTTTACCGATAATGCGTCCAACATCATCAGGATGTAGAATAAGGTTGTATTCCATAAAGTCTTCACTTTCACCGAGTTCAATCTTTAATTCTTCTGGATGATCGACTAAAGGTTCCACTATCGTATGAATTAACTGTTCAATTTGAGCTGACATGGTTGACACATCCTTATACTTTTTTCTTTAGACTAAGCGTTTATTTAGTATATTTAGCTTGGTGGAATTTAGCCATAATTCCTTGATTCGATAAAAGATTGCGAACGGTATCAGAAGGTTGTGCTCCTTTTTCTAACCATGCTAAAGCTTTTTCTTCATCAAGAACTACTTCTGCAGGGTCTAATAAAGGATTGTAAGTACCAATCTTTTCGATAATACGTCCGTCACGAGGTGAACGAGAATCTGCAACGACGATACGATAGAATGGGCTTTTCTTAGCTCCTGCACGTTTTAAACGAATTTTTACTGCCATAATTTAATGACCTCCTAGTTATTTTTATCTGACTTGATTATACTAACAGAAAAAAGATAAGCTGTAAAGTCTTTTTGCTTTACAGCTTAAAAAATTATCTTTTTTTCCTTTTATTCTTTTTAAGGAGGCGGGCAATTTGTTTTTCATTTTGCTCTTTTTTAATTTGCTCAGGAGACTTCATCTTTTCCATCGCTGGACCCTTCATGCCTCCTTGCGCATTAAGGCGACCCATCATCTTGTTGAGTCCTCCCATTCGTCCATTTGACATCTGCTTCATCATCTCGCGAGATTGATTGAATTGCTTGATTAATTGGTTAATATCATTGAGAGGTTGCCCACATCCTGCAGCAATCCGTTTACGGCGACTTTGTGAAATCACATCAGGATTTTCTCGTTCATAAGGTGTCATCGATTGAACGACCGCTCGAATCCGATTCATACTCTTATCATCGATATCAAAATCATCCAGTCCAGGAATTTTACTCATTCCAGGAATCAACTTCATTAAATCTTTAATAGGTCCCATTTTACGAACTTGATCCATCTGATTAATAAAGTCATTAAAATCAAAAGAAGCATCTTTTAATTTGTCAGCCATCTTAGCGGCTTCTTCTTCATCAAAATCTTGTTGGGCTTTCTCGATTAAGGTCATCATATCGCCCATACCTAAAATCCGTCCGGCCATCCGATCTGGATAGAAGAGTTCTAAGGCATCTAATTGTTCCCCTTGTCCCGTGAATTTAATCGGCTTGTTTATAATTGACCGAATTGATAATGCCGCTCCACCACGCGTATCGCCGTCTAATTTAGTAATAACAATCCCAGTAATATCCAAATCATCATTAAAGGCCTTAGCGACATTGACGGCATCTTGTCCAGTCATGGCATCAATCGTTAGCAAAATATCGTGAGGTTGAACAGCAGCCTTGATATTTTGCAGCTCTTCCATTAATTCTTGATTCACATGAAGACGCCCCGCCGTATCAATAATCACAGCGTCATTCCCTTGGATTTTAGCTTTTGCCAAAGCGTTCTTAGCAATATCAACTGGATTGGCTTCAGTTCCTTGACTAAATACTTCTAGATTTAATTGTTGACCGATTGTCTGTAACTGATCAATCGCAGCTGGACGATAAACGTCGCCAGCAACAAGCAAAGGCTTCTTAAGACCTTGGCCTTGAATATATTTTGCCAATTTTCCGACGGTAGTCGTTTTCCCTGCCCCTTGAAGACCAACCATCATAATAACGGTTGGTGGCTGCGTTGAGATGTTTAATGGAACATGGTCGCCACCCATTAGAAGCGTTAATTCTTCATTAACAATTTTTACCACTTGTTGAGCAGGTGATAAGGATGATAAAACTTCAGAACCTAGCGCCTTATCATTTACTCGCTTTACAAAGTCTTTAACAACCTTAAAATTAACGTCAGCTTCTAGTAGGGCCAGACGAATTTCCCGCATCATTTGTTTCAGGTCAGCTTCAGTAATTTTCCCGCCTTTTCCCACTTGAGAGATCGAATTTTGTAATCGTTCAGATAATGCTTCAAATGCCATAGTCTGTCTCCTTTATTATAGATTCATTTCTTCTTGTATCAGTTGTTTAAGTAAGTGACTTGCCTCGGTTGGTCGATCGATGATCGATTCAAGGTGTCGATAATTCGCTAATCGTTGATCACTTTTTTGAGCCAAATGCAGAACCGACTCGAGTTCAAGCAAGGCTTGTTCTGATCGACGAACATGGTCATGGACCCCTTGACGAGAGATGCCTTGATTTTGTGAGATTTCTGCTAGTGAATAATCTTCCTCATAGTAATCACGCATAATCGCTTGTTGTTTTTCAGTTAATAAATCTTGATAGAAAGATAAGAGCTTATTCATATAGACCGTCTTTTCCAGGGTCATTAATCCATCTTCCTTTCTATCGTGACTCAAACACCAATCAAGCTTTATTCTATCATGTTTATGTCTTAAGAACAATTCAAAGAAAAAGAAGAGACCGACTTGAAAGGGTCTCTTCTCTAACTTGCTAGTGATTCTTCTATTTTGATTTAACATAGATCTTTCCATCCGCAGCAGGGGCCTTAGATTTACCGACTAAGCCCACGAGGACAATAATGGTAATAATATACGGCGCAATCTGTAAATAAACTGGTGTAATGGATTCAATAACCGGAATTTGAGATCCAATTACAGCGATCGTCTGCGCAAAGCCAAAGAATATGGCCGCCAACAAAGCGCCAATTGGATGGTATTTACCGAAGATCATAGCGGCCATGGCCATAAAACCTTGACCAGCGACTGTCGATATTGAAAATTTTAGGGTAATAGAGTTAGCTAAAACTGCACCACCCATTCCACCTAAAAATCCTGAAATCAATACGCCCGCATACTTCATCCGGTATACATTGACCCCTAAAGTATCCGCAGCCTGAGGATTCTCCCCTACTGAACGAAGCCTTAAACCAAAACGAGTTTTGTAAATGATGAACCACACGAGCGCTGCTACTAACATGCCAAAAAAGGCAGGTCTAGATGTTGTTTGGAACAAAACTGGACCCAACACTGGAATCTTAGAAAGCAAAGGAATATTACCATAGCCAAAAGCATGCTGGATAGATGGCGTTTCCCCTTTGCCCTCATAAAGTACCCGAGTTAAGAAAACAGCGAGGGATGGTGCAATCAAATTTAATACCGTTCCCGATATGATATGATCGGTTCTCAAATTAACCGTTGCCAGCGCATGAATCAAGGAAAAACACATTCCTGCTAAAGCCCCAACAAAAATAGCTACCCAAGGTGTCCACTTCGCCCCTAAAGTAGGCCCTAGATACAAACTAGCAACAACAGAAGCAAAAGCGCCGATTACCATGATCCCTTCTAGACCCACATTTACAACTCCCGCTCGTTCGGAGAACACACCTCCTAAAGCCGTATATATTAAGGGTGCTGAATAGACCAAAGTCGATGATACGATCAATGCTACTAAAGCTGAACTCATTAGGCTCCCTCCTCTTCTTGGCTGACATTATTGGAAAGTCGATCTCTTCGTCTCGCAAGTTTGTCCCAACAATAAGTAATGATGTAAGAAGCTCCAACGAAGAAAATAATAATACCAATCACAATCTGTACAATTTCTGAAGGAATCTTTGCAAAAGTCATAGCTGGTGCTCCGGTATTTAAAGCACCAAATAATAATGCTGCAAAAATGATCCCGATCGGATGATTAACTCCTAAAAGAGCAACCGCCATCCCATTAAATCCAATTGCTGGAGCTACACCATTCTGTAAGTTAATGAAGCCAAATTCGCCAAGACCATTCATCGCTCCGCCTAAACCAGCTAATGCTCCAGATATTAACATTGCTAAAATGATATTTCGTTTAGCGGACATCCCAGCGTAATCCGAGGCAAAAGGATTCAGTCCAACTGACTTCAATTCAAATCCTAGAGTCGTTCGTGACATTACAATTAGAACGACAACCGCTGCAATAATCGCTAAGAAAATCCCAGCATGGAGGGTTGAATTTTGGGTCAATTCAGACAACCAAGCTATTCTAAGAGGTGGAGTATCACCAATCGATGGGGTGCGATCTGCACGATCCGTTAAAACATATCGAATTAAATAGTCCACCACATAAATAGACACATAGTTCAACATAATTGTTACAATCACTTCTGAGGTTGAAAAATAAGCTTTCAAAACACCCGCAATTCCTGCCCATAAACCTCCAGCAATTGCTCCAGCAATAATAGCTAGAGGAAGCATGATCCAAAGCGGTGCATCGGCTAACAATAGACCGACCCCTACCGATGCAAACCAGCCCCAAAGTGCTTGTCCTGCTAAACCAATATTAAAAAATCCGGCAATATACGCGACCGCAAAACCTAAACCCGTAAATATCAAAGGGGTCGCCGCTCGAATCGTCTGTCCAATTGAAAAAGGTGTCCCAAAAGCTCCTTTATATAAAGTTTGATAACCCTGAATTGGATCATGACCAAAAGCAAGCATTAAAATCGCCCCAAAAATCAGTCCTAATATCACAGAGGCTAGCGAGACAAATATTTTTTTAAATGATGACATGGTCTAGACACCCTCCTTTTGCTGTTGACGATGCTCAAGAACTTCTTCATAAGAAGTTCCTGCCATCAAGAGACCAAGCTCTTGTTCATTTGTTTCATGAGCAGGAATATCAGCAACAATCTCGCCATCATGCATGACTAATATTCGGTCTGATACATCTAGAATCTCATCTAATTCAAAACTCATTAATAAAACCGCTTTATTGTTATCCCGTTGATTGATTATAGCACGATGAATAAATTCAATCGCCCCAACATCCAAGCCGCGAGTTGGATTAGCCGCAATCAAGAAGTCTGGATCGCCAGATAGCTCTCGGGCAATAATCGCTTTTTGTTGATTTCCACCCGATAAAGCAGCGGCTGGTACTTTTTCCGAGATCGTGCGTACGTCAAAAGAATCAATCAAATGGTTAGCACGTTCTCGAATTTGTCTAAAGTTTAAAAAGCTCCTTCTAGAAAAAGGTTCATGATAATATTCTTTTAAAACGAGGTCTTCTTCTAAACGCATATCAAGAATTAACCCGTATTTATGACGGTCTTCTGGAATATGCCCTAGTTTACGTTCATTAATTTGGCGTGGTCTCAAGTGCGTAATTTCTTCGCCGTTCAAGATAACTTTCCCTGAATCCACCGGCATTAGCCCACTAATCGCCAAAATCAACTCAGATTGGCCATTACCATCAATCCCAGCAATTCCGACAACTTCACCATGGTGAACATCAAATGAAAGGTTTTTCACTTTCATAACTCCTCGGCTATCTTTGACCTCAATATTTTGTACACTTAGAGCCAAGTCGGTAACTTTAGCTGGCTTTTTATCTATTTTAAAGGAGACATTCCTTCCAACCATCATAGTCGCTAATTCCACAGAACTTGTATTTGCCACATCGACTGTGTCAATAGATTCTCCTCGTCGAATAACTGTACAGCGATCTGCAACTTGCTTTATTTCATTTAATTTGTGCGTAATAAGAATAATCGACTTACCTTCTTTCGCTAAAGAAGACAATGTTTGCATCAACTCTTCGATCTCCTGAGGGGTCAAAGAGGCGGTCGGTTCATCAAAAATTAATATATTTGCCCCGCGATAGAGAGTCTTTAGGATTTCAACCCGTTGCTGCATACCCACACTGATATTTTCAATTTTCTCATCAGGTGCAACATCTAAGCCATATTTTTTAGAGAGGTCAATAATTTTTTCTCGTGCAGATTGTTTATCAACCACTAATCCTTTGGTTGGTTCATGCCCTAAAATAATATTCTCCACCACCGTAAAATCTTGAATTAACATAAAATGTTGGTGGACCATACCAATCTTAAGTTCACTGGCTTTAGCCGGTGAATCAATTTTAACCGCTTGACCATTTAAATAGATCTGACCGGAAGTCGGCTCTAACAATCCGGATAACAGATTCATCATTGTCGATTTTCCTGCTCCATTCTCACCTAAGAGTGCATGGATTTCTCCTTCTTTCAAACAGAAATTAATATTTTTATTGGCATAAAAATCACCAAAACGCTTAGAAACATTGCGCATTTCAATGACTATTTTATCCGATGCCATCCTCATCACCTCTCCAAATCGCTTTTAAGACATTCTAAAAAGATTATATCGAAAATAAAAAGCGTATTCAATCTTTATTCTAATAGCCGAGTAACTTTTCACTATTATTTTAGTGAATCCGAAAAAGCTTAATCTATTAAATCCCCATTGCCAGAACGATCCAAGAACTGTATTCTAGGAAGCCTGACAATGGGGATTGTTATCCAATATTTTCAAAATATCTTAGATGGATCAACGGCTTTCAAATTCCATGATCAATTCATCTAACCCTCAGATTGATCCCCTTCAATAAGTACTTGTCGGGGCTTGGACCCATCTTGAGCGGAGACTAAGCCATTCGCTTCTAAATCGTCAATCAAGCGAGCGGCACGATTGTATCCAATCCGGAATTTTCGTTGAAGCTGAGAAATAGAAACTGTCTCTTGATCACTAATTAAGTCAACGGCTTCTTCATAATATTCGTCATCAGAAGCATTTTCTGCCGAAAGATCTTGGTCTGCTACTACAATTTTTTCATCATAATCCGCAGTTTGCTGCATCTTGATATAATCTGTAATTCGTTCAACTTCGTCATCAGAAATATACGCACCTTGAACTCTAACCGGTTTATTTTTACCCATCGGTTGGAAGAGCATATCCCCTCTTCCAAGTAATTTCTCAGCACCCACAGAATCAATAATGGTTCGAGAATCCGTCCCAGAGGATACTGCAAAAGCCAATCGTGATGGAACATTGGCCTTAATAATCCCTGTGATAACATCCACCGATGGTCGTTGTGTAGCTATAATCATATGGATTCCTGCTGCACGAGCCATTTGGGCTAGTCGAATAATAGCATTTTCAACATCATTTGAAGCGACCATCATTAAGTCCGCTAACTCATCAATGACAACAACAATCTTAGGTAAACGTTCATAGCCTGTCCCATTTTCTTGATTCCAAGAATCCACCTGCTCATTATAGCCATCGATGTTACGAACACCAGTCGTAGCAAAAAGCTCATAGCGTCGTTCCATTTCTTCAACGACATTATTCAAGGCACGGGCCGCCTTACGTGGATTGGTCACTACCGGAGAAAGTTGATGGGGCAAGTCGTTATATAAAGTTAATTCAACTTTTTTCGGGTCAACCATTAAGAACTTAACTTCCTCAGGACGCGCCTTCATCAATATTGAACAAATAATTACATTAATACCAACGGATTTACCCGATCCCGTTGCCCCTGCAACCAGTAGGTGTGGCATTTTACTTAGATCCGCTAAGCATACCGAACCAGAAATATCCCGACCCAGAGGCACTTCCAACTTATTGGAACTTGCTAAGCCTGCTTCAATAATTTCAGAAAAAGCAACCGGCGACACTTGGCTATTCGGAACTTCAATTCCAATCAAAGATTTACCTGGTATTGGTGCTTCAATCCGTACATCACGAGCAGCAAGTGCTAAGGCAATGTCATCAGCTAAATTAACAATTTTTGAAACTTTAACGCCGATCGCAGGTTGAATTTCGTACTTAGTCACAGCGGGACCTAAATTCGCCTTAACAATTTTTGCATCAACGCCAAAACTTTCAAAGGTCAATTCCAATTTCTTAATATTTTCTTCAATCCGTTCGTACTCTTCAGTTTGATCAACAGGTTCCATCTTATTAAGAAGATCTACCCCTGGAAACTGATATTCTTGATTTAATTTCTTGTTGGCGATTTTTTTGCTTTGTTTAATATTAGGAGCCGTTGCATTCGGAGAATCATCTTGAATTAACTCTTGTGTTTGATGACTCGCTTCTTGCCAGTGACTACGCTGTGCTTGTGATTGGTCCATTTTGCTTGATTCTGAGAATGACGCTAACTGAGAATCATCATCTCTTCCCGTCTGATCAGCTTCTGATATTTTAGTATCCGCTTGCTTCTCAAATTCATTTGCTTTATCTTCTGGCAATTTGGAAACCTCCGGAAAGACTGTCATTGACGGATCTGTCACCTGTGATTCTGTTGAAGGACTAGCAGAAGGTCTAGTAGATTGACTGACTGAACTAGGCTGATCATGATGTTCTAAATTTTCTTTAATAATTGTTTTGAGTGGTCCAGATACTTGTTCTCTTTGCTCATTCGAAGTCTTTCTTTGTTGTTGAATTTGATCAAAAAAGTCTAAATCCAAAATACGTTCCTGTTCGGGCCTCATTTTACGCTTTACAGACGCTGTATGAGCCTTAGGATCCGATAACTTATAAGGTTCAAAATCATAAGGCGTATTAGGTTGAAATACAGGCTCCTCATCTCTTTCTACGCTTGGCATATATCGTGCGGTTTGATCTGACTGTGGAGATACGTCTTGGCTCAAATCAACTGCTTCTTGATCAGAATCTCCGAAAAAGAAGTGCTTAAATTTTTCAAAAGGGGTCATTATCCATGAAATAGATCGTTTTTTTGAAGAGTCTTGTGCAACTTGAATATCTTCCAAGGATGTTGAAATTTCTTCTTGAGAGTAATTTTGATCATTTAGATTATTTTCATCATTAAAAACCTGCTTTATTTGCTGTAAGTCCGGATTAATTTTTCTTAATCCTTTAAAAAGCCACTCACCAGCATACCTAAGTGTTTGCCATGCAGCATATAGAGTCTGGTTAATGACTAAAATTAATCCCATAAAAAAGATGGTCCAAAGTAATAAATAACTTCCCCACCGACCTACTAAAAATATTAACCCTTGATATAAGAGTGCACCTAATAGCCCTCCTCCAAGACTATCCACAATCTGCCAAGTTAATAATTCATTCTTATACAATTGGAAGGTGTAAGCAAAGATAGACTGTCCCGTCTGTTGACTAAAGCTAGAGTAAAAAGTTGAGATATGTAAAATACCCGTTAAGGCCATCAAAACAAATATTCCGCCGATAACTTGGCGTCCTTCAATCCGCACCATTCGGCCTCGAACGATTAATGCCAAGCCTAACCAAATCGCAAAGGCCAAGACCAACGTATAAGTCTCACCAACAAGTAGCCTAAATCCATTAGTCATCATGACACCGACCATGCCCCAATTAAAGACAGATACTAAACTTAAGAAAACGATAATTAGACCTAAAATCAAGTAAGTATTCTGATAAGTCACTTGAGATTTCTTTTTTTTCTTAGCGTTTGAATTATTTTTCTTACCTACAGTCATTCCTTCACATCCTTCGATCATTGCTTATCGTATCGTCCGTCCATTATACCATAAAGTTGTCTAGGCGATGAGCTTTCACTATAATACTCCTTGCACTGAAAGCTATTTTAGCATAAAATAAGGAGGATTAGCTTCCAACTTTTAGGAAGAAAAATATTAATGGAGTGTGAACTATGCAGTTTATCAAAAAACATGGCAAAAAGATTCTTTTATTTGCCTTTATTTGTCTGATAGCAGCCGGTTGCGTCCGCTATGATAAATCAGGCATGCCAACAGGAACGGTTTACCAATATATCGGAATTCCAACCGCTCGCTTAATGGACTTTCTAGCCCATCTATTTAATGGTTCGTATGGAATGGCAATTATTATCATAACCGTAGCAGTAAGACTGTTAATGTTGCCTTCCACCTATAAAATGACTAAAAACACCATGGAATCATCCGCAAAAATGAAGTATGCTCAACCAGAAATTAGTGAAATTCAAGCAGAAATGAATGATACCGATGATCCAAAAGAAAAAGCAGACCTACAAAAAGAATTAATGCAAGTTTATGCTAAATATGACATTAACATGCTCTCTTCAATGTCAGGTTGCTTGCCCCTATTGATTCAATTGCCCTTCATTTCAGCGGTTTATGCCGCCATTCGGTCCTCCGAAAAAATTGCCCATTCAACCTTCTTAGGTATTGATTTGGGGCAACGTAGTATCGCAATCGTTGTTCTAGTTGTCGTAGCCACCTTCTTATCTTCCTGGTTGATGCAAAAAGCTGCACCAACTCCTGCGACTGACAACCCACAAGCCAGCCAAATGCAAAATTCAATGTTAATTATGAACCCACTCATGTTAGGTTGGTTCACTTATGCTTCTAACGCTGGTTTAGGTGTCTATTTCTTAGCTGGATCCATTGTATCTCTCCTTCAACAAATTTATATGAATCACGTTGCACGCCCTAAGATTCAAGCTGAGATGGAAGAAAAAGCCAAAAAGTATGCCGATCTTCCTCGCGAAAAGCGAAAAAAGGCCGCTAGAGAAAACAAAAATGCCATTAAAGCTGAAAATGCTAAACGGATCGTCCCTGTTAAGAGCAGCTCCAAGGGTCAAGGACGCAACGCTGGCAAACAAAATCGGAATCAACGATAAGCCCTTCCCTTAACATAAAAGAGAGCTTATCAAGTTTTTCAATCATGAAAGTCTCCCGAATGCTAAAATATAGCACTCGGGAGACTTTTTTAATGGACCACAATATAACATAATTTCCCAATAGAATAGGAGCGTCTAAAATTTTGGAGGCTGCAACAAATATGTCACAGCCTCCAAAATCATAGCTCATTGTATTATTTAATTTCTTTTTCTAATTGAGCCTGTTTATTTTTATAGATTGCACGTTGATCAGTCATAATAGGAAATTCAACATAAAAAATGGAACCATGTCCATAAACAGACTCCAAACGGATTTGACCACGGTAACTTTCAACCAATTGTTTAGCAATACTTAAGCCCAATCCATTGCCCCCTTGATTGCGAGCACGCGCTTTATCCACTCGATAAAAACGCCCAAACACACGCTCTTTATCTTCTTCTCGCATTCCTTCACCAAAATCTTGAACCGCAATTTCTACCTTATTAACCCCTTTACTCAAGGATAAATGGATTTCTTTACGATTAGTAGAATACTTGACGGCATTATCCATTAAAATAATTAAAATCTGCTCAAAATGATTGCGGAACATATTCACATAAATAGGATCCTGGCTCTTCTCCGCATCTAAAAAGATTTTAAAATCGGGATAAAGCATGACGAAGTTATTAAAGACCTGTTTCGTCGTCGAAACGACTTCAGTCATTTCATTTTTATAATCCACATCAACATGGTCTGCCCGTGAAAGATCTAACATTTCTTGAACAAGATCCTTCATTCGAGTTATTTCTTGCAAAGAAGCAGCAATTGATTCCTCAAGGACCGTTTGATCCTCCTTACCCCAACGATTGAGCATTTTTAAGTGCCCTTCAACAATGGCTACAGGAGTCCTCAATTCATGTGAGACATCCTCTACGAATTGTTTTTGATTTGTCACATATTGGTCAATCTTATCCAAAAGTCGATTTAAATGTAGACACAAATCACTCCACTCATCATTCGATCGTGGCTCCATTAATCGCACTTCAGATAACGTTCCCTCTTCCAACAAATCCAAGGTGTTATTAATATAAGATAAGGGTTTTAGAAAATAATAAGAAATTATATAAGCTAGACCTAGAGATAATAAGACATATACGATTAAGGCAATTCGCCCATCACGATATTGACCTCGCATTAATTCTTCCATGCGATCCATGGAAACGATCATCTGTATGCTGCCTAAGTGCTTATTTGAGCTAGGAGAGATAACCCGTTCATTTCCGACAAGATACTGTTTACCTTGAATCATCTTATCTGTTAAAACTTGATTCGTTTTTTGATAGGACAAGGCATAGGGTTGGCTTTCATATACCAAGCGACCTTCAGGAGTGTAAACACGTACATCCACATTTTTTTCAACATACAAGCGAACTAATCGCTGTTGAAGATCCATTCTTTTCGATAAACTTGGATCCATAAAATTGGTCGAATTAATAGGACGCTCTAAGGAGGCTAGTTCTTGCGTTAAGTCCATCAATCGTTCTTGATAAACTTCCTTAACCTGATTATGGAAATGATTCACCGATATTCTTTGGTAGGCAATCAAGGATCCAATTGATAAAGTCATAAATGCTACAAATAACAATATTGGCCATTTCCATTTTAAGGAAGGGGGATGCTTTAAAAAATTAATTGTCGGTTTTTTCATTTTTTAAGTTCTCATTACATAACCTGTGCCACGTACAGTTTGGATATAAGATTCTTGCCCTTCAACATCAATTTTATTTCTTAAATAACGAATATACACATCCACTACATTGGTCTCAACTTCTGTCTTATATCCCCAGACCTCTTCTAATAGCACATCTCTCGATAAAACCATATTAACATTTTCCATCAAGAATAAGAGCAATTCATATTCCCGCTTGGTTAAATCAATCACTTCATCTCCTCGCCGAACGATTCGAGAAGCTTTCTCAATCGTTAAATCTCGATAGCGAATCACTAATTGTTGTTGAGTACGGATATCCTCTTCACTCTCAATCCGTCGAAATAGGGCTCGCAATCGAGCTAGAAGTTCCTCAATCGCAAAAGGTTTGACAATATAATCATCAGCTCCTTGATCAAGACCCGATACGCGATCAATCACTGAATCACGAGCCGTCATAATAATAATTGGTGTATCCTTAATAGGGCGAATGCGACGAACAACCTCGAGACCATTTAATTCTGGCAACATTAAATCTAATAGAATAACATCCCAGTCATCCTCCAAGGCTCGGTTTAATCCTGACCGCCCATCATAACATATTTCTGTTTCATAGCCTTCATGTTGTAATTCTAATTCAACAAAACGCGCTAAATTCTTCTCATCTTCGACAATTAGAATCTTCTGATTATGGTTGGTATTCATAAAAACGCTTCCCTTCTCATATACTCACTCATATTGTAAACTTTTTCATCTTAAAAAGCTATGATAAAATAAAAATCTTCTATTTTTATCTATTTACACTTCTTCTTCTCCTTGAGTCAGCCAATGATAGTGAAAAGCTCCTGGACGATCCACGCGCTCATAAGTATGCGCTCCGAAATAATCTCTTTGAGCTTGAATAAGATTGGCTGGTAAGCGGTCGCTACGATAGGCATCATAGTATGACAAGCTAGACATAAGGGCAGGAATTGCTATGCCAGTCTGAGTTGCTAAAACAATGACCTGTCTTAAACTCTTCTGATAGTCTTGGCATACTTTGGCAAAATAAGGATCCAACAATAAATTTTCTAATTCTGGATCACGTCGATAGGCTTGGGTAATCTCTTGTAAAAATCGAGCTTGAATAATGCAGCCACCCCTAAAGACTTGAGCAATTTGACCACAATCTAATTGCCAATTATACTCAACCGAAGCCGTTTGATATTGAGAAAATCCTTGAGCATAAGCGATGAGTTTCCCTAAGTAAAGGGCTTGTCGAAGCTGTTCGATGAGTGCTTCCTTATCCACATCAAAAGATAAGTCTTCATCTGGACCGGATAGATATTGGCTCGCCTTAACTCGTTGCTCTTTAAAAGCTGAGATATATCGACTAAAAACTGACGCTGTAATTGTAAAAGAAGGCAAACCTAGATCCAAAGCAGATTGAGAAGTCCATTTTCCCGTTCCTTTATTACCAGCGCGGTCTAAGATCATATCAATCATTGCTTCTCCGGTTTTTGGATCTTTTTTGCTTAAGATATTAGCTGTAATTTCAATCAAATACGATTGGAGCTCTCCTTGATTCCATTGGTCAAAAATGCTAGCAATTTCTTCAACGGGTAAATTCATCCGATAGCGCATAAATTCATAGATCTCAGCAATCAATTGCATATCAGCATATTCAATGCCATTGTGGACCATTTTGACATAATGACCCGCGCCATCCGGACCCATATAAGCTACGCAGGCTTCATGGTCTTGAGGGTCTTTTGCCGCAATCTGTTGTAAGATCTCCGCAACCTGATCATAAGCTTCTTTTGGTCCCCCTGGCATCAAAGCAGGGCCGTGTAAAGCCCCTTCTTCGCCACCAGAAACACCCATTCCCATAAAGTGAATGCCCGTGGCATTAATCGCTTGACTACGTCGTCTAGTATCTTGATAGTAACTATTTCCGCCATCAATAAGAATGTCACCAGAATCTAACAATGGTAAGATGCTTTCAATGGTTGCATCTGTCGCTGATCCTGCCTTTACCATTAGAATAATCCGGCGCGGACGTTCAATCGATTGAACAAACGCTGAAAGTTCTTGACTTGCGATTAAATTTTTTTTGGGGAATTCATCTTTAACTGCCTGAGTTTTCGCGTAGCTACGATTAAAGATCGCCACATGATAGCCCCGGCTTTCAAGATTTAGTGCTAAATTCTTTCCCATTACCGCCATGCCAACAACACCAATTTGTGCTAAAGTCATTTTATAACTCCTTATCTATTCATTATTAAAATTCTCCTATTCCTTACTAAGGAATGATAACCCTCTAAAATCTACCTAATTATTTCTAATTTTAGCAAAAGTTTAATCGGATTAAAAGTTTGATTACCAGTCTTTCTTGGATTTTCAAAATATTTTTGGTAAAATGAGCTTATCTTGACGAAGGAGGTCGTCTGTTTGGCAAAGAAGAAAAAGAAAAAAGCCAGTAAGTATGATCGCATGATTCGAATCATGTCTTTATTAATGGTACTAGTAATGCTGATTGGACTTGCAATTACTTTATATATTACGCTAATCGACTATCTACCCCATTAGTAAATGGCTTTAATCCTAACTTACCCCTACTTTAACTAGTAAAGATGAAATTGTACTAAATACAAAAAACTCGACCAATCACAGGGTCGAGTTTTTATATTACACTAAGAACTAATCAACGGATTTTAAAGCTTCTAACATATCCACTTTTTTAAGATGATGGTTGACATAGAATCCTAATAAACAAATTAACAGCAAGACCGATCCAATTGGAATCGCGTAAACTGACCAACTGACACTTAATGGAAATTGCATCGTATCCGGTGCCACCCCTTCTAAGATAATCCGATGTAAGAGTCGTCCCCCTATTAATCCTAGCAAAATGCCAATAATTGATAAGACAATGGTTTCACGATAGATATATAAGGTCACTTCTCGATTATAAAAGCCCAGTACTTTAATCGTCGATAATTCACGAATTCTTTCTGAAATATTAATTACCGTTAGATTATATAGAATCACAACGGCCAAGGCTAAAGTTGCAATTGTCAACACATTCATCACACTATTTAAAGATTCTACTAAGCTATCAATTTGATTAATAATAGCAGTATTTTGAATGACAGCCTTGACCCCATCCAAAGCCATAAAATCAGCCGCAACAGCCTGAACATGTTCTGCCTGCTGATTATTTAGTTTCAATAGGTGAGCATTGGATTCAAAATCATGGTTCATTGCTTGATGATAATAATCTGCATTCATCAACACATAATGACCCGCAAACATTTGAGCAATCCCCTTTAATCTAAAAGTATATTCAAGGCCTTGATCATCTTTTAATGTAAAAGAATCCCCCACTTGTAGTTTCAGCAGCTTAGCTAATTTACTTGATACAATAACCCCATCTTTAGGTAGGTCCATTCGCTCACCCGATTGGTCATCAAAAAGTTGAATAAAGCCCTTCATATTTGCTTGATCACTTACCATCAAATTTACTTGTTGTTGATCGCTCAGTCCATCAATCTCTTTAGTCATTTGTTGACTATAAATTGGCAATTTCTGGTCAATAGCCGAATCGGCTAACTGATGAAATAAATCTTCTTTTTCTTGGTCACTTAAATGATCCTTATGAACCACCATGGCATCATATTGAATCACCTCTCCAAATTGATAGGAAGCAACACCAGACAAAGAGGATTGCATAGCTAGTCCAGCATATAATAGGGAAACAGAGCCCGCCACCCCAATCACAGTCATTAACATTCGCTGTTTATAACGAAACATGTTACGGGCAGTCACTTTGTTAATAAAAGAGAGTCGATTCCAGATAAAAGGGATCTTTTCTAATAAAATGCTAGATCCTTTGGCAGGAGGTTTAGGTAACAATAATTGAGCAGATGATTCACTCAACTCCTTATAGGCAATCCAAATAGCTGGAATACAAGCAGAAAGAACGGAAATTAGCAAAGCCAATAAAGAAATTGGCCAGTAAATGCGCTCTTTGATTGATGGTAATATCGTTTCTGATAGTAGCGCCGTCTCCAAAAGTTTAGGTAATAAGTATGTCCCCATCAATATTCCTAAGATTCCCCCAATAAATGAAGCAGAGAATCCATAGTAAAGAAACTTCCTAATAACATGTCGATTACTATATCCTAATGCTTTCATGACCCCTGCATTGGTTCTTTCTTCGGCCACAAATCGAGTCATCGTTGTCATTGATACTAAAATAGCGACTGCAAATAGAATAACTGGAAATAGATTACCCACCGCAGAAATCCCATTCGAAGATAAAAAGACACTTAAATAACCATTTCCACCAGGAATAGTTCGCCGCGTATAAGTTTTATAAGTAGGCACTGAAAGATTCATTAATGTTTCTTGGGCGTCATCAATCTCTGACTGTGCTTGATCAATATCAGATTGGCCTGTTTTTGCCTCGCGTTGATAGTCAGTCTTCTTTTGATCAAGTTCTGATTGTGCTTGATCTAATTGATCGATACCTGCTTGGAGTTCAGCTGGATAAATGATATCTGCTTCCTTGATTCCCTGAGCCAACATCTGTTGTTTAACAGCATCAATTTTAATTTGAAGATCAGCCCTTTGCTGATCAAGTGTCGCTTGTGCTTGGTCTAATTGTTCTTGACCATCTTGCAAATCTTTCTTACCTTGGTCGATCTTATCTTGTCCTTCTTCAATCTGATCTTTAATTTCGCTTTTAATTAGCTCATATCTTTTTTGACCATTATCTGCTAATAATTGATCCAATTCATCTTGGTATTGTTCCAACCGTTCTTGATACTCATCGCTAAAACAATTCAACTTTGCTAAATCAGAGTAGGTCAATCGTGCTATCGTATAGTATTCACTATCGAAAGCTTGCTGATCGACCAGACCATAAAAAGCCAGCGCTCCAGATCCAGAAGATGCCTGTCCCAATTCAATATTAGAGATGATCTCGGTCGAATTTACAAAGCCAACAACTGTGTAACTATCTTCTTTAAGGAGTGCAGAGTTTGATTGTTCAAAAGTAATCTTATCACCAATTTGATAACGACCTTGATAGAAAGATGCTAAGGCAATTTCGTCTTTATATTTAGGATATTGGCCCTTAACTAATTCAAATTGTGAATTATGTTCAGTTTTAGAAAAAATCCGAACTGCTTGGCTAGAGTCCTTAACTACGACATCGGTAAAATAACCATAGTCAATCACAGCATGATCCCTAAGTTTATTGATATCCTGACGGTCTTCATCACTTAAGCCCCAATCTGAAATAACAGCCAAGTCCATTGTATGATAATTGTTTAGATAAGACGATGCCGCTTCATTAATCATAGGACCTGTCACCTTCAATCCCACTAGTGCAAAGGATCCTAACATGACTAACATAAGAATGGAGAAAAATCGTCCTTTGGACTTTAGAAATGAACGAAAAATGTCTTTATTTAAACTCTTCTTCAAAATTTTCCCTCCTAATAAGTGATATCTTCAATATTCTTAGGATGTTCATTCACTTCAATTGACCGAATCTTGGCATCATGCATATGGATCACACGGTCTGCAATCGGTGCTATCGCCGCATTATGGGTCACAATTACTACTGTGGCATGTTGCTCACGTGATCGATCTTGTAAGATCTGAAGTATCGCTTTACCCGTTTGATAATCCAAAGCACCCGTTGGTTCATCACACAATAATAACTTAGGATTCTTAGCAATCGCACGCGCAATAGAGACCCGTTGCTGTTCACCTCCAGATAATTGGGCTGGAAAATTATTCATTCGATCTTTTAAACCAACCGATATCAAGGCCTCCTCAGCATCTTGGGCATCGACAACGATTTGAGAAGCCAGTTCAACATTTTCTTTTGCGGTAAGATTCGGAACCAAATTATAAAATTGAAAAACAAAACCTACATCATTGCGTCGATAAGTGGTCAGTTCTTTCGAGCTATAGTTTGCAATATTTTGACCATCAATAATTACTTGTCCTTCATCATTAGAATCCATTCCTCCCAAAATATTTAAGAGGGTAGACTTACCTGCTCCCGAGGCTCCTAAAATAACAACTAATTCACCCTGATTCACTTCAAAGCTAATATCTTCATTCGCGATGATTTCACTTTGACCTGACTTAAACCGCTTATAACTATGTTTTAACTCGATATATGCCATATTTCTACTCCTTAATTGAACATTGTGTTGATTTAATACCCTAACTATTCTATAATAATCTTGACTAAGATACAAGTAGGAGGCTCTATGAAAGCAAAACGACATACTAACACTAAAAATGCCATAAAAAGCGCGCTCACAAGACTCCTCCACGATCAAGCTTGGGAGACTTTATCCATCTCTGAAATTAGCCAAGCTGCCAATATTAATCGTGGCACGTTTTATCTTCATTATAAAGATAAGGAAGATATGATGAATCAACTTTTACAAGGATTACTGGATCATGTATCAAATCACTTAGCTAATATTGATCAACAGACTAGCTGGCAACCAAATATCTTACCGATTATCGAATGGCTGGAAAAAGATTTCGATTTCATTGAAAGCGTCGTCAAAGCACGCCCAGATTATATTGAAAAAATACTTAGAGATTATTTATGGCAGCTAATCCAGACATATCCTAGCCTACAACAATACATCAAAAATCAAATCCCGCTACCATCAGATTATGCTTATGAGGTATTTATCGCTTCCAATATTAGCATCGCACTTCATTGGATAAAAAAAGGAGGCAAGGAAAGTCCTGAACAAGTCTCAAAAATGTTTTTCAAATAAAAAGTTCGATTTTGACGCATCATCCCATGCATCAAAATCGAACTTTTTATCAATTTAAGATAAATTAGATTTTGTTTTTCCAAACCATTTTTCCAAACCGCCTGTTAAAATATAGACTTGAGAATGTCCTTGTTTCTTTAGGATACCTGCTGCACGTGAGGTCAGATGATTTCCCCCTTCATCATAAAGACACACCGGTAGATCTCGACGGATCTCACCGCTCCGCATCTTAAACTGGGTAAAAGGAATATTACGGGCTCCTAAAATATGTTCACGATCAAATTCAGCGGCTTCTCGGACATCCACCAATTGAAGCTTACGAATCCGTTCATTCAAATCCATCGCACTGATCATTTGAGCCGACCGTTTGCGCAAAAACCATAGATAAGCCTGATAAACTGCAAACAAAATAATTACTATTAAAATAACACTCGATAAAACTCTTAAAAATGACATAAGATCCTTCTTTCTAATTATTCCGAATAACTAAAGCTGCTGCCCCAATTAATCCCGCATCATTGCCCAAATTTGCTAGTGCTATTTGGGTTTGCTCTTTAATAGGTGGATATACATAGTTCAAATATTTCTCTTTAATCGCATGGATCAAAAATTCTCCCGCCATTGAAACGCCGCCACCTATCAATATTAATTCAGGGTTAAGAATATTGGCAATATGTGAGCAAGCTAAAGCCAAATAATGACTAAATTCATCAAAAATCTGCAAAGCCAACAAATCACCTGACTTTGCCGCATTGATAATTTGCTTAGCGTCGATCATTGCCCCCGAACGATAATCCTTGAGCAATTCTGATGAAACAATACTTTCTTGAGCATAATGGTCTAGAAGGTTGACTAGACCCGTTGCAGAAGCTACCGATTCCAAACAACCATATTTCCCACAAGTACAGCGATACGTTCGACTTGTATCAATCGTTAAGTGACCAATCTCACCGGCAGAGCCCCAAGAGCCTTCGATTAAACGACCACCGCTGACAATTCCACCACCAATACCTGTTCCCAAAGTAATCATTACCAAACTTTGATGCCCTGCTCCAGCACCTAACCATTGCTCTCCTAAGGCCGCCGCATTAGCATCGTTGGTTAAATAAAAAGGCAGAGGTAAGGATAAATTAAAACTCTCTTTAACAGGGAACGCTGTCGCCCAATTCAAATTATAGGCTCCTTTAACAGACCCGTCTGCTAAAACAATCCCAGGTGTCCCCATACCAATCCCCTTGATATCAAGTAAGTCTAGATCCAAAATGGTTAGTTGCTCATGAATTGACTGAATTAGATTGGAAACGATATAGCGCCCCTGGTCACGAATATCTGTAGGCAAAGACCATCGATGGTGGATAGCTCCCTCAGTGTCAATCAAGGCCATCTTTGCAGAAGTGCCACCTAAATCGATCGCCAGACTTAATTTATTCTTAGAAGCCACCGAGTATCGCTCCTTTCGTACGTTGAATTCCCCAAAATAACATTCCTAGGCTTAGTAAAATAACGGCTATTAAAGCAAGAAATCGATCTCTTTTATCAATGGTTGATCGATAACCAGATCCCAATCCTAATATTAATGTAATCAGTGCTCCAAAGACTGCTCCACCAAAATGACCCCAATTATCAATACCGGTGGACATGAAGCCTGTGACAATATTTAATACAATTAATAAAGCAAAGTTGATGGCTCTTTGTTGCAAGGCGAATGAGTGAGGATACATCTTAGCTAAAATAACATAGGCCACAAATAATCCAAAAATTCCTGTTGAAGCGCCTGCTGATACATTCATATTTAAGGCAAAAGAAAAAAGATTGCCACCAAAACTAGCCACAAAGAACAAACAGGCAAAACGCCAATGACCCATTAAAGCTTCTAAATCCTGCCCAATAAAATAGAGTGTCAAGCAATTAAAAAATAAATGTTCGAAGCCTATATGAATAAATGAAGGTGTAATCAATCGATACCATTGATGATAAGCAACAATATGAAAGTTGGACTTGGCACCGGTAGCAATCAAAGCATCAAAAGATGTGCTTGATCCAAACCGAATCAACATATAAGCATAAACGATTACATTAATAAGTAGTAAACTAAAAGTAACATATGATTTTTTATAGGATGATAGTAGGTGCATAAAGACCTCCTTTTTTATTAATTAACCTTATTATACATGATTCCCCCCTCTGCTGACGAGTAAATTAACAAAAGTCCAAGATTAGTTACCTTCTAAACGATTTAATAACCTATTCCAATTATTATACGTGCCAAATTTTACCTTGAACATACACATCTTATATTGAAAATAAAAAAGACGGTCATACAACCGTCTTCAATAAAGATTATTTTTTAACTTCACGGTGAAGTGTTACTTTACGTTCACGTGGACAATATTTTTTAGTTTCAATCCGGTCAGGATTGTTTCTTTTATTCTTACTGGTTAAGTAATTACGTTCTCCACATTCAGTACATTCTAAGTTAATATTAACGCGCATCATATTCCCTCCAATCGGATCTAAAATTATCTTACTAGAAGCACCTAACTAGTATAACACGATTGACACATTCATGCTACCGTTTTTTTATTATTGATGATAGTAGGCACCATTCGTTAATTGACTTGCTATCTCATGAATGGTCATCGAGGTAGACAACTCGTGGTCACCTGCTTGGATCAATCCGGATAGATTCCAATCAGAAATCAACTGTTCAAATTCGGCCGCTGAAGAAATAAAGCCTTCCGATTCAAGTCTTTTAGCTATCTCCCCTGCACTTTCACCTTGATTGACTGTAAATATTTGATCCCCTTTAACAGTTGATTCACTCTCATCCTCGGCAGTTTCACTATCATCCTTAGGTAACAAGATACCATTTGATTCTAATAGAGATTTATAATATTCCAAAGACTCAGCTTGATTATTTACTTTTTCAGTTAGACCCGTATTTTCAAGATTGATCGATGCAATATTTAAATTTAATTGATCCTTTTCTTCCTTGACTTGACTCAGCTCTTCGACCACAGATTCATTGGCCTTTGAATTCTGTCCTTTTAAAACACTCGGTAAGGTAATTCCAGAAATGGGGACCTGTCCTTGATAAAAAATAGCAAATGCCCCCGTTAGAATAGCAGCTAGTAAAAAGCCTACACCGAGTGAGCGTAAGGATTGCTTACTCATTATCTCATCCTCCTTTTAACGGTTCTCAATATATTCATCGATGAAGTATTGAACGGTCTCAGCTTGTTCATTCACTTCCTTAGCAATTTCATTCACTGTGTAACCTTGAGAGTAGAAACGAATAATTTCCTCTCTCGTTCTTTCTGTAATATTCATATTTACACTCGGTCCTTCATCAACGACTTCTGTAGAAACGCCAGATTGATCCGCAACTTTTACGGTAATATCTGAATCAGCGGGATTTGTAGAATTGTGATAAACCTGATCTGCCGTTAAGGAAGATACATTTGGAAGATTTTCATTATCTTCTAGTCCCACTTCTTCATAGATATCCCGTTCAATCTGTTTGATTTGACCTTGCAAATCAGAAAGCTTTTGTTGATGCTCATTAAAACTGTCATCCATCTCTTGATAATCCTGACTATCTTTAGCAAAAAGTGAGGCGAATAATAAAATAATCGCAATCACTAAAAATGCCAATACTAAAATCCATATATCCATTCTTTTCACCTTCTATATTTTTCTTTTATTATAACAAATTAAATCAATTTTGAGTAAAAAAGCCAATAAATATTATTGAACACTGGTTGTCGTTTGTTCAACTGAACTTTCTGAGTCCGCCTCAGTTGAAGTAGAAATAGCGTTCGTATCAACACCTTCTTGACCCTTAATCAACTGATTTGTCTCACTTTGTGATTCAAAATAAATATCCATAATTTGCTTGGCTAAATTCAATACGTCGACCGCTAGAATTCCTTCCTTAAGATATGGAACGACCACTGCAACCGCGATTTCCGGCTTATCATAGGGAGCAAAGCCTATAAATGACGCATTCGTTACAGGATTATTTTTAGCATATTGAATAGGTCCTGAATAGAATGCCTCTGCCGTTCCTGTCTTTGAACCTAATTTTATCGGATAATTCAAGAAGTACCGGCTTGCCGCACCTTCATTAGTGTGAGAAAACTGATACATCCCCTGGTGTATCCGATCCATAGCCGCAGGATCAATATTGATATCATTTAATAATTTTGGAGGAACCGTTGCTAAGACCCCCCCAAGTTCACCATTGGAATCAGTACTCCGAATTTCTTTAACCAAACGTGGAGAAAATCGTTTGCCCCCATTAGCTATCGTTGCTGCATACTGCCCCAACTGTAAGGGCGTATACAAGTCAAACTGTCCGTAAGATAAATCCAAGGCAGATACCAATTGATTACTCTTAGGAGAAAAACCTTGAGATTCATTTGGTAAATCAATACCCGTTGATGTCCCTAGACCAAACTCTGAAAAATGTCGTCGAATAATATTAATAGTATCAGGATTAATATTTAATAGACCCTCTTTTTCGTAATTTAGTTGACCACCAATCTTCATAGCTAATTTAATCATATAAATATTAGAGGACTTTTGAATAGCTGTAATATCGTCGACAGGTACCTGACCATTCCGATTAAAAACGGATGACTTAACTTGAGATGCCTGGAATTTCATTGGCTCATCCACTAAAACATTATCAGTTAAACTAATCGCTCCTTCTTGATATCCGGTTGCCACCATTGCTGGCTTAACCGAAGAACCCATACTATAAGAAGAATTGATGGCCCCTAGGACATCGTCTTGAATTTGATCATAGTTATAAGAATCAGTGGCTTGATCATAGGCAAATTTTTTACCAGAAATCCCTAATATATCTCCATTTTGAGGATTAAGAGCTACCACATAAATCCGATCGTTAAGATATTGATTAGGGCCAATATTTTTAAGATTCTCCTCGACCACCTGATCTAATTTCTTTTGGAAATCACTATTTATGGTTAATACTAAGTTAGCTCCCTTATTTCCGGGATAGACTTGCTCATTTTTTAAAATATCATCTTGTGAGTCCGTCACAATATTATTCACAGACTTAGTACCTCGTAAAACGGTCTCATATTGTTCTTCCAAGTAGGACATTCCTACCCGATCATTCATGGCATACCCACGCGTTAATAATTCTTTAGCAGTATCGCTAGGAATTCCGCGTTCTTCGGTAGACACCTGACCCAAAATTGACCTTAACATATCACCTTGTGGATAAGTCCGTTGCCAATCGGTCCCCAATTGTATTCCTGGTAAAACAGACATATTTTCACTAATTCGTGCAATTTCTTCCTGGGTTACATTTTTATTCTTAATAGGAACTGTAGATAGAGCATAGGCAGAGGACATTCGGTTATAGATCATTGCTATTTCTAACTCAACATCCGAAAAATTTAAGTCTTCCGGCTTAATTTTATCAAGTTGAGCCTGATAACCCTTAGTACCTTTTAAGGTTTTTTCTTCAGCAGTCATCCGACTAAGTACTTCATCTCTCCTAGTGGCTAAAAAGTAATTTTTTAGATCCACCTCGGTTAAAGATTGAGTCGGCAACTCGATTAAGGAAGCTAGTTGTTTGGCCACTGTTAAAATCTCTTTAGAAGAAACTTGGGAATCTCGACCCCGCGTATATAGAATCGCTCTCTCTGGTTGATTACCAACAACGATTCTACCTAAACTATCATAGATCATTCCCCGAGGGACTGACCCCGTTGAAATCGTTGAATCTGTTCGCTCTACCATTTGAGTCAAACTCTGTCCCTTATAAAGTTGCAAATAACCTAATCGAACAAAGAGTGCCACAAATGCTAAGAAGGATACCGTAAATAAAATATTTAAACGGCGAGGAATGTGCGATTTTTTCTTTTTTCTTTTTAATTTATAGTTTGAATTTATCATAAACCTCATACTTTCTCTTGATCAAATCATAATCCATTAAATTATAGCAAATTATCAAACCGTTTAAAACCGAGATAAAAAATTTAGTCAAATGATTTAGCCAAATCTTCTAAATATTCTTCATAGTGGTAGGCCCTTTAGCAATTAAAATAATTTCCTTCTAGAAATTTACTTCTTTTATCTGATTGCTTACAAAATGAGAAATCCCCCATGCAAAAACAAAGCGTCTTTGTTATGATAGTTGAGAATTTTATTTTAAGGAGTCCAATATGTTGAGATTTAAATATGCCGACTACCTGCTTACAGGAACCATAACCGGCTTACTACTCGCTCTACTTGCCCTAGTCAATCGTTTTATTCCCTTCGCTATTGAAGATGGTAGAAGCCTTCTAACAATTGACTTAAGTCAACAATACCTTGACTTTTTTGCCCTGTTTCGTCAGGCCTTACTACATGACCCTAGTCAAATCCTTTACTCCTTTCATAAAGGTCTAGGTGGCGAAATGCTAGGATTATGGGCCTACTATCTTATTAGTCCCTTTAATCTGATTCTTCTTATCTTTCCTAAGAATCATTTGGACCTAGCCATCAGTTTTCTAACTGCTGCGAAAATCATGGCTTCTAGCATCAGTTTTTATTTTTTAGCAAAATCACTCTCTCCCAAGACTCAATATAATAATTTAGCGCTAGCCCAATGTTATGCCCTCATGTCTTATACAATCGCCTTTTCATTAAACATTATGTGGTTTGATGGATTGGTGCTATTACCTCTTATAGTTTATGGCCTTGAAAAAATGATTCGCCAACAATCACCTAGGTTTTATGTCTTTAGCCTAAGTCTGTGTCTAATCTGTCATTATTATATTGGTTACATGATCTGCATATTTCTAGCCTTCTATGCCTTGTATGCGATTATTTGTCAAGAATCCTCAATCAACTTTAAAAATATTCTTAAACGGTATACTCATTTTGTAAAGTATTCACTCATCGCTACTTTAATAGCAGGGATCGTTCTTGTTCCAGCATTTATCTCTATGCTGTCATCAAAAGCAGCTCAGATGACAGGGGATAATCAGCTCGTCTGGGAGATTGTTCAAGAGCACTCTTTTTTGGATATTACTTCTAAATTCTTCATAGGAGCCTTTAATTATGATCAAATGGCTACTGGATCTCCTAATATCTATATAGGAATGTTTGCTTTTATTCTAGCTCTTTCTTATTTTATGACAAAAGAAATCCCGCTTAAAGACAAGTTAGCAGCCATATTTATACTTTTAATGTACTATGCCTCTTTTTCGATCGAGCTATTCGATAAGCTTTGGCATATGGGACAATTCCCTATCTGGTATAATTTCAGATTTTCTTTTACTTTCTGTTTTTTCCTATTGGTATTAGCCCTAAAATCTGCGCGAAAAATCGAAGGTTCCTTATCCAATAAACAAGCCCTCATCTTGTTAGTTGCTTTCTTTATTTTAGGAATTCAATATAAGGGAAGTGATTACGCTTATTTAAGCTTTGGAAAAATTGCCTTAACAGGATTATTCTGGATCCTAACGCTTTGGTTATTAGCCAATAAATGGTTACCCAAAAATCACCGACAAATCCTGCTACTTGCCCTTTGTTTAGCAGAACTAACTTCAAATGCTTTCTTGATTATTTCTGATAATGATACCTATCTCTTAGCAGATCGTTATCAAGACTATACTCAATTGCTCGATGAAGCAATCGATCCGATTCGCCCAAAGCGTGATCAATTCTATCGAATCAGTCAAAACTTTTTCCGAACAAAAAATGAAGCTTTTTTTGGAAATTACTTTGGTCTGAACCACTTTAGTTCGACATTAGAAAAACATATGACAACCCTTTATCAGTATTTGGGGCTAACCAGTGGTATGAACACAATGACCTATTCACCGGGAACGCTCTTTACGGATGATTTGTTCAATGTCCGCTATCTGCTAGATGTAACCTCTAATACCGAGATGTCTACCCCTGATAAAGGCTATACCCTATATCCTAAAACTAAAGACTTAGATATCTTTTCATACCCACTTATCGAAACGAAAAATCGTTATCGAATTTATGAAAATACTGAACGTTTAGGTTTTGGCATTGAGGTGTCCCCTAAAATTATTCAGTCGCAATTTAATAACTATCAACCCATCCAAAATCAAGAAAAACTCCTACAATTAATCGCTTATGATGGTGACCATCAACCCTTCTTCGAACCCATCGAATTAGATAGTACGCAATATGATAATGTGGAGGTATTGGATCGGGGCGACGGGGACTTCTATACTTATGCTAAAAAGGATAACAACCGACCTGGATCTATCTTGATTCGTTTTTCAACAACAAGCAGCGACCCCTATTACTTTACCCTTCCTAGCCAGTATTCACCATCGCAAGTAGAATTAAGGCTAAATGGTCAAGATTACGACTACCACCTTACATCTGATGGCCGCCAAATTATTAATGCTTCTTATAATAAGACAAAGAACCAACAAACTTTTCGAATTAATCTAAAAAAAGGACAGCTTAAAGCTAATTTAATGGCTCTATATCGCTTTAATCTGAAGAAGTATCAAGCTATGATCCATGAAAAACAAAGTCACCTTTTTCAAATCAAGCATTTTTCTTCAACAAAAATTCAAGGTGATATAAGCATTCAACAAAATCAGGCTTATCTTCTTTTCCCGATGGCTTACGATCCGGCCTGGTCCATCAAAGTTGATGATCAACTTGTTAAACAAGAAAAGGTCCTCAACGATACGATGATGGCGATTCCTATCACACATGGTGACCATAAAGTGACCTTATCCTACCGCCCTAAGTCAATTTTCTATGGATTCATTATCAGTGCTCTTGGACTGCTCCTATTTCTCGCAGCTTATAAAAGTGATCAAGGGACTTTAATCAAAAATCAATCTTAAGATAAACTTGCAGACCATTCCAATATTCGTTAAGATAAGTACGAAAATATAATGAAAAGGATGTTTCTATTTGAAGCGTACATTTTTAATACTTAAAGCCGCCTTGTCAAATCCGCGCTATTTCATTGAAGGTATTGATTTAGCCTGGTCAAAACACGTTATACTGGCACTTATTGTCACACTTTTTATGGCTTTAAATACTTTTATCGCGATTCGTCCAAGTTATCAAAACCTCTTAGATAATATTGGCCAAGCGGATACCCATGTTCCTAAATTTCAAGTTAAAAACGAGGAACTTCAACTGGCCTCTGGTGAAAAATCACTTTACTATCATTCCGCCCCCTTCCAATTGGTCGTTGATGACCAACTAGTTAACCATAGTACTGACGGTGGCCTTATACTAAATAATGAAGACGCTGAAAAAATATCGTCAAACTCATTAGTGAATTTGATTTTAAGCAAGGATCAAATTTTATTCTACCTAAAAGGCCAAAATCAATTAATGACCTTTGACTATCAAATCATTCCTAATGAAGCAAGCCTTCATCAAAGTCTTGATCTCTTAAGAATGTCTAAACCACTGGTCTTCTTTAGCACGTTTCTATTAAGCTTCTTATTCTATGCTTACTTAATCGCATTAACAACTTTATTCTCAGGAATTCTAAATTTTTGGCTAAATACCCCTTTAACTTTTTCTTACCGATTAAAATTAGTCATTATGTGCAGTTTCTTCCCTTTGATCTTTCTACAAATAATTCAAATGTTTTTACCGAATTTCTATCTGCCGATTTTCGCCATTGTGGTACTCATCCTAATGATTGCCTATTACGCCTTTAAGCGTCATACACTCTTTATCCGTGAAGTGATGCAAAAAATTCAAACGATCGATAAAGATGAATTTGCTCGTCTCGTAAACGAAGATCCTAAAAGCCTGCATGAATACTTAGCAGGCCCTGATCAGGCGGATCTTATTGATCAAAAAGAAATCGATGAAATCCAAGAGTTTATCAAAGCTAGCGAAGATAAATCCGATAAAAATTCTGACGATCATTCTAAGGAAAATCATGATCATCCAAAAAAATAGCAAAAATAAAGAGGCTGTGACACAAGTCTCAAAAATA